>CASEVW010000173.1 GCA_949291395.1 uncultured Oscillospiraceae bacterium | reverse complement strand
TACTCTTGCTCATGAGGGACAGAGCTCCTTTCTTGGGTGTGTTGGTGTCGCAACTTAACTATACCCTATGAAGGCTCTGTCCTTCTACTTTTTTATTTGCTTTTTTTGCTCTACTGTCCAACATGTATTGTAGCTCTACACTGTCTTGTCCCCTTTTAATTTGACCCCTCTTGATTTTTTTGGCAAAATATTGCACAATGTAGTGGTTAACATATCCAACCGGTAGGAACAGCCTTGCGGGCCGCTGCAGCAGTGCCAAAAGATCTCCCCTTTTGCCATGCGCGGCGGCTGCCTTTGCAGACCGTCCCCCAGCGCCCGCCTGACTTTCTCCGAAACGGTAACTTTGTGAGAATGAGGTATTTTTCTGTATGATGATCTCTACCAAAGGCCGCTATGCGCTGCGTGTCATGCTGGACCTGGCGCAGAAGCCGCCGGAAGACTACGTTGCCCTGGGCGGTGTGGCCGAGCGCCAAGGCATTTCGATGAAATATCTGGAGGCCATCGTCTCGCTGCTGAATAAGGCCGGCTTTTTGGAAAGTCGCCGCGGCAAGACCGGCGGCTACCGGCTGTGCCGCGCCCCCAAAGAGTACACCGTCTGCGAGATCCTGCGGGCGGCCGAGGGCGGCCTTTCCCCGGTGAACTGCCGTGCCTGCTCGGACGGCGACTGCCCCCGGGCCGATGAGTGCAGCACCCTGCCTTTGTGGCAGCGGCTGGATCAGCTGGTGGAAACCTTTTTGCAAAGCGTGACCTTGCAGGACATGCTGGACGGCACCCTGCCGGACGTGTAACGGCTTTGCCCCTTTGCCAGTGCGCCGGGCAGGAGCGCTTTTTGCCCCTCGCCCGGCCCCGGCCTTTTTGCGCCGCCCCTTTTGTGCAAAAAAGATGGACGGCGCGTGTTTTTTTGGGGCATTTTCCTATTGACACGATGGGCTTTATGTGGTATTATCCTACCATGCGAGTGGGAAATAATCCTTCCCGCCCTGCCGAACATTTTTCCCGTGCTGTCCATACGGGCCGCGCGGTTTCTTAGGAGGAATCCCATGAACCGGATCTACGCCGATAACGCGGCCACCACCAAAATGAGTGACCGGGCTGTTAAAGTCATGCTGGACACCATCCAGTCCAATTACGCAAACCCCTCCAGCCTGCACACCCTGGGCCAGTTGGCCGCCGTGCAGCTGGCCCAGAGCCGCCAGACCATTGCGGACATTCTGAACTGCGAGCCCCGTGAGATCATCTTCACCGGCGGCGGCAGCGAGGCCGACAACCAGGCCCTCCTCTCCGCGGCGGCCATCGGCCTGCGCAAGGGCAAAAAACACATCATCTCCACCAAGTTTGAGCACCACGCCGTGCTGCACACCCTGCAAAAGCTGGAAAAGCAGGGCTTTGAGGTCACCTATCTGGACGTTCACCAGGACGGCCTGGTGCGCCCCGAAGAGTTGGAGGCCGCCATCCGGCCGGACACCGTTCTGGTCAGCGTGATGTACGCCAACAACGAGATCGGCACCATCCAGCCCATCCGGGCCATCGGCGCCATCTGCCATAAGCACGAGGTGCTGTTCCACACCGACGCCGTGCAGGCGGTGGGCCATCTGCCCATCGACGTGCAGGCCGACCAGATCGACCTGCTGAGCCTTTCGGCTCACAAGTTCCACGGCCCCAAGGGCGTGGGCGCGCTGTATGCCCGCAAGGGCGTGGCCCTCACCAGCCTGATCGAGGGCGGCGCACAGGAGCGGGGCAAGCGTGCCGGCACCGAGGACCTGCCCGCCATCGCCTCCATGGCTGCCGCCTTGAAGGACGCGGTGGACTGCATGCAGGCCAACACCGAAAAGGTGAGCGCATTGCGTGACAAGCTGATCGAGGGCCTTGGCAAGATCCCCCACTCCACCCTCACCGGCGACCGGGAGCATCGGCTGCCTGGCTGCGCCAGCTTCTGCTTTGAGGGCATCGAGGGCGAGGCGCTGCTGCTTTTGCTGGATCAGAAGGGCGTGTGCGCTTCTTCCGGCTCGGCCTGCACCTCCGGCTCGCTGGATCCCAGCCATGTGCTGCTGGCCATCGGCCTGCCCCACGAGGTAGCCCACGGCTCGCTGCGGCTGACCCTCAGCGCCGAAAACACCGCCGAGGAGATGGATCACATCATCCAGTCGGTCACCGAAGTGGTGGCTTACCTGCGCTCTATCTCTCCGGTTTGGAACGATCTTCAGAAAGGAATCAAAAATTATGTTATACAGTGATAAGGTAATGGACCATTTTCTGCACCCCCGCAACCTGGGCACCATCGACGACGCTGACGGCGTGGGTGAGGTGGGCAACGCCAAGTGCGGCGACATCATGAAGATCTATCTGAAGATCGACGATGACGTGATCACCGACGTAAAGTTCAACACCTTCGGCTGCGGCAGCGCCATCGCTTCCAGCAGCATGGCCACCGAGATGATCAAGGGCAAGCCGGTAGACGAGGCCCTCAAGCTGACCAACAAGGCGGTCACCGAGGCGCTGGACGGCCTGCCCCCTCACAAGATCCACTGTTCTGTGCTGGCCGAGGAAGCCGTTCAGGCCGCCATTGCCGACTACCGCACCCGAAACGGCCTGCCGGTGGACGACATCCCCAGCTGCAACGGCTGCTGCGGCGGCTGTGCCCACGAGCACGACCATCACCACCAGGAGGACTGACCCTCCCCTTCCCCTATGCTATCCCCTTTATCATAAATCTTCCTCTGTATGCCGCAGCCCGAGGGCGGGGGCCCCTTCCCCGCCCCGGGCCAAGGCGGCCACAAACGACCCTAAATGACCCGCTCGTGCAATGCACGGGCGGTTTGTTTGTGTCGTAGGGAAGAGCGAAGTATTAGAAGATTTGTTTTGTTGGAGGGGAAACTGCTGCCCCAGCGGCAAGGGGGGACGGCACGCTTGCAGTAAGCTGTCATCTTTCTGATTCGATCCCTCGCTTGCGCTGACAGCTCCCTTTACTCGGGGGGACGCCATTGGCAAAGCCGAAAGACGTATTGAAAATAGGGAAAACGGCCAGTAACGCCAGTGTTCCCCTGTGAAAAGGGCAGGCTTTCGGAAGCTTCAGTGCCCCACTTGTGTAAAAGTGGGTGGCCCGGCGACGCCGGGATGGGGGGATCGATTTCGCTAGGGCAAAGCCAACCTAAGACAACACAGCACAAAGGCCCTGGAGCAGTTCGCTCCGGGGCCTTTTCCTTATCTAATTTATTCGTTCACACCCTCTGGGCGGCGGCAAATGCCGCCTGCAAGTCGGCGCTTTCGTAGATGCCTTGCTGGCGCAGCGCATCCAGGGTGTACTTGCCGTTTTTAGCGGTGACCGCGCCCTCCTCAAACACGATGATCTTATCGTAATTCGGCAGCTTTTCCTGCAATTCCGCCTCGCTCATGGGCAGCATCACGTCCACATAAGGGGCATACAGGAAATACCGCATGGTGTAGGAAAGCTCGTGGCTGTAGACCGGGCTGTCCCGGTCGGTGGCGATCACCAGATACCGGGCGTCGTCCTCCGAGCCGTTCCGGTACCACTGATCCCCCACCAGGGCCTCGGTGCGGCCCGCAATGGTGTTGGGGTAGTTGCCCCGGATCTCCCACAGGCCCGCGATCTCGGAATAAAGGAAGTTGCCCATGATCAGCACGCTCACCAGCACAAGCATCTGATACCGCTGCTTGGTCGCCGGGGAGCGATAGGCCTTGTAGGTGTCGCCGGTGACATTCTTAAAATAGAACAGACTCTCGATATCCTTTGCGCCGGCCAGGATCAGCCCGCCCGCAAAGAACACCATGATGCTGCAGGCGTAACGCTCAAAGCCCGCCAGCACCACGGCCTCGTCCGCCGGCATCAGGAACAGGTACATATACAAAATGCCCCCGTAGTACAGCACCGCCACCAGATCCATGGCCAGCAGCGTCTTGCCCAAGCACAGCTTCTTTTTCAGCCGCAGCCGGGCAAACACACAGACGGCGATCACCACCAGGTTGCACAGCCAGAAGCACACCGCCGCCCGGCTGGACAGGGCCAGCGCCCCTTCCAGAAAATCCCGGGTGATTTGGCCGTACAGCTGCTGGCCCACGGCCATCAGTTCGGCGCTCTGGCTGTCGGCGGCAAACTTTTCTTCCAGGCCCGGCAGTTCCAGGGCCAGGTGGACCTTCCACAGCAGGTAAGGCAGCATGGAAAACGCCGCCAGCCCCACAAGATAGGCCAGCCGCTTGAGGGCGCCCCAGTGCTTTTGGCCCACCAGCCGCCAGGCCAGGTACAGCAGCGGCAGCGCCGCAAACACCACGCCGGTGCTCTTCATAATGGTGATGAGTCCCAGCACCGGCAGCAGCACCCCGGCCAGCTGTTTTGGTTTTTCCAGCAATGCCTCGATGGCCGCCAGCGCCGCCACCGACAGGACCGGCATCAAAAAGTCGATGAGCAGGTTGTTGATGCGGATGGTCAGGTTCAGGTAGGACAGCAGCGCCCCGCCCATGCCGATGAAGGAATAGACCAAAAACCGCTTGCGCTCTTTCACGAGGCCGAACATGGCATAAAAGCCGGCCAGCAGCAGGGCGTTCTGCATCAAGAGCATCACGCCCTGGGCGTTGTCCCACAGCAGGCAGCCATAATACACCAGCACACTGCTGCCGGGCGGGTAATCTTTGAAGGACACGATCGCATCCTCCAGGGTGGGGAACGCGTTGGTGTTGTACATCTGCTTGACCACCGTGGCCCAGTGGGAAAAGTTATCGTAGTGTTCCAGCCGCAGCAGCAGCGAAAGGCCGCAGAACACCACCGCCCCCAGCAGAAAGCCGGCCCGGAACAAGGTCATATAGGGCGGGCGGTATTTTTTTCGCGCTATCTGCCACATCATGTACAAACACAGCGCCAGGCCCACACTGTACACCAGGTAGGAACCCAGCCGCAGCATGTGCATAAGGCCCGCCAGATACAGCGCCAGCGCCGTGCCGCACAGCACGGTCACCGGCACGAACTCCGCCTGCATCCGGGCCTTTTGGCGCAGCACGAAGCAATATCCCAAAAAGGAGCCAAGCAGAAGCGCTCCCTTTACTGCGAAGATCAATAAACCACAACTCCTTCGTCAAAGGTGATCTGTTTTAATGGTTTGCTGCGGCATAGGCGCTTTCCGTCGCTGCCCCGGCAGATTCCGGCCCCATGGCGGGCACCGGAGCAGGCACCGGCAGGGCCGCCGGTTTGCGCTGGGGCCGGTGGATCTGCACCTTCCGGCGCTCCAGGTTGCGGGCGATGTCGTCATAAGGCGTGCGCCAGGGATCCAGCTCCTTGGGCAGGGTATGCAGCCGGTCGTGGATGATCTGCATATATTCCCGCCGGTCCCGTTCGGTCAGGGGGCTCACCTGCACCGCATACACAAAGTCGTCCTCGGTCTGCTTGCGGTAGACCATGCGGGCCTGCAGCCGGGCATGGTAATGGGCCGTGCACACATGGATAAAGAAGGTCTCGTCTTTCAGGATCTCCACCGGGTCCTCCAGCCGGAAGGCCATGCCTTCCTCGGAAACGTCCACCGTGGTCCCCGGCAGGCACCGGTCCTGCAGCTCCACCGAAATGGTCTCTTCCGCCTTCAGCCGCTCAAACTTTCGGTAGGACTTGCGCCCCAGCATAAAGAACACCGCGTATACCAGCGACACCAGATTGTGCAGCAGCCAGTACAGGATCACGCTGCTGTACAGCAGCGACATGCCGTACTTGCCGTTCACATACCGCAGCCCTGCCGCCAGCGACAGCAGGATCAGCGCCGCATGGGGCAGGATGAAGCGGAAGTTGGTGGTCTTCACGCTGGTCTTGTTCTTGTTGGTCACCTTGAACTTGCGCTCGTGGACGCCGATGGTCTCCAAAAACACCGGCACGATCAGATAGGGGCAGAGGATGGTGTCGATGATCTGGCTCCAGCGCAGGTTACGCACGTTGGTGCTCAGATAGCGGGAGGCGCTGCTGTACAGCAGGTGGGACGGCAGCCAGAAGAGCAGCAGTTCGAAGAAGCCGCATTCCACCAGCTTCACATCAAACAGGGCGAACACGATGGGCGCCAAAATAAAGATCATCCGGGAGAAAAAGGACCACCAGTACAAAAAGGCGTTCAGGTAAGAGATGCGGGTGGCCCGGGGCAGCTTTTTGGTGAAGATGGCGTTGGTGTTCTGGATGCTCTGGATCACGCCCTGAGCCCAGCGCACCCGCTGTTTGATCATGCTGGCCACCGTGGTGGTGGACAGGCCGGAGGCCAGCGTCTCGGTGGTGGCGTAGGTGATGTAGCCTTCCTTCTGCATCCGCAGGCTGGTCTCAAAGTCTTCGGTGATGGTGTGGTACGGGAAGCCCCCGATGTCCTCCATCGCCTGGCGCAGGATCACCGTGTTGCTGCCGGTGTAGGCCACCGAATTGGAGGCGTTGCGCATCACGTTGATCTCACGGGAGAAGAAGTCCTGCTCGTTGGGGATGTCGTTTTCCATGAACAGGTTGAACTGGAACAGGTCCTGGTTGTAAAAGCTCTGGGGGGTCTGCACCAGGCCGATGCGCTGTTCCGGCTGCTCGTCCGGCCGCCGGCGGCGGTAGGTGTCCCCCTCTTTCACCCACTCCTGGGCGAAAAAGTAGGGCACGGTCTTCACCAAAAACTCCCGCTGGGGGATCATGTCCGCGTCAAAGGTGGCGATCAGCGGCGAGTGGGTGTTGGCCAGGGCGTTGTTGTAGTTGCCGGATTTTGCGTGGGTGTTGTTGGCAAGGCCCAGATACCCCACTGAGAACTGCTGGGCCAGCTGGCGCACCTCGTCCCGGTTGCCGTCGTCGCACAGATAGATATGTACCTTGCTTTTGTCCGGATAGTCCATATAGGTGCAGGCGTTCACCGTTTTATACAGCAGGTCCACCGGTTCGTTGTGGGTGGCGATCAGCACATCCACGTCCGGGTAAAGCTCGGGGGGAATGTCCATGGGCTGGATCTGTTTGCCGGCGGAACGCATCTTGCTCAGATACAGCTCGAAGGTGCCCAGGGTGGTGATGGCTTCCGCCAAAAACAGCAGGATGCCCAGCGCCAGCTGCACCGGCCCCTCGTGCACCGGCAGGGTGAAAAACAACCGCCAGAGCAGATAAATGCTGGAAAATACCATGGTCAATTTCAAAACCAGGTCTCTTTTTTTCTCGTAACTCATACGTTCTCCTGTATCAGGGCTTGCGCTGTTCTGCCAAGCCGGGCCGTCGGGCCTGCGGGCAGGCAGCGGATAAGTCATACTCTTTTTCCAATTTTTCACCAAAAAAGAAGCGGGCCACAGAAAGCCGCTTTCGCCGATCTGGCTTCTTTCGTTTTTGCGTTGTTGGCTGGCCTCTTATAGAAGGATATGCAGCCGGTCTCTGCAAACTGTCTTTTTATTGCGCACAGTTTCGCTGAGCTTAAGCTCCATCTTTTTCCCACACAAGAGATTAGTTTTAAGTATAGCATATTGGGTGCACGATGTAAACAATCAAGCTAAGAATTTTTACTAAATTCGATTTTTTAACCATTCCCCGGCCTATCACTGATAAAAAATGTTAAATATGACAAAAACAGAGCCAGAACTGTATTTCGTGCGAACACAAAAATGCAGTTTTGGCTCTGTTTGCTCGTTTTCCGGCAGTGATCCGCTGGATTTTTCTATTTTTTGTCGTTCTGCCCCGTACAGATCAGCGGGACGGCGCTCACGCCTGCCACTTCTCCTCCCGGTCCTGGTAGACCGACTGGATGATCCGGATGCATTTCTCCATACCCAGCACGCCGCTGTTCAGGCACAGGTCGTAGTTTTGGGCGTCGCCGAACTGCTTGCCGGAATAATAGTTGTAATAGGTGGCCCGCTTTCTGTCAGTTTTTTCAATGTTTTCCAGGGTCTGGGCATCGGTCTCGTGGTAGATGTGGGCGATGCGGTGCTTGCGGTTTTCCAGGTCGGAGTACACGAACACCTTCAGCACGTCCGGCCGGTCCCGCAGCACATAGTCGGCGCAGCGGCCCACGATCACGCAGCCGCCCTCGCTGGCCACCTTGCGGATGACCTGGGACTGATGCAGGAACACCCGGTCCGCCAGGGGCATCTCGCCGTGCAGCCCGCTGGACAGCTGGTGCAGCCGGCCGCCCGCGCCCTGGGTCTCGCTGTTTTCAAAAAAGCTCTTGTCCAGATCGCTGGCATTGGCCGCCAGCTCGATGATTTCGTTGTCATAAAAGGGGATGCCCAGCTGCTGAGACAGCCTGCGCCCGATCTCCCGGCCGTCGCTGCCATGCTGGCGGCTGATGGTGATAACGGTGCGGGGGCCTGCCAGCTCCGCCCCAGTCTCCGGCGCCTGCTGGCCTTCGCCCATCTCGCCGGCCCACTCAAAGCCTTTTTTGCCACCACCACGGCGATGATCTCGTTGATCACGGCGGCCGCGGCGATGGTGCCCTGGATGATCTGGGCGCACTCCGGCGCAGGGCCGGACAGCACCGACACCGCAATGCCGGTGAACACCAGCGACACGCCGGAATGGGGCAGCAGGGTCAGGCCCAGGTACTTTTTCACGGTCTCGGGCGCTTTGGTCACGCTTGCGCCAAAGTACGCGCCAAAGTATTTGCCGGCCGCCCGGGCCAGGATATACACGACGGTGAACAGCCCGGCCCCCAGCACCAGATGGTAGTCCAGCGGGGCGCCCAGGTTCAGGATCACGATGATCATGGCCACGCCCAGGATCGGGTTGAAGCCCTGCATGATCTGTTCCAGCCGCTTTTCCGGGATCATATTGGAGAAGGTGGCGGAAAACGCCATGCCGATGAGCATGAAGTTCAGCACAGGGCGGGGCATCACATAGGTGTTGAAAAGATAGCCCACGGCGCTGGCCAGAAGGATCAGGGCGATGAGCAGCGCCAGGGTGGCCCGGCTGCTGCGCTCTTTTTTCAGCACCAATCCGCCCAAAAGGCCCACCACCACGCCGATGACCAGCGGCAGCAGCACCACCAGCGGGATCATATAGGCGGGCAGCTGCCCGGCGGACAGATTGCCCGCCACAATGGCGATGGTGGTGAAGAACACCACGCAGCCCACCATATCGTCCAGGGCCGCCATGGGGATCAGGGTCTTGGTCACCGGGCCGCTGGTGTTGAACTCACGCACGATGGACAGCGCCGGCGCCGGAGCGGTGGCCAGGGCGATGCCGCCGAAAATAAAGGCCAGGTAAATAGGGATGCCGGAGAACCAGAACACCACCGAAAAGACCAGCGACACCACCAAAAAGGTGCCCAGCGACTGGGTGAGGGTGGTGATGATGATGGACTTGCCGGATTTTTTCAGCTTGTTCCAAACCAGCTCGGTACCGATCATCAGGCCCACCGAACACTCCAAGATCGACTCCATGGTCTTGTACCAGCCGGCGTCCATTACCTCCTGGTCCATCACCGAAAGGGCGTGAGGGCCAAGCACCATGCCCGTGATGAGCCAGCCCAGGATGGAGGGCAGCTTCAGCCGGGAGACCAGCTTGCCCACAAAAAACGCGATGACCACCGTCACCGCCAAGCGTACGATCAGCATGAATGTTTTCCCTCTTTCTTTGTGTATTGGCTGTGCGGCCAGGGCCGCAGGTCAGTCCGTTTCCGGCCCTTGCCGGGCGATGCCGTACAGCATCCGGTCCAGCAGATGGAACAGCTTGGCTTCGTGGTCCTGGATGAGGGCGTTCAGGTCTCCCCCGTCCTCCTGGGACCGCTGGCGGAAATAGCCGTTGAACATCTGCTGAAAATCCATCATATAGTCCAGCGCCTGCTCCATGGTGACGCCCCGGCGCAGCTGGATCTGCCCCAAAAGCGCCCGGTACCGCTGGGCCAGGTAGTCGTCGAACCTGCCCCGCACCTGCTGGATCTGGCCCAGCAGATGGTCCGGCGGCTGTAACAGGCTGGTGAAAAAGATGTGTCCATAATGGGGATTCTGGGCAAAAAAATCCTGCCGAGCCTCCAACAGTTCCCTCAGCCCCGCCGGGCCGCCCGCCGTCGGGCCTGCATGGGCCTGCAGATGCTCCATCAGTTTTTCACAGCTCACCCGCACACATTCCAGATACAATTCGTCCTTGCTTTTGAAATTGTGATACAGCAGCCCTTTGGAGATCTGGCTTTCGGCACAGATGGCATTCACCGAGGCTTTCTCGTAATTTTTGGTGCCGAACTCCGCCAAAGCCGCCTCCAGAATGCGCTGCCGGGTGCGCTTGGTTTTTTCTTCCTTTTTCATAACGCCTCCCAAAACAAACTGCCTGGTCTATTTATTACTATTTTAGTTCTTATAGACCTCCTGGTCAATAAACAATTTTGAAAAACTGTAACGATATGGGTTTTTTTGCGGTTTTGCGCACAAAGCAACAGGGCGTGCCAGATGTCACGCCCTGTTATGATCGTCTGGGATCGCTATTTGCTCTCTTCTTCCTGATCTCTTCATCACTGCGACACAGTGTACAGCGAATAGAAATACCCCCTTTGCGCCATCAGCTCGTCAAAGCCGCCGCACTCAGCCACCGTGCCGTTTTTCAGCACCAAAATTCCATCGTACCGGCGCAGCAGCGCCTCGTCCAGCGCATGGGTCACCACGATGCGGGTCAGCCCGTCCAGATCCAAGATCGCGCTGGCCACCTGGAACGCCGTCTCCTTGTCCAGCGCCGCCGTGGCTTCGTCCACCAGCAGCACCGGGGCCTGCCGCAGCAGGCTGCGGGCGATGGAGACCCGCTGCCGCTCGCCGCCGGACAGGTTCGCCCCGTTCTCACCGCACAGGTACCCCTCCCCTTTCGCCTGGATCAGCGGCTGCAAGCCGGAAAGCCGCACCGCCCGGTCTACCTGCTCCTGGGGGAAATGGCGGAACATGGTGATGTTGTCCCGGATGGAGCTGTCGAACACAAAGACGTTCTGCTCCACCAGCGAGACCAGCTCGTACAGCGAGTCGGTGCTGATGCTGCGCAGCTCGGCGCCGTCATACCGGATGGCGCCACCGTAGCCGCTGCTGCCGGCCATCAGCAGCCGCAGCAGGGTGGACTTGCCGCTGCCGGAAGCCCCTACCACCGCATAGCGTTTGCCCGCCTCGAACCGGGCCGAAACGCCCCGCAGCACCGGCTGATCCTTTTCGTAGCCAAAGGTCAGGTCCTCCAGCTGGATGCCCTGCTCCAGCTTGCGGGGAACGGCTTTGCCCTCCGGCTGCAAATTGACGGCCAGCGCATCGGCCAGCTTGTCGATGAGGGCGTTGCAGGCCGTCCGGTTGGAGAAAAAGTCCGGCAGGGCGGCCACAAACATATTGGAACAGGCCATCAGGTTGACGAACACCACCATCACGCCGGGGGTGACGCCCCAGCCGGACAGCGCCATCCAGCAGCCCACCAGAAACACGCCCAGCTGGGAGGCAGCCCCCACCGTGGATCCCACCGAGGTCAGGATGCTGTTGTACCGCAAACGGCGGCATTTGGCCTGCTGTACCTGGCGGTTGCTTTTGGCAAACAGGCCCAGCACCTCGCCCTCGGCCTGAAAAGTCTTTACCACGGAAAAGCCGCTGAGGCCCTCCTTCAAGGCGGCCACAAAGCCCTCGTTTTCCCGGGAGACCTCCGTTTCCGCCTGGGCCAGCCGGGGCCCCGCCGCCAGCGACACCACCAGCGGCAGCGCCGAAAGCACCAGCGCCACCGGCGCCAGCGGCGGGCTGTACCAGAACATCAGCGCCACGGCCCCCACGAGCAGCAATGCGTTGCCCAAAAACTCGAACAGCTTGTTCAGGTAGTTGGTCTCGATGCTGTTTGCGTCGTTGGACAGCGCCGATAAATAAGTAGACGTGTTCTCCTGGGTGAAGGTGGCCAGGTTTTTCTTTAACAGCGCGGCGTAGGCGTACTCCCGGTACTGGCCAATGGCCCGGGAGAGGAACCGAGGCTTGGCAAAAGCCCCCAGCGCGTCGCACAGCACGCACAGCGCCAGCAGCCCCAGGGTGAACACCACCAGCTGGGCCAGCGTCCGGGTGGTGGAGCCGCCGGTGGCCAGGTCGATGGTCTGCTGCAGCAGCCAGGAGATGGCCAGGTTCAGCCCCACAGACAGCACCACCGCCAGCAGCGAAAGGGCCAGGTTCCAGCGATTATCCTGGTAAAACAGCCGGGTGAACTGCCGGCGGCGGGTCCTTGTTTCACGGTTCGTTTTCATGGCAAAATCCCTCCCAAAGCGGCAACAGGCGGGGGCAGTCGCCCGCGTTTCCCCGCAGCATCTTCTCGGCGCCCTCCCGGGCGGTGCGGCCAAAATCGTCAAAGCTGGTGGTGTCTTGCATGGTGTCCAGCCGGATGAATCGCAGGGTGTAAGCTCCGGCCTCCGGCTGGGCATCGTACCGATCCGCCAGCGTCCAGGCGGTGTGCAGGTCGGCGTCGGCCTGGCGGGCAAGGCCCTGCATCTCGCTCATAATGGCGCAGCCCACCCACAGGGCCACCTGGTATTTCTCCAGCGCCGAAAGGGCCTTGGGCGGTTTCAGCTCGTCCAGAAAATGGATCACCACCATCGTCAGCGCCCGGGCCTCGGCGGGGGCCACACTGCCGCCCGCCTGGGCGGCGTTCAGATATCCCCCCGCCAGCACGATCAGCTGGCCGGACAGATCCAGCAGCCCTTTTTCCAGATATTCCAGCGCCTCCCCCTGCCGGGCGGGATCCTGGGCCAGGGTCTGGCCGATGCGCACGTTGTTCACGCCCTCCACGTTGTTCTGTTTCAGCAGCTCCACGCCCCGGTCGTTCTCCCCCAGCTGGATGGCGATGCCCGCCATGGCATTGCGGATGCTCACTTGGGTCACCTCCGGGTCGGTGTTCTGCTCAAACAGCTCCAGCGCCCGGGTGTACAGCGCTTCGGCACGGCGGGCAGCGGCCGCGTCCTGTTCCTCCAGGCCCGCCATCTGCAACAACGAGGCGCTGTGGTAGACCGCTTCAAAGCTGTTGGGGAACTGCTTGACCGCCTTCTCGGCCTGGCGGCGGCCCTCGCCAAACTGCTTTGCGTTGCGCAGCGCCCGGAGCCGTTCCAGGGTGTCCGCCAGGCTGGCGCTCTGCTGGCGGTAACCCAGCAGCACGTCCACCGACGTGCCGAAAAAGTCCGCCAGCTCCATGATCACGGCCACGTCCGGCGTGGAGGCCCCCGCCTCCCACTTGGAAACGGTGCCCACCGTGACGCCCATCACCTCGGCCAGTTGTTCCTGGGTGAGTTTTTTCTCCCGGCGGTATCTGCGGATGTTCTCGGCAAGCTGCACCTGCATCTTCCCCACTCCTTTTGGCGTTTTCGGGCTTTGCCGCCCGTTGTTCTGCTTTCAGTATACGACAGGCCACCGCAAAAAAACAGAGCGAATTTTTCATATTAAGAAATAAAATAATTTCCTATTCGGAAAGTTCAGCTATAAGAAAGGACCGCCGCCAGTCTGGGGCTTGCAGCCAGCAGGGCTGGGAAAGGCGTACCCAAAGATGCCCCCGATACTTTGGGCAGTTTGGCAGTGGAAAAGAAATATAAGAAAAGCCCAGCCGGTCGGCTGGGCTTTTTGAATGGAGCGTAGTCCATTGGGCAGAGCTTTTGCTCTGCCGGGGCCCCCGCGGAAGCTTGCTTTAGCAAGGTTTCGTGGGGAGAAGGAGGAATGACGGAGCGGTATGAGAAAAGCCCAGCCGATTGGCTGGGCTTTTTGAATGGAGCGTAGTCCATTGGGCAGAGCCTTTGCTCTGCCGGGGCCCCCGTAAAAGCTTGCTGTGGCAAGATTTTATGGGGAAGTGAGGAGCGACGTAGGGATGAAGAAAGCCCCGGTCTGCCGACCGGGGCTTTTGCACGGACCGGGGTCCGCGACGAACTGGTGCCGGTGGTGGGACTTGAACCCACACGGTGTTGCCACCAACGGATTTTGAGTCCGCATCGTCTGCCATTCCGACACACCGGCTTTTCTGTAACGGAATATATTATACTATATGCCCGCGAAAAAAGCAAGCCTTTTTCGCGGGCCTTTTGTTCCGTTTTTCCTCTTCCACGCCGGGGCCGTTACCGGCTATTCCGCTGGTTATTCTCTGCCAGAAGCTGGCGGATCTGACCGTTGGTGCGCTCCACCTCTTCCCGGAAGGACCGGGCCGACACCCGCAGCGCCCCGTGGCCCAGGATGATCAGCTGCTCGGCCCCGTCCGAGGTGACCACCCGCACCCGCCGCTCCTTCGCGATCTGGTAGGTCACCTTTTCGATGTACATGTCGGCGGTCTCGGCCTCTTTGGTGTACACGATATGGATGTTGTGATACCGGCTCACATCGCCGGTGCCGCCGTGCACTTTGTACGCGTCGAACACCAGGATCACCACGCACTTTTTAAAGCCCTGGTAGTTGCACAGCAGGTCCGCCAGGGCCTGCCGGGCGGCCTCCAGGCTGGTGGCTGCCAGCTCTTTCAGCTCGTCCCAGGCGAAGATCACGTTATAGCCGTCCACCAACAGGTATTCCGGGCCCAGGTCCCGGTACTGGTACTCCGCCGGTTTTTCCGCCGGCCGGCGGAATAGATCCCTCCCCTTCACCGGCCCGTAGGTGCGCTGGAAGATGGCCGCCAGCTGGGCGTCCTCTTCCAGCGATCCCGCCGCCGGAACGCCAGGCAGCCGCCGCATGGGCGCCTGCTGGCTGGGTTGCGGCTCGTCCCATTTGAGGCCGCTTTCCACATGGGCATGCTGGGACACCTGGTCCCACTTGACGGTATACCCCGCCCCATGGGCGCAGAACACCGAATCTGCCGGGTTGTCCGTGTCCCGCTCGGCCTCGTAGCCCAGCGTCTGGATCACGGCAGAGGCGTTGTGACAGGGCCGGTAGCCCGCCAGCGTGCAGGCCAGCCGCCCCTTGCCCCGGGTATAGCCGGTCACCTCCATGGGATAGCCCCGCATTTCCGCCACCGGGGCGCAGCCGGTAAGCACCGCGATCTCCCCCGCCAGTTCCGGCGGGGCAAAACTGCCGCCCATTCGCTGCACGTCCGCCATGGCCCGGCCCACCGCTTCGGCGGGCAGTTCCAGCCGGAAGTCGTACCAGGGCTCCAGCAGAATGCTGTCCGCCTGCATCAGGCCCTGGCGCACCGCCCGGTAGGTGGCCTGGCGGAAGTCGCCGCCTTCGGTGTGCTTCTGGTGGGCCCGGCCCGCCACCAGGGTGATCTTCATATCCGTGATGGGGCTGCCGGTGAGCACCCCCAAATGCTCCTTTTCTTCCAGATGGGTCAGCACCAGCCGCTGCCAGCTTTTATCCAGCTTGTTCTCGCTGCACGCCGCGGCAAATTGCAGGCCGCTGCCCCGGGGCAGGGGTTCCAGCAGCAGGTGGACCTCGGCATAATGACGCAGCGGCTCAAAATGGCCGATGCCCTCCACCGGCCCAGCGATGGTCTCCCGGTAAACGATGTTCCCCGGGCCAAAGCCGACGGCCAGGCCGAACCGCTCCCAGATGAGCCGTTTCAGCACGTCCAGCTGCACCTCGCCCATCATCTGCAAATGGATCTCCCCTAGCCGTTCGTTCCACACAATGTGCAGCTGGGGGTCCTCTTCTTCCAGTTGGGCCAGCTTGCGCAGGGTGTCGTGCACGTCGCAGCCCTCCGGCAGCAGCAGCTGGCAGCTTTGCACCGGCTCCAGCAGCGGGGTGTGAGCCGCCGCCTGCTGGCCAAGGCCCTGCCCGGCCCAGGTATGGGTCAGGCCGGTGACGGCGCACACCGTGCCCGCCGGGGCCTCGTCCAGGGTCTGGAACTTTGCGCCGGAATACAGGCGGATCTGATCCACCTTTTCCTGCCAGGGGGTTGCACCGTTTTTGTCCTGGCCGGTGAGCGATGCCTTCACCCGCAGGCTGCCGCCGGTGATCTTCAGATAGCTCAGCCGGGCGCCCTGGCTGTCCCGGCCGATCTTGTACACC
Organism: uncultured Oscillospiraceae bacterium; assembly: GCA_949291395.1. Taxonomy (GTDB): domain Bacteria; phylum Bacillota; class Clostridia; order Oscillospirales; family Ruminococcaceae; genus Allofournierella. Next base: position 15,780 of record CASEVW010000173.1, on the reverse strand, counting down.
CTGGCCGAAAACTCCGCCGGCCAGCAGGGAGCCTGGGTGTAGTCGTTCAGATCTTGCAGCAGCTCGTCCACCCCTTGCAGCTTGAGGGCCGAGCCGAACAGGCAAGGAAACACCTGCCGCCGGGCAATCATCTCCACGATCTGACGGTGGGGCACTTCGCCTGTGGCCAGGTAGGCCTCCATGGCCTCCTCGCTCTGCATGGCAAGGGCTTCGGCAAATTCCTCCGGGGCCAGGCTGCCGTCAAAGGGGATGCAGCCGCTGTCCAGCCGGGCCAGGTCCGCCAGCACCTTCTGCCGGTCCGCCCCCGCCAGGTCCATCTTATTCACAAACAAAAAGGTGGGCACGCCGTACTGGGCCAGCAGCTTCCACACCGTTTGGGTGTGGCTCTGCACCCCGTCGGTGCCGCTGATGACCAGCACCGCATAGTCCAGCACCTCCAGCGTGCGCTCCATCTCGCCGGAAAAGTCCACGTGGCCGGGGGTGTCCAGCAGGGTGAGTTCCATCCCGGGCAGGCTGAGCCGGGCCTGCTTGGAAAAGATGGTGATGCCCCGCTCCCGCTCCTGGGCGTCGGTGTCCAAAAAGGCGTCCTGATGGTCCACCCGGCCCAGCTTTTTGAGGGCGCCGCCCCGGTACAGCAGCCCCTCGGAAAGGGTGGTCTTGCCCGCGTCCACATGGGCCAGCAGACCCACACAAAGTTGTTTGCTCGTTGTTTCGTTCTTCTGCTCGCCCACAGAAATGCCCCTCTCGTAAAAAACCTGTATTGTAATAGTATAACACAACCGGCGGCCTCAGTCGAGGTGCATCGCAAACCACAAAGCCCCCTTTTACAAGGGAGCTTTTGTTGAGGATCTTTGGGTTATGGCAGGCTTGCATCGTTCTGATCCGATCCCTCAGTCAGCTTGCGCTGACAGCTCCCTTTCCGCAAGGGAGCCATTGGCAAAACCGGCAGCCTTCCCCATATAGGTCAACTGCCGGTTTCGTCACTTATTCACTCTAATTTATCACTTTCCGCCCTGCGCGGCGGATTTATTTCCCAGATGATAGATCTGGTCGAACCGGGGGATCAGGCGGTCGTCCAGGTGGTGGCTCACCAGGATCACCGTCAGGTCGGGATTGGCCAGCAGCTTGTTTTCCACCGCATAGGCGTTATCCTTATCCAAAGCAGAGGTGCCCTCGTCCATCAGCAGGATGGTCTGGCCGTGGAGCAGCGCCCGGGCGATGGCTACCCGCTGCTTCTGCCCGCCGGAAAGCCGGTTGCCGTTTTCGCCCACCGGCGTTTCCAGGCCCTGGGGCATATTGGCCAGGTCCCCTTCTAGGGCGCTGTCCCGCACCGCGGCGGCGATCTGCTCGTCGCTGAACGGCTGGCCCAGGGTGATATTCTGCCGGATGGTGCTGTCGAACAGGTACACCTCCTGGTCGATGTAGGACATCTGCCGGTATAGCGAAGGCAGGGTGTATTCCCGGAGCTCTTCCCCGTCGATGGTGATGCTGCCGGTGTAGTCCTCCAGATACCACATCAGCAGCTTCAGGACCGTGGTCTTGCCGCAGCCGCTGGGCCCCACCAACGCGTATTTGTTCCCCTTTTGGAAGGTCAGGTCCATCTGGTCCAGCACCTGCTTTTCCCCGTACCGGAAGCCTACTTTCTGCAAGCGAATGTCCTGCCCAAAGGCCAGGTCTTTGCCGCCCTGGGCCTGGCCCTCGGCGGAGCGGATCTCTTCAAACTTTTTCCAAACGGGCGCGCCGGTGGCAAAGGACACCGAGGCGTTGGCGAGGGCCTGGATGGCGCTGCTCAGGTAGCCCGCCAGGTTGCCCACCGAGAGGATCGCGCCCACAGGCACCAGCTGCCAGATGGAGAACAGCGCCGTCACAAAGGAGATGCCCAGCTGGAACAGCATGCTGACAAAGGTGAAAAAGGCCCCCATCTTGCCGGAAAATTTGGCGTAAGCGTACTTGCTGCCCTCCACTTCCTGGCTGGCCTCGCCCAATATCTGCTGGAAGTAGGGGGTGCGATCGAACATTTTCAGTACCACAAAGCCTTCCAGGGTGCTTTTCAGCTTTTTCACAAAGGCTTCCTGCGCGCCGGACAGCTGCCCGCCCGCCTGGTTCGCCTTTTTCTCAAACAGCTTGGGCACAAAAAGCAGCACCACGGCCCCCGCCACGCAGATCAGGGCCAGACGCCAGTCCAGATAGACCAGCACCGCCAGCGCGCCGATCAGGGTCGTCACATTGGCGATGAGCCCGAAAAACACCGAAAAGCTGCTGTTGTCCAGCTGCTGGATATCATTGGTGTACCAGGAAAGATACACGCCGGTCTCGTTTTTTCGGAACTGCTGGGGCGACATTTTCGAAAGCCCCTGGGTCAGATCGTCCCGGATCTGGCCGTGCATGGCCGCCAGCGCCCGGGCCTTCACCAGGTCACGGGCATACAGCACCACCAGGATGACCAGCCACAGGCCGATCAGCTGGGCCATGACCACCAGCAGGCCTTGCAGATCTCCGGCCACCATGGTGTTCAGGATGCGCATGTTCATGGCGGATGCCGCCACCTGCATCCCGGCCGCCAGCGCCACCAAAATGCCCGCCGCCAGGTTGATCTTCCAGCATTTTCGGATGTAATACTTCATCGCCGATTCCCCCTTAGTTAAGATAAAAGGATGTGCCCAAATTGATCGCTGTTTCCGCCGGGCCGGATGCCGTTTGCTCCTGAAACCATGCCGCAAAAAAAAGAAGCAATCGTAAATTTCCCGATCATTTTATGATCGCTTGCAAAACCGGCCCTCTTTTTCGCTTCATCAAATTATCGCGTTACTTGAATGATCTCATTGTAACATATCATGTTATCCTGTATCAATACTGTTTTGCTCTCTCTTTTTTATACAGCCCCCGCAAAGAAAAAGCGCCGGAAAGCGAGGAAACTTCCCCGCCCTCCGGCGCATCCTTAGCCGAGTCCGAGTAAGGAAGCTTCCTTGCCCGGCCTCGGCTTTATGGCTTAGTAGTTCTTTTTGTGTACCTCAAAGAAGGACTGGCTGTATTTGCACACGGGGCATACCTCGGGGGCCTCGGTGCCTACATGGATGTGGCCGCACACACGGCACTCCCACACGGTCTCCTCGATCTTCTTGAACACCTGGTCCTTTTCCAGGTTGGCCAACAGCTGGCGGTAGCGCTCCTCGTGGCGCTTCTCGATGGCAGCCACCTTGCGGAAGGTCTCGGCCAGGTCGTGGAAGCCCTCTTCGTCGGCGTCCTTGGCCATCCGGTCGTACATGTCGGTCCACTCGTAGTTCTCACCGGCAGCGGCGGCCAGCAGGTTCTCGGCGGTGTTGCCCAGGTGACCCAGGGCCTGGAACCACAGACGGGCGTGCTCCTGCTCGTTGCGGGCGGTCTGCAGGAACAGCTCGGCCATCTGCTCGTAGCCCTCACGCTGGGCTACCTGGGCAAAGTAGGTGTACTTGTTGCGGGCCTGGCTCTCACCGGCAAAGGCCTCCTGCAGGTTCTTTTCGGTCTTGGTGCCGGCGTAGGGGGAAGTCCCGGCGGGCTGCACTTCCTCTACCTTTTCAAAAGCGGAAGCGGGCTGCTTGCAAACGGGGCACTTGAAGCCCTCGGGCAGGGTCTCGCCTTCGTAGATGTATCCGCAGATCTTGCATTTCCATTTGGTCATAGTGTTGGTTCCTTTCCTGGGGGCGTTCTGCCCCTGTTTTAAATCTCCTGCCCGGTCAATGTAGGCAGTGTGAAGCATTTTTTCCGCCAGCTCGCTGAGGGGCTTGCCGTAGAACTCCTGATACAGCTGCTTGATTTCGGGGTTCTCGTGGCTCAGGCGCAGGGTCATCTGCTCGTCCCGGCGATACAGGCTGTGGATGCGGGCCTTGCGGGTCTCGTCCGGGTCCGCTTCCAGATTCCGGGGCTGCCCGCCGCCGCCGATGCAGCCGCCGGGGCAGGTCATCACCTCGATAAAGTGGTATTCCTTTTTACCCTCCCGCACCCGCTGGATCATCTTGCGGGCGTTCTGGGTGCCGTACACGGCAGCCACATTGATCTGCATGCCGCCGATCTCCAGGCTGGCTTCCCGGATGCCCTCGTAGCCCCGCACCGGCTCCAGGGTGTAGAAGTTTTTGGGGGCATTCTCGCCGGTGATGTAGGTGTAGGCCGTGCGCAGGGCGGCTTCCATCACGCCGCCGGTGTTGCCGAAGATCACGCCGGCGCCGGAGGCCTCGCCCATCAGGCGGTCGTAATCGCTGTCTTCCAGAGCCTGGAAGTCCACGCCTTCCTCCTTTGCCCAGCGGGCCAGCTCACGGGTGGTGATCACATGGTCCATGTCCCGCATGTCTGGCTCGCCCAGCAGACGGCCGGCGGCGTTCATCTCCTGGCGGCGGATCTCAAACTTTTTGGCGGTGCAGGGCGTCAGCGCCACGTTCACGATCTTTTTGGGGTCCAGGCCCATCTTTTTGGCAAAGTAGGTCTTGATGGTGGGGCCCTGCATGCCGATGGGGCTCTTGGAGGTGGACACATGGGGCAGCAGCTCGGGGTAATAGGTCTCCACGAACTTGACCCAGGCCGGGCAGCAGCTGGTGAACTGGGGCAGCGGGGCGGTCTTTTGGGTCACCCGCTGGATCAGCTCGCTGGCTTCCTCCACGATGGTCAGGTCGGCGGCGAAGTTGGTGTCCAGCACGTAGTCGGCCCCCAGCGCCCGCAGCAGGGCCACCATTTTGCCCTGCACGAAAGCGCCCGGCTCCATGCCGAACTCCTCGCCCAGAGCCGCCCGCACCGAGGGCGAGGTGCTCACGATGACGATCTTGTCCGGGTCATTGACGGCGGCCTTCACCTGGGGATACTCGTATACCTCGGTGATGCTGGCCGGGGGGCACACGTTGGCGCACTGGCCGCAGTGGATGCAGATGGCGTTGTCTCCGGTTTGTTCCAGGGTGTAGGTGCCGTGCACACCGATCACGTTGGTGCACACTTCTTTGCACATCCCGCATTTGATGCAGGCTGCCTCGTCTCGGCAGATGCTGGGGTTATCCGCTTCGATGGGTACGCGCACCGACAGCGGCAGATGCTTTGACATAGGATTCTCCTCGTTTTCTCTGGTATATTTTTCTCTTGCGGGCCTGGCCGCAGGAGAATGGCGAAAAAGGGCGAACAAAAGGATACAAAAAAACGGATAAAACCGCAGTTTTATCCGTTGCATCATAGCAGACCCGCACCGGGCCAGCGCCCGGCGGGATCGTATTGTGCAACTGGCTGCCATATCCACACGCTGTGGTCCAGGCCCTGTAGTTTTGTGTCGCCGCCTTTCGACGGGTTTGCCCTTAATGATTCTCTTGTCGCTTTACTGTACTATAGTAAAGCATATTCCGGCGGGTTTGTCAAGACTTTTCGCGGCGGGAACTGCGTTTGAACAGGGTGTGAACCACGGTGGTGGGATAATGCCCGGCCGAATACCATCCCCATACTGCTAAAACATTGCTGCCGCCACAGCAGCGTCTTGCCTTGCTATGCTTGGATGGGACGCTCAAATATGACCGTCCCATCCAAGCTAACATTTCGGCTCTCCAGTTATCACCGTTTGAACAGCTTGTGATAGATCCGCTTCAGGATCCCCTGGGACATATTCTGCTCCAAGGCCGCAATGCGCTCCTCATGCCACTTTTGGACTTCCCATTGGTGATTGATAGAGCTTTCGTGACGGTTTATCACTTTCTCGTGGCGGTTCACCGCCTCTTCATGGCGGTTTACCACTTCCTCGTGGCGGTTTACCACCTCTTCATGACGGTTTACCATCTCTTCATGACGGTTTACCACCTCTTCATGACGGTTTACCACCTCTTCATGGCGGTTCAGCACCTCTTCATGGCGGTTCAGCACCTCTTCATGACGGTTTACCACCTCTTCATGGCGGTTCAGCACCATTTCGGCCGCATCTACGCGGGCGTTGTTGACCGCATAGGCAACGCTATTCTGGTTCGTTTCGTAGAAATACTGATCCCGTTGGCGCATCGGCTGCCAATTGTAGCCAAGTTCGGCGGTGTACTCCTGCAGTTCCATCATGCAGTACTCGGCAGCCAGCGGCTCCACCTGACACAGTGCTTCCGAAACGGCCCGGCGCTTCTCTTTTGCCTTGGGATCGCTCAGCAGACGCTGGAATTCCGCTTTGAAATGTTCCGCCATATCGCGGATCGTAAATCTCTCCTCAATGCGGCGGCGACAGTTCTCAGAAAGCTGTTCCCAAAGGGCATCATTTTTCAGGATCTTGCAGATCGCATCGGCATATTCCTTGAGCTCTTCCTGATCAACGCCGCTGCGGCCATGTAGGTCATCGCTCTTTTGGCGGCATTCGATCAGCGCGCCCACCTGATCGTCGATCAGATCGGCCTGACCGCCCACATTGGCGCTTACCATGGGAACTCCCATGGACAGAGACTCAAAAGCAGTCAATGCCAACCCTTCATTCAAGCTGGGCAGCAGCGTGATGCGGGCATCCCGGTAAGAAGGGCGCACTTCTTTCCGCGCGCCTGCCAGATATACCGTATTGGTCAATTCTTTTTGTTTGATCCCGGCTTCCAGTTCTCCACGCAGCTCCCCATCGCCAACGATTACGAAAGCCACATCGGGAATTTCTTTTTTCACCTGCTGGGCGATCTCCAAAACAAGAAGCGGCCGCTTTTCCGGGTGCAGACGCGCCACAAACAGAACGATGGGGCGCCCTTCCTCAATATCCAGCTCCTGGTATGTAATGCCCGGGCGAATGTTTTCGCGGCAGAAGTGTTCTTCGTCAACACCAATATAGACGGTTTCCATCTGTTCTTCCGGAAGCTGGAAATCTTCTACGATCTCTTTTCGAGTCATGCTGTTGCATACATACGTTTTTTCGATCACGCTCCGGTTTGCACTGCTCGTCCGAGCATATCCGCCATTTCGCCAATATTTAGTGGCCGAATGCACATAGTCCACGATCACCAGCTCCGGGAAATTCTGCCGCAGCCAAGCCGCCATTCCATAGCCGTGATACGAATTGCTGATGAACAGAACATCCACTTCACGGCTCTTGATATAGTAGCTGACAAACTCGGCGTAATCTTTCAGCTCACAGAAGTTCGGCAGATTGAAAATGTCACTGGTGAGCTCCCGCGCTGCCTGCAGCCGCTTGTTTTCGCCTCGTTCCGTGGTCAGGATACCCACCTGATATTGATCAGGGTCCAGGCCTGCGATCAGGTCCAGGTTGAACTTGTCCGCACTGCTCCTTTCGATCCAAGGGATCAAAAAGGCCACATGTATCTTATCGTGTGTGCCAAAGACCTTTCTGTTCCACTGCGACATCCGGGGATGCGTCCAATTCAAGCCCTCGTTATTTGGATAGATCTTTGGCTTATGGGGTGCGACCACCTGATCTGCAGCTTGTTGGATCAGGCGTTTGTTAATGTCATCCTCTTGCCCTTGCACAATGCTGAGAACTCCATTGCCCCGCCGCCGGTACCAGAAGAGTTCTTCGCCCTGGCTTTGTACAGGATACTGCCCCTGAGCGATCAGCTTGAGCCAAAGGTGCCAGTCCTCATTAAAATGCTTTGGCCCTTTGTCGTAATATCCTCCAACGGACTCCAGCGCAGATTTGCGGATCAGCGCAGTTGCCGTGATGTGATTCTCCTTTTTCATCCGCATCGGGTCAAATGTGCAATGCCACACATATTCCAGCATATCAAAACCGCAGCTGTCAGCAAATGCCCAAGCCGCCTTTGGATTCTTTTGCAGCATCCACCAGCAATATTCCAGATATGTCGGCTCGATCAGGTCGTCACAGTCAATGATAAAGATCAGATCGCAAGAGGCATGCTTTAATCCACAATTTCTGGCAGTAGCAATGCCACCATTTTCTTTGTGTAAAATTTTGATGCGAGCATCTTTTGCTGCCAGCTCTTCCAGTTTTTCAAGAGACTCTGGATCGGTGCTACCGTCGTCTACAATCAACCACTCAAAATAAGGAAACGTCTGGTTTACAATACATTGAAACGTCTGGTCAACATATTTTTTTCCGTTGTAATAAGGTGTTATGATGGAGATGAGCGGCTTTTCTCCAGACTGCATCGTTCTCGTCCGGTCCACTCTGCCGGGCTGCAGCGTGTAATCAAATCCCATATGGAACGTCCTCCTGGTCAACACCAAATTTTCTTCCACTGATCAAGTGGTTTTTCCCCTTTTAACCGCGCTTTAAAAGCACCTTCAGCTTTTCCCGGCGCTCCGTGCCTTTCGGGAACAGCTTATCGCCCACTTTGCGCACCACTTTTTTGACTTTTTCTTTGATCTTGCCTGCCCCAAAGCGCTTGTTGTTTTCGTAAACCATCCAATAGGATACGCCATCCATCAAGCGGAACATCAGCTCTTCGTAATAGGGCGTTCTGCGGGCCGCATCCCAGAACGCATGGGCATAGTCCTCGGTGGGGCGGTGCCAGGGCTTCATAAAGCCGGCATAATGGATCAGCTTAGGCGCACTGTGCGCTTTGTGGTATTCGGCCTGCACCGAAGCGGGAGCATGCACAATCACCTGAGAGACCCGGGTGTGATCGCAGTCCGTGATCATGTTCCAGGCCATATCCAGATACTTTACCCGGCCTTCGCAATACAGGTTGAGAACATCCTGATCGCTGTACTTGTACGGGTGAGAGGCAAAGGTGAGCCACTCATCCAGAGAATACGCCTTGCGCATCTCCTTTTCGTTGAACAGCAGGACGCCAGCCTGAAAATAGTTGTAGGGGTCCTTCATCTTGAACTCCTGCTCGCAGTAAAGCTTTGTGCTGAGGTTCGCACCATTGATCTGGCCCAAAAAGTCCGGATCGCGGGCAGCCGCAAGCATGTAGCCTTCCACATCCGTCTGGTACAGCTCGGCCACATCGGCATTTGCCACCAGATCGCAGTCCAGATACAGGATCTTATCGTAATCCGGCAGCACAGCCTGGATCAAGAAGCGATAGAAGGTCTCCACGCTGATGTGCGCGTTCGCTTTCAGCTTGTAGTTTTTCACCATGCGGGCCGCATCGAAGAAACGCAGGGAAACATTGCTGTATCCCTCCACCATGCCCAGCAGCTCGGCTTTGTTCTCCTTGCTGATATCCGACTGCAGCAGCACCAGATCGTAATTGTAATTTGCCGAAACATGATCCAGCACCGAGCGCAGGCAGGTGGCGAACATGGGCACGAACTGGTTGTTTGCCGCAAACACCACCGGTACACTGTTCTGTTCAAACGCCGGGGCCAGGATGTCCTGCCGCTCAGTATTTTCAAACAGGACGCACTGCAATTCCTTGGTGCGCAGTTCGGGCTTTTTCTCCAAAAGATGCAGGTAATAGATCCCGAACAGGCGTTCGGAAAGGTGCCCCGGCGTGCGAAGGGCCTCCGTGCTGTAATGGCTCATATCCACCCGCTTGCAGAATTCTTCCAAAACGCCAAACATCCACTGGCAGTAATCGAAAAAGATCTCCTTTTTCAATATGTACATGTTGCAGAAGCTGGTCACATGGCCCTCGCAGTGCTGATGGGCCGCCTTGCTGTATTCCGGATATTTTTCATCAATGATATCCAGCATGACCTGCAGGTCTTTGCCGTGCAAAAGCGGCGCGCGCCGGTACTGATCCTCCACCGAAGAGAATCGACCTGGCATATGGCGCAGGTCTTTGCGCACGGTCGTGATGACATCGTACTGTTCCACCAGCTTTTGTACGTTCTCGTCATCCAGGCCGTATTTTTCCACGATACTGTCGTCCAGGTATTTTTCGATCACATTGCCGTAGGCGTCTTCAAAGTAACGTTCCTGGGAAAAGCTGAAATACCGGCGGTAATGGCAAAAGCCGTAATAGTCCGCATCCATATTTTTCCAGGCCCAATACTGTGCGGTCAGCTCACAGTACATGGGATTCAGCGCCGAAATGTTCTCTCCAGCATTGTCATACAGCATCTCCGGAAGCCGCTTGTCTGTGTTTTTGCATCCCAACTGGATCGGCTGCCAAATGTTGCTTTTCAAATAGGCAGTATCCTTGTGGCAGGAGATCAAGATCTTAATATTGGCAGGCATACGATTCCCCCTATTTCCTTTAGCAGTGTTCAAGCATTCATCTTTTCTTCGTACTTCTGATAGACCTCTTCGGTGGGACCATCCGCCATCAAATGGCCGTGATCCAGCCAGATGGCCCGGCCGCACAGCTCTTTCACCTGTTCCTCACTGTGGCTCACGAACAGCAGGGTCGTGCCTTCCCCCATCATCTGCGCCATGCGCTCCTTGCATTTTTCCTGGAACTTAAAATCGCCCACCGCAAGGATCTCATCTACCACCAGGATATCCGCTTTCACGATGGTGGCAATGGCAAAGCCAAGCCGGGCCACCATACCGGAGGAATAGTTCTTTACGGGCACATCCACAAAGTCCCACAGCTCCGAAAAGTCCATGATCTCCTGAAAATGCGCATCCATAAAGTCATGGTCGTATCCCAGGACCGCACCGTTCAGGTAAATATTCTCCCGGGCGGTAAGGTCCATATCGAATCCCGCGCCCAGTTCGATCAGGGGCGCGATGGAGCCGTTGATCTGCACGCTGCCCTTGGACGGATACAGCACGCCGGCAAGGATCTTCAGCATGGTGCTCTTGCCGCTGCCGTTGGAACCGATCAGCGCGACGGATTCGCCCCGTTCAATGGAAAAAGAAACATCTTTCAATGCAAAAAACTCATTGAAATGCAGTTTTCCAGTAAACAGCTTTAAAAAATACTCTTTGATGGTATCTGTTTTTTCCTCTGCGAGGTTGAAACGCATGGAAACATCATTTACTTTTATGATCTTGTCTGCCATCGTTTTCTCTCCTTTACAGATACAAGATAAAATTCTTCTGCATTTTTCTAAAGATCGCCAGGCCCACCACCAGCGAAACGAGCGCGCTGGCGATGCAGGCAAACCAGGTGTTCACGCCGGGCACATCGCCATAAAGAACGAGCTGGCGGAAAAAGTTGATGTAGTGGTACATGGGATTCAGCTTGATCAGGTCGATGATCTGCTGCGGCAAAACTTCCGGATCCAGCGGGTAGAAGATCGGGGTGGCATACATCCAAGCCATGGTGATGACCCCATACAGATGCATCACGTCACGGAAATACACCGCCAGGCCGGAAAGCACCATGCCGATGCCCATGCAGAACACCAGCAGCAGCAGCATGGGAATGGGGAACAGCAAAACCTGCCAATGGAACGGGGTGCGGGTGGCGATCATAACGATCAAAATCGCCACCAGGCTGAAACTCATGGTCACAAAGCTGGAAAGCACCCGGGACAGCGGGAAGATAAATTTGGGGATGTAAACCTTTTTGATCAATGCCCCGTTGTTCAGCACGGAATACATGGCCATGTTGGTGCTTTCGTTAAAGAAGTTCCAGAGCGTTTGGCCGCAGATCAGATACAGCGGAAAATTCTCAATGTTCGACCGGAACATAAAGGAGAAAACCACTGTCATAACGACCATCATCAGCAACGGGTTGAGCAAGCTCCAAAGATAGCCCAAAAAACTGCGCCGGTATTTCACTTTCAGATCCCGAACCACCAGCTCTTTCAGCAGCGGCCTGTATTTCAAAAAATGTTGCACCGCTTTGCTGCTTTTTATAAGTTTCATATTTTTTCTCTCCTAACAGGACAATTGGTTCTTTTCCTGGCTTTTCAAATTCAAAAAACACAGAACAGAGACAGCCATTCAATAAACTGCAAGATACAGCGTCTCATTTTCACAGAAGACCTGCTCTTCCACATTCAGCTCATCCCAGTTTTTTCCGCTAAAATGTGTTTGATACACTTCCTGCGGCATTTCCACTTTATGCAAATCGCGATGCAGCACGGCTCCAATCAAACGATAATTGGAATAATCGATCGCCATGATCCGGGCCCCAAGCTGGCTGTTTCTGTAACGGCTTAGCGGCTGGTAAACGGTCATATTCTCATCACCGCATACCGCTACCTGGGATATGACATTACCCGTCTCTTCCTCGTACTGCGTCACTACCCGTGCGATCTCTTCCGCTTCCATCCAATCGATCACATTCATGGCCTGCTCGTTTGCCGCCATATCCTGCATTGTGATCACCTGTACGACCAGTATCCCTGCAACCACCAGTTCCGCCGGTCGAGGCCTTTTTTGATCCGTTTTCTGTTTCTGCAGCACTACAGCTGCAATCAGAAGTACTGCGATCACTGACCATATCGCTATATTACTGCGTGGTGTAAGGTCGATTCGGCCTTCCACAAGATGAGGGGCATATCCCAGCACATATAATCCTGCAATCAAGATACAGAAAAAGCTTCTCTGCTCGACGCTGCTCAAAGATTTTAGCGCCGCTACAAGCGCAACCACGGCGATCACCCCGATCACCGGCATCACGATCCCAGGCAAAAGGCCGTCCGCATTTTTCCAGAAGCGGATCTGGTATTTTGCCATTTCTATAAAATTATGAGCGATCGTGCCCAGCGTTAAACTTGCGCCTCTGCCGGAATCCGCAATAATGTCAAAGTGGATCAAAATTTTCGGCATTATGATATTGACCGCAGAAGCACCACAGCCAATGACCAGAGCGATAAAGCTTTCGGTATACCGCTTTCGGGCATCCTCTTTCCATTTGAGAAAGATCCCCATCAAAACGAAGGCTTCAAAGATGCCGATATAACTTTGATAGCATCCCAACGCGATCAATAAAAACAACGCCGCCAGCGCCCAGCGCTTGAGTAGAGAAATCCCGCTCAAGGCATAACGCACTGCCAAGCCCAGCCCCAAATTTCCCAGAAGAAAGGTCATTGCCATTTCCGGGAAAAGCATGAGTTCCATGGCAAATACGTTCAGAAACGTCAATGCTACAGCTCCGGCGATGCACACTTTTTTCCATCCGTGGTCTGGCTGAGTGAACTCCACTATCCCCTGGTAAAACAGCCACATCATAACTGTCAGCACAATGCTCCACAGCAACATGAAAAATTGCTGCTGTGTCACCTGGTTCATGCCAAAGAAGTCTGCCCATAAGATCGTCCCGCAGTTTATGTATCGCCCAAGCTGCAGATGCCAATAGGGAGACATATCATACATTACGTTAAAGGAATCTACCGAGTAGTGCTTTGACCAGATCATACACCCGTATCCCAGCCATACGCACACAAAAAACAGAAGCGGCATTGCAGCGTTCCGACTGTCTCGCTTTACGCCTTTCTTGGAAAGGACGCATACACTTCCAATCGATCCTGCTATGCAAGCCAGTGCCATAAGCAATGTGGCCCCCATAATGATCTCGGATAAATGCTGCTTGACGATCTCCATTCCGTTACTCCCTTAAATCTCTCTTTTTTATCCCAGTTTAAATTTCTGGTTGTCGCCACTGTTTCTGGTATACACCAGAACATTCGTTTTATCGGCGCTTTCTCCGTTGTATACATCCAGGTACAGCCCGCTGCTCTTGGAACGGATGTAATAATACCCGTTGCCTGCGTCTTCAAAGCTCCACTTCTGGTTCTCTCCGCCGTTTGCGCTCCATTGCAGCACATTGGTGCCGGGGGTCGTTTCGCCATTGTATACATCCAGATATTTGCCAGAATTCACGTTGCGGATGGTATAGTACCCATCCCCGCAGGGTTGCACATCAAACTGCTGGTTCAGACCGCTGTTGCGGGTGAACAGCTCCACATTGGCGCCATCCTCCGTACTGGCCCACTCCACATCCAGCACCTTGCTGTCATCCAGAGCGGTAGAGATCGTGTAGACTCCTGGTACGATGTTCGTCTCTTCACAGGACTCCAGCTTAAATTTCTGGTTCGTCCCACTGTTGCGGGTGTAGATCAACACATTCGTTTTGTCCGCGCTTTCTCCATTGTATACATCCAGGTACAGCCCGCTGCTCTTGGAACGGATGTAATAATACCCGTTGCCTGCATCTTCAAAGCTCCACTTCTGGTTGTCCCCGCCATTCGCGCTCCATTGCAGCACATTGGTGCCGGGGGTCGTTTCCCCATTATATACATCTAGATATTTTCCAGAGTTTATATTACGAATAGTATAATATCCGTCCCCACAGGAAGCCACTTCAAACCGTTGATTCAAGCCGCCATTGAGAGTGAACAGCTCCACATTGGCGCCATCCTCTGTACTGGCCCATTCCACGTCCAGCACTTTGTTGCTGTCCAAAGCGGTAGAGATGGTATACACACCCGGCTGGATATCCGTTTCTTTGCAGGAGTCTAGTTTAAATTTCTGGTTCGTCCCACCATTGCGGGTGTAGATCAACACATTGGTTTTGTCGGCGCTTTCCCCATTGTACACATCCAGGTACAGCCCGCTGCTCTTGGAACGGATGTAATAATACCCGTTGCCTGCGTCTTCAAAGCTCCACTTCTGGTTCTCCCCGCCGTTCGCGCTCCATTGCAGCACATTGGTGCCGGGGGTCGTTTCGCCATTGTATACATCCAGATATTTGCCAGAATTCACGTTGCGGATGGTATAATACCCATCCCCGCAGGGTTGCACATCAAACTGCTGGTTCAGACCGCTGTTGCGGGTGAACAGCTCCACATTGGCGCCATCCTCCGTACTGGCCCACTCCACATCCAGCACCTTGCTGCTGTCCAGAGCAGTGGAGATCGTATACACGCCCGGCTCTACCGTTACCCGGTGATTGGGCAGCTCGCCATACCAATAGTTCATATCCACAAAGCCGTCGATGCCTAGGGTGATGCCGCGATTGGTATACTGCCACATCTCGTAGCGGCCGTTGTAGCTGCAAGCAGAATGCCACTCGGCCACCCAGCGGTACCAGTTTTCAAATACCGCATCGGTGAGATAGTACTGCCACCAGTTAAGGTTGGCATACACGCCCACCTCGTAACCCTGAGCGCTCACGATGTCACAGAAAATGCGGGCGATCTCGGCCAGGCCGTCATTGCCCACCACCAGCTGGCGGTTCTCTTCCATATCGTAAAAGACGGGCAGGTCCGGGGTGTGGCCTTGCAGCAGGCGCAGCGCGTGGCGGCCTTCTTCCGCCGCCATATCCGCCGTTACTGCGTAGGAGTAGAAATACACGCCGTAGGGGATGCCCAAGCGCTCGCACTCGGACACGTTCCGGCTCCACTGTTTGTCATCCTGCTCAGTCAGATCCATGCCGTATCCGCAGCGAATGATGGCAAAATCCACCCCCGCCGACTTCACGGCATTCCAGTCGATCACGCCCTGGTGGTGGCTCACGTCGATGCCCCAGTAGTCACCGGCGGCAAAGGTGCTCACGCCCTCGGGCAGATCCAGGTCCAGAGCGTCCACTTCGCTTTCGATGCGCTGGCCGTTCTGATACCGCCAGCTGTTTTCCCGGCCGGTCTGGGGCAGCTGGTCCAGCCAGCCCTCCCGTTTGGCCTGCCAGGCCATGCGCATATCCTCCACGGCCACCTGGGCGTTGGCCAGCTGGGTCAGCAGGTCCTGCAGCTCCTCGTCCTCTTCGGCGTCCAGCGTAAGGGGCGTCTGGGCCACCTGTTCGATCTGCTGCAAGGTCCCTTCCAGCTCCGCCTCGCTCATCTGGGTGACCTGGCGGCTCTGCTGTAACAGCGCCTCGATCTGGGCTTTCAGCTCGTCCACCGTGGGCGCCTCAGGCAGAGCTTCCTCCGGCTCCGGGGTGGCGGAAGGCTCGGGGGTCGCCGTTGCTTCCGGTGTGGCGGAGGGCTCAGGGGTCACCGCCGGCTCCGGGGTAGCGGAGGGCTCGGGGGTCACCGCCGGCTCCGGGGTAGCGGAGGGTTCCGGGC
>CASEVW010000172.1 GCA_949291395.1 uncultured Oscillospiraceae bacterium | reverse complement strand
CGGTGGTGGCCGCCGGCAGCGTGGTGCTCCAGGACGTGCCCCCGGGGGCCGTGGTGGCAGGTGTGCCGGCCCGCATCATCAAACGGCAAAAAGACGAACAGACCAGCCAAAAGACCGCGTTGGAGGATGCCCTGCGCACCCTGTAAGCATACAAAAATAAAGCCCTGGGGCGATGCATTTTCGAATCGCTCCAGGGCTTTTGCTGTTACTGTAAGAAAGCTCACCGCTTGTCCGCCCGGAAGAACAGCGCCACGGTGCCGGGGCCGGCATGGGCGCCGATCACGGGGCCGATGTCCGAGATGCAGATCCGTTTCACGCCCAGAGCGGCGATCTTGTCCGCCACATACTGGCAGTCGGCCAGGCAGTCGGCGTGGCTGATGAACACCACCTGCTGGCTGCGGTCGTAGGTGCTGGCTTCAAAATGCTGCACCAGGGCGTTCAGGCTGGCCTTGCGGCCCCGCACCTTTTCCATGGCGATCAGCTTGCCCTCGTCGTCCACGTGCAGCACCGGCTTGATGCCCAGCAGGGTGCCCGCCACGGCGGCGGCGCCGCTCAAACGGCCGCCCCGCTTTAAGAACATCAGGTCGTCCACGGTGAACCAGGCGCAGATGGACATCCGGTTTTCTAAGAACCAGTCCGCCACTTCCTGCAAAGATCTGCCCTCGTTTTTCAGGCAGGCGGCATAGTATACCGCCAGGCCCTCGCCCATGCTGGCCTGCAAGGTGTCGATGGCCAGAACGGTGCGCTCCGGGAACTGCTCGGTCAGCTCCTCCACCGCCAGCCGGGCGGAGTTGAAGGTGCCGGAAAGGCCGCTGGAGAAGGCCAGGTACAAAACGTCCTTGCCCTGCTCCAAAACCGGGGTGAAGGCGTCCAGAAATTCCTGCTGGGAGATCTGGCTGGTGGTGCTCACCTCGCCGCCCCGCAGCCGGTCGTAAAATTCTTTGGAAGACAGTTCCCGGCCATCCGGGTAATTTTTATAATCTTTTCCGCCGATGGTAAAGGTCAGAGGGATCACCTGGACCCCCATCTCTTCGATCAGATCCACCGAAAGGTCGGTGGTGGAATCGGTGAACAACACGTAATCTGCCATACAATACCACTCCATTTCTATCCGCGCCCGCCCTGGCGTTGACAGGGCCGGGCACGCAGGGCCAAAGGCCGCCATATTCTGGAGAAATTGTATCACAAATTGGGGAAAAATGCCAGGCGTATCCCAATATTATGGTAGGATTTTACAAAAGACAGCCGGAAAACTTTCCGGCTGTTTTTGCAAACCATTATTGGCCAAGGTATTCTTCCAGGGTGATGCCCTGCCGGGCGATGGCCGCCGCAGCGGCAGGCCCCACATAGCGGTAGTGCCAGGGTTCGTACTCCACGCCGGTCACCGCCTCTTTCCCGGCGGGATAGCGCAGGATAAAGCCGTATTCCGCCGCGTGGCTTTGCAGCCAGGCAAAGGCCGGGGTGGTCTCAAACTCCTGGGTCAGGTCGCTGTGGGCGCTGTACCAGTCGGCGCTGACGATGTCCGCCGCAAGGCCCAGGTTGTGCTCGCTGGTGCCGGGGCGGGCCACCATCTTGGCGGCCTCCTCCTCGGCGGCCTGCTGGTTAAGGCCCTGCTTTTTATAATAGTTGGTCTTGCGCTGGAACAGGGCGGTCTGGCGCTCTACGCTCCGGTAACTGGAGACTAAGTAGAGCGGGCAGCCGTCCGCCTGGGCGGCATCCAGCAGGGCGGTGAGGGCCCCGGCGGCCCGGGCGTCAAACTGCCGGTCGTCGTACCCGGCAATGGAAACGGTGTCCACCGAAAAGCCCTCCGGCAGCGGGTGGCTGGCGTTCACCAGGGTCAGCGACCACTCCCCTTCGGAAAAGGCCGCAGCGGGTGCTGCGGCCTGGGTGGCACGGGTCTGGGAAGCGGACCCGCTGGTGGTGTTGTCCGGCATGGGTTCGGCGGTGTTCTGGGACATGGAATCACGGGGCTCGGAGCCGGTGATGTCCTCCTTCAGATCGCCCATATCCTCCCGGATGTCGCTCATGGCACCGCTGGTGGCGCCGGAGCCGGCAAAATGAGGCTCGCTGCCGGCGATGCTGGAGCCCATGGAACTGCTGTTCATCGAGCTGGAGGAATCGTTCCCCATGCCGCAGGCGGCCAGGCTCAGGGCCATGGAAGCCGCCAGAAACAGGCTGATAAACCGTTTCATTGCAAAATTCCCTCGCATTCACTAAAATTTTGGCGTTTGCCGTTTTTAGTATGCCTGCGAGGCAAGGGTTTATGCGCATCGGGCGCTTTTGTAACAGTTATTCCAGGTTGCCGGTAAAGGCCATCACCGCGGAAAGGGCGGCGATGGGGGCCGTCTCACACCGCAAAATGCGGGGGCCAAGGCCGATGACCTTCGCCCCGGCAGCGATCAGGGCCTGGGCTTCTTCTTCCGAAAAGCCGCCTTCGGCCCCGGTGATGATGGCGACGCGCTTTGCCCCGGCCAGGCAGTCCCGGATGGGCCGGCCGCCCTTTTCGTAGCAGAAGAGCACCGCGTCAAACTGGGCAAAGCGCTGGGGCAGCTGCCGGATGTCCAGCGGCAGCTCCACCTGGGGCAGGATGCCCCGGCCGCACTGCTTGGCGGCCTCGGCGGCGATACGGGCGTACCGCTCGTTTTTCTGCTCCTCTTTTTTGGGGGTGGTCACGCAGTAGCGGCTGAAAAAGGGCACGAGACGCACCGCGCCCAGCTCCACCGCCTTTTGTAAGATCAGCTCCAGCTTATCCTGCTTGGGGTAGCCCACAAACAGGGTCACCTCCACCGAGGGCTCGGCGGTGCAGGGGCGCTTGTCCAAAAGGGCAAAGCGGATCTGCTCCGGCTCGATGGCCTCGATGCGGCCGGTGTAGTCGTACCCGGCCCCGTCGCAGAGGATGACCTCCTGCCCCGGCTTTGCCCGCATCACCCGGCCCAGGTGGTGGGCGTCCTGCCCGGTGAGCAGGGCGGTGTCCCCTTGGATCTGGCTGGTAAAGTAGCGGTGGGGCATCTTACGCTTCGCCCCCGTTTTTGCACAGGATGGCCACCCAGCCGTTCTGCTCCTTCACCTGGGTGACGGTGAGACCCGCGGCGGCAAGGCCCTCCACCACCTCGTCCCGGCGGGTGTCGATGATGCCGCTGGCGATGAAGGTGGCGCCGGGGGCCATCAGCGGGGGAACGTGGGGGGCCAGGCTCAAGATGGCGTTGGCCACGATGTTGGCGGTGATGATGTCATAGGTGCCGGTGGCCTTGTCGGACAGATCGCCGATGAGCACCTTCAGCCGGTCGTCCACCCCGTTCAGCTGGGCGTTCTCCCCGGCGGTGCGCACGCACATGGGGTCGATGTCCACCCCTTCTGCCTGGGCCGCGCCCAGTTTCAGGGCGGCAATGGCCAGAATGCCGCTGCCGGTGCCGATGTCCAGCATCCGCTCGCCGCCCTTCACCAGGCCGTCCAGCGTCTCCAGGCAGAGGGCGGTGGTCTCGTGGGTGCCGGTGCCGAAGGCCATGCCCGGGTCCAGCTTGATGACCACCCGGTCGGTGTCGAACTGCTCCCAGCTGGGCACGATGGCCAGCCGCTGGCCGATGGTCAGGGCGTGGTAATAGGCCTTCCAGCCGGTCTCCCAGTCCTCCTGCTCCACGCCCTCGGTGTCCAGGGTATAGGGCAGCTCGGCGGCGATGAGGCGGCTTTGCAGCAGCTCGATCACCTCGGAGGGGTTCTCGTCCGGGGCCAGGTACATATGAACGGTCACATGGGTGCGGTCCTTGTCCAGCAGTTCCTGCTCGATCAGGTCCACGTGGGCGATCTTCTCCACCTGCTCTTCCAGGTCGGAGTAGTCTTCAATATAGATGCCGCCGCCGGAGATGCCGGTGGCGATGGCCTCGGCGGTGTCCGCGTTGGCTTTGGGTACGGTGATGCGGATGTCGGTCCACTGCATAGCTTGATAACCTCGGTTTCTATTAAAATCGGCGCAAATGCTCTTTTTCTATTATAACATATATATCCCAGCCGTGCCCGGCTTCCAACATAAAAAGCGCCGCCCCGATTTTCGAGGCGGCGGCAGAACGATCAGCCCTGGTATTCGTGCTCGCAGTACACGCAGCGGCAGACGCCCTTTTCGCTGCGGGTGTACAGCCGGGGCAGCGAGGGTTCGGCCTGGGTGATGCAGTGGGGGTTCTGGCAGTCGCCCAGCTCCACCGCGTCGGCGGGGATGAGGCTGCCGGTCTCCTCATCGTCCTCCAGCATCTTCAAAATGAGGGCCATCCGCACGAAGCGGCCGAAGTTGGCCTGCTGGAAGTAGGCGGCCCGGGGGTCGTCGTCCACCTCGGTGGCGATCTCGTTCACCCGGGGCAGCGGGTGCATCACGATCATGTCCGGCTTTGCCCGCTCCATCTTGGCAGCATCCAGGATGTAGTGGTCCCGCAGGCGCAGAAATTCCGCCTGGTCGGCAAAGCGCTCGCCCTGCACCCGGGTCATATACAAAATGTCCATCTCGCCGATGGCGTCCTCCAGGCTCTCCACCTCCTGGAAGGGGTAGCCGGCGGCGATGATGTCCTCCCGGATGTAGTCCGGGATGGCCAGCTCCTTGGGGCTGACCAGCACGAACCGGATGCCCTCATAGCGCATCATGGCCCGGATCAGGCTGTGCACCGTACGGCCGAATTTCAGATCGCCGCACAGGCCGATGGTCAGATGGTCCAGCCGGCCCTTCAGCCGGTGGATGGTCAGCAGGTCGGTGAGGGTCTGGGTGGGGTGCTGGTGGCCGCCGTCCCCCGCGTTGATCAGCGGGCAGCGGATCTTGGCCGCGGCGGCGGTGGCAGCGCCCTCTTTGGGGTGGCGCATGGCGATGATGTCCGCATAGCACTCGGACATGCGGGCGGTGTCGGATACGGTCTCCCCCTTGGCGGCGCTGCTGGAATTGGCTGAAGAAAAGCCCAGGACCTTACCGCCCAGCCGGAGCATGGCGGACTCAAAGCTCAGGCGGGTGCGGGTGCTGGGTTCAAAAAACAGGGTAGCCAGGATCTTGCCGTCACATTTGTGGGCAAAGGCGGCGGGGTCAGCGATGATCTGGTCGGAAAGGGCCAGCAGCTGGTCGATCTCCCCGGTGGTCAGATCCAGAGGACTGATGAGTTTTTTCACGGAAGGTTCCTCCTCTACAATAGAAAATCCGGTCGATTCCCTGTTATTTTACACCGCCGTCACGGGCCGTGACAATAGTCTTTGCAAAATTTGGCAAACCGCCGAAAAGGGGCATGCCCGGCGGCAGGCAGCGGGCCGAAACACATATTCCCGGGCCCCAAAGGGCATACTTTTTGCAAGAGCATCTGGAATAGGGAGGAAAACGCGATGAAATTGACGCCGGAACAATACGATGAAATGAATAAGAAGGCCAGCCCCCACTCCCGCCTTGTGCAGGACTGCGTTTGGGCCTTCTGCGTGGGCGGGGCCATCTGCCTGTTGGGCGAGGTGCTGCGCCAGGCGTATCTGGCCAAGGGCTTTACCCTCAGCGACGCCGCCACCATGACCAGCACCACCCTGATCGCCATCTCGGCGGTGACCACCGCCCTGGGCTGGTACCAGAAGCTGGCGGCCAAGGCGGGGGCGGGCACCCTGGTGCCCATCACCGGGTTTGCCAACTCCATGGTCAGCCCCGCCATCGAGTTCAAAAGCGAGGGCTTCATCCCCGGCGTGGGGGCAAAGATGTTCCTCATTGCCGGGCCGGTGATCGTGTACGGCATCGCCGCCAGCGCGGTGTGGGGCGTTATCTATTATCTGATCCGGCCTTATGTGGGCTGACGGGAGGAAGGGAAAAAGTTGGAACGAACGATGAAACAGCCGCTGCGCGCCGGGGACACCATTCGCTTTGAAACGCCGCCGGTGCTCACGGAGTTTGCCGCCGTGGGCGGAAAAAAAGAGAGCGAGGGGCCGCTGGCCTCGTCCTTTGACCTGCTGTTTGAGGAGAACACTTTGGGCGAGGACACCTGGGAAAAGTCCGAGAGCCATTTGCAGCGCCAGTGCCTGGACCTGGCGATGCAGAAAGCGGGCATCGGGCCGGAAAAGCTGGACCTGGTGTTTGGCGGGGACCTGCAGAACCAGTGCACCGCCACCGCCTACACCATGCGGGACCTGGACGTGCCCTTTGCGGGGCTGTACGGGGCCTGCAGCACCATGGCGGAGGCGGTGGGCCTGGCGGCCTGCATGACGGCGGGGGGCTTTGCCGAGACGGCGGCGGCCATGAGCAGCAGCCACTTCTGCGCGGCGGAGCGGCAGTTCCGCACCCCGCTGGTGTACGGGGCCAAGCGCACCCCCACCGCCCAGTGG
>CASEVW010000171.1 GCA_949291395.1 uncultured Oscillospiraceae bacterium | reverse complement strand
CGCCCGGCCCGAAGAGCTGGGCGGCGGGAAAGACTGGGCAGGGCGGCAGGCTGCGGGGGACCACGCACCGCGCCGGGCGTTGACGGTGGAAAGGGTGCGAGCTGCCATAACAAGACCTCCTTGCGTACCGCCGAGTCCGGGCGGGGAAGCTCGGACTCGGCTTTGAGCATCCGGGCGCTGGCGCGCGGGCTGCTCTTTGCCATATCAGACGCAAGACGGGCGGGGTTTGTTACGGACGGCAGATCGGATCTGTCCGGTCCCTTTCGGCGGGCCGGCCTGCGTTGTTTTCCGTGCCTTTATGATAACAGACAAGGCGCAATGGAGTCGGCAAGAAGTTGTATCGGAACTGTAAATCTTGCGGGCGGGGCTGGTCACCAGGTGTTCTGGATGCCCATGCCGCTCCAGCAGCCAAGGATGGGGTCGTAATACATCCCCACCACGCAGCCTGCGGCGGTCTGGCTGCAATTGAACAGCACCAGATAGTTCTGTTCCAGCCGGATGATCTGCAGGTCGATGGAAGAAAGCTGGAACAGGCTTTGCAGATAGGCTTCCTGGGAGGCGGGATCGTCGATGTCAAAATCGTTGAACAGGCCTAGGGGGTCCAGCGCGCCCCAGCCGTTTGCCTGCACTCGATAGCCGGGGGATAAAAGGGCGTTGGCAGCTGAGGCTGCGGATGTGCGGAGCGCGTTCGCACTTTCCGGCGGCATGCCTTGCCCAGACAGACCCTCCAAAGAAAAATCATCCAGCAGCGCCAGCATATGGGTGGACAGCTGGTTGGGCGAGCCTTCGGAAGGGTAGCCGGCCATCAGCAGAAGCTGCCAGAGGATGTCCTGGTATGCCTGGGCGAACTGTTCTTCGGTGGGCAGCTGGTCTTTCGGGGTGAACAGCAGGGTGTAGCAGAACAGAGCCGGGTATAAAGAGGAGTGGCCCAGGCTGATGTCCACGCTGCCCTCGCAAAGGGTGTATGCCCCGCTGGGCCCGTACACCAGCGAGCAGGGGATCTGATCCACAAAATCACAGGAGATCTCCTGGGAGGAATCGAAGGTGTAATACGGGGTGACGGCGCTTATGTTGCGGGCGGAAAGCTGGACCTGCTGGCCGTCGCTGGTGCGCAGGCCGGCAAACAGCTGGTCCAGCCGGGCTTTGCTGCCGGCAAGCTGAAGGGCCTCGGAGGCAAACAGCGGCATTGCATGACTGAGCGTGCGGGTGCGGTCCGCCTCCCGGTACTGGGCCCGGGCCCAAAATTCGATGGTGTCCGTCTGCTGGCCGATCACGCTGCGGGCGGGCAGGGCGTCCATCTGGCCGATCTGGCCGGTGGGCTGGATGATGGCGCTGGCGGCCAGTAAACTGGCCAGCGCCGAGCAGGCCAGCACCGCCGCCGCACACAGAACGAACCGGGCGGAAGGGTGCTTGGCGCCCCGGCCCCGTTTGGCGGCGGAGCGCTTTTGCCGGGCAGCGGGCGCGAGCCGCTTTTTCGATCCCGGGGCTTTCGCAGCGGGTTTGGCTTTTGCGGCAGTCCGGGCCTTGGCGGCAGGCGGGGCTGCCGGGCGCTGGGGCGTGCGGTGTATCTTCATGGGGCTCCTCCTTAGCGGCGGGCGTGAAAACATTACGAAACGTCCTGAAAGCCCAGGCCGCTCCAGATCTGGAGGATGGGGTCGTAATACATCCCCAGCACGCAGCCGGAGGCTCGGCTGCAATTGAACAGCACCAGGAAGTTCCGTTCCAGCTGGATGATCTGCAGATCCACGCTGAAATAGTCGAACAGGCTTTGCAGATAGGCTTCCTGGGAGGCGGGGTCGCTGATGTCAAAGCGGCTGAACAGGCCGCTGGGGTCCAGGCTGCCCCAGCCGTTGTCTCGCGCTTCCTGGCCGGGCGCCAGCAGCTGGGAAACGGTGATCTGGAAGGCGCTGTTCATAACGTCCAGCGTGTCGCGGGTGGCAGCATCGGTCAGATCGTCGGGAAAGGGGCCGCTGTCCATCAGCAGGGAAAGGATCGCCCACAGGCTGCACGCCTTTTCCTCGGGATATCCGGCCAGCAAAAGCAGATCTTCCAGGATGTTTTGATAGGCCTGGGCAAACTGCTCTTCGGTGGGGGCGGGCCCGCCGGAGGTGAACAGGATGGTATAGCAGAAGGGGAAGGTGTTTTCGGTGGATGTCCCGACGCTCACATCCAGCTGGCCGATCTTGCCGCTTTGGTCGCCGGGAAGGATGGCCAGGGGCAGGTCGTCGATAAAACAGCAATGGATGCGCATGCGCTCGTCGTAGATATGTTGGGGAGCGCTGGAGTACCCCCGGGGCGAAGGGGAGAGCGGAAGCCCCTGGGGCGACTGCTGAAGGGCCAGAAGCCGCTCCATCATGTCCTGGGCGCCGGCGTAGGGAAAAAGTTCGGAAGCGACATAAGAGCCAGGGGCCTCTGATTGGTCGACTTGCTCGTGGTACTGGGCCCTGGCCCAGAACTCCATGGTCTCGGCCCGCTGGCCGATCACGTTGTAGGCGGGCAGGGCGGCCATCTGGCCGATCTGGCCGGAGGGCTGGATGATGGCGTTGGCGGCCAGAAAGCTGGCCAGCGCCGAACAGGCCAGCACCGCCGCCGAAAACAGGGCGAACCGGGAAGTATGGCTGCTGCCTTTGCCCGATTTTGCGGGGGAAGGCTTTTTGCGGCCAGGGCGGGGCAGCGCAAAAGGCTTAGAGCCCCGGGCAGAGGCAGCGGGCCGCTGCTTTGGGGCCGGTTTTGCCCGGAAGGTGTGCCCGGCTTTTTTGACAGGCTGGGTTTTGGCCGCGGGCTCCCTGGCAGAAGGCTGCGCCTTCCCGGCAGCCGGGGCATTCCCGGCGGGCTTGGACTTCGCAGGCTGGGCCGGTGCGGCCCGGCGCTCAGGATCGCGTTGTATCTTCATGGGGCTCCTCCTTGACGGCGGGCTGGCTGGGGGTATCCGGCTGGGCCAGCGGAAAACGCAGGGTGATCAGGGTGCCCTGGTCCACCCGGCTGTCGATGTCAAAGCTGCCCTTGTGGATGCGGGCGATCTCCTCGCACAAGGCAAGGCCCAGGCCCGCGCCGCCCGCTTTGCGGCTGCGGGATTTGTCTACCATATAAAAGGGCTGGCGGATCTTTTTCAGCTCCTTTTTGGGGATGCCCTGGCCGTAGTCCCGGATGAGGATCTCGGCCTTATTGCCCTGGCGGCGGGCCAGCAGCTTGATCAGGCTGCCCTCCGGGCTGGCCTTGCGGCCGTTGTCGATGAAGTTATACAGCAGCGATTTGAACAGCTCCCGGTCCATCAATAGGTAAAGGTCCGGCTCGCAGCCGTACTGCAGGGCCATGCCGCTGCTGTTCAGCACCGGCTGCATGGCAGCGGCCACCTCGTTCAGCACCGAGGCCAGCCGCTCACTGGTGAAGATCAGGTTTTGGCTGCCCACGTTCAGCAGCTCCATCAACTTGCTGGACAGCGAGCGCATCCGCTTGGTCTCCTCCACGATGATGCCGGCGTATTCCATCCGCTTTTTTTCCGGCACTTCCTTTTGAATGTATAACAGGTCCGCAAAGCCCAGGATGCTGGTGAGGGGCGTTTTCATCTCGTGGGCCATGTTGGCGATGAAGGTCTTTTGGTCCTCGGCGGCCTGTTCCAGCTGGCCCACGTGGCTCTGCACCGCCTGGGCCATCCGGTTCATGTCCTGCCCCAGGTCGGTCAGCTCGTCGCTGCCCCGCAGCTGCACCCGTTCGCCGTAGTTGCCGGCGGCGATGCGCCGGGATGCCTGGGACAATTGGTCCAGCGGGCGCAGCTGCACCTTGACCACCAGCAGCAAAAGCCCCGCCGCCGCCACGCTCACCAGGATGCCCAGGGCAAGGGCGGTGAAGGCCTGGCTTTTCAGCTGCTGGTCCAGGGAGGTCACGTCAAACACGCACACCAGCCGGTAGTTTTGCTGTTCCAGAGGCAGCGGGCAGTTGAGGGCCAGCAGCAGCTGCTCGCCCTGCCGGAAGGAACGGGTGTAGGTGAGCCCGGCGTCAGACTGCTCCTCGCTCACGATATCCGCGGCGGCGCACAGGCCGGTGTCGTCGGTGGTGAGCATGCGGGCGCCGCTGTACAGCTGGAAGGCCAGCAGATAGCTGCCCGCCTCCTGGCTGCTCAGGGCGCTGGCAGCCGCGTCGGTGGTCTCGGTTTCCGGCAGGCAGATCTGGCCGGACTGCAGGCGCTGGTTGATCACCGTGGTCTTGATGGCGTTCATCATGTTTTGCTGCTGCACGGCGGCCCGCTGGGCCTCCCGCTGCCACAGCTGCTCCTGGGTGTTGTACAAAAACACCAGGCTCAGCCCGTTGGTCACCACCGCCAACAGCGCCAAAGAGGACAAAAAGATCTTTTGCCAAAGTTTCATTGGCGTCTGCCTCCGTTCAATGCTCCAGCCGGTAACCGATGCGGGGCAGGGTGACCAGTTTGTCGGCCAGATCCAGTTTTTGGCGCAGCCGCTGCACGTGGATGTCCACGGTGCGGGTCTCGCCGGCGAAATCGTAGCCCCACACCATCGAGAGCAGCTTGTCCCGGGTGAGGGCCAGGTCCTGATTCTGCAAAAAGACCCGCAATAGGTCAAACTCCTTGGGGCTGAGAGCCACCGGCTGGCCGTTCAGGGTCACGGTGTGGCTGCCCAGGTCCTGGCGGATGCCGCCGTATTCCAGCACGCTGCGGCCCTTGTCCCGGCGGCGCAGGGCCACCTCCACCCGGGCCAGCAGCTCCAGGGCCTCAAAGGGCTTTGCGATGTAGTCCTCGGCGCCCAGGTGCAGCCCCCGCACCTTGTCCGCCACCTGCTGCATGGCGGAAAGAAAGATCACCGGGGTGCCCTGGCTGGCCACCCGCTCCATCACGGCAAAGCCGTCCAGGCCGGGGAGCATCACGTCCAGCAGCACTAAGTCGAAGGCGCCGGAAAGGATCCGGTCCACCGCCTGGGTGCCGTCGCTGCAGATCTCGCTGGTGTAGCCCCCCAGCGACAGGGTGGCCTCGATCATCTGGGCGATGTGGCCCTCGTCCTCCACAATGAGAATATGTGCCATGGAAAAAGACCTCCTCACAAAACATGTTCGTTATTATCATAACATATTCGGGCAGAAATTGCGCCCCTTGCTGTTATCTGCCCTTTTATTATTGCATAGAAACTGTAATGCTGTCGGCAAAAAGTTGTATCAAAACTGCAAACACCGGAGGGGCAAACAAAAAAGCAGGATCCCGAGGGTCCTGCTTTTTTGTTTGCGTTTATTCGTGTTCGCCCACCCAGCGTTCCCGGGTCTCCCAAACGGCTGTGCCCTGGGCAAGGCTTTGGGGAAGGTCCAGAATGCGCTGGTTGCGGCTGCCCCGAAAGCGCAGCTCCAGCGTGAGCTGTTCCTGTAAAAACGGCCCGTCGATGAGGGTGTCCAGCAGGGTAAGAAGCTCTTTCTGGGCGGGGGTGCCCTTTTCGTAAAGGTGCTCGAAGGTGTAGCCGGTATAGCTGGCTACCTCGTACCCGGCGGCTTTGGCCAGCCGGACGAATTCCAGCATCTCCGGCCCCGCCTGGGCGAAGGGCTCGCCCCCGGAAAGGGTGATGCCCCGGCACAGGGGGTTGCGCTTTGCCATCTCCAGCAGCTGGGCCGGGGTGTAGGGGGTGCCCCCTTCAAAGGGCCAGGTCTCGGGGTTGTGGCAGCCGGGGCAGTGGTGCGGGCAGCCCTGGAAAAATACGGTGAACCGAAGGCCAGGGCCGTCCACGATGCTGTCTCCGGCGAATCCTGCTACCTGCAACATAAGCGCTTACAGGTGCTTTACGCGGTCGCGCTCTTCGGCCTTTTTGGCGTCGTTCCACTTATCCATGGTGCCCACCAGGTAACCGGTGATGCGGCGGATGCGCTCGAAGGGAACGTCTTTGCCTACTACGGACTGTTTCTGCATTGCTGCCATGGGAAATTCCTCCTTTATTCTTGCGGGGGCCGCCCCGCCCTCCGGGCAGGGCGGCGGCTCGTGTGTTACGGGATCAGTGTTTGAAAAATTGCTAGGAAATATTATTGTTTGGTATTATTATATGCCGCTGCAAAGCGATGCGGTGTTGCCGCTGCAACAAACCGATGCCGGGTTTATTCGCAGCCGCAGAAGGTGGGCACGCTGGGGTACTTTTTGCGCAGCTCCGCCAGCTTTTCAGGGCTGAGGGCCTCGCCGTTGCGGCGGCCGCAGCGGGGGCAAACGTCGCCGATCACGCCCACATAGCCGCACACCGGGTCACGGTCCACCGGGTGGTTGATGCTGCCGTAGCCCACGCCGCTGTCGTGCATGCAGCGCACCACGCTCTCAAAGGCTTCCAGGTTGTTGGCGGTGTCGCCGTCCAGCTCTACATAGCTGATGTGGCCAGCGTTGGTCAGGGCGTGGTAGGGGCCTTCCTTCTGGATCTTGTCGTAGGCGGAGATGGGGAACCACACCGGCACATGGAAGCTGTTGGTGTAGTATTCCCGGTCGGTCACGCCGGGGATGTTGCCGAAGCGCTTCTGGTCCATGCGGGTGAACCGGCCGGACAGGCCTTCGGCGGGGGTGGCCAGCAGGGTGAAGTTCATCTTCATCTCCTGGCTCTTCTTGTCGCAGAAGTCACGCATGTGGGTCACGATCTCCAGGCCCTTCTTCTGCATCTCTTCGCTCTCGCCGTGGTGGTGGCCGTACAGGGCGGTGAGGGTCTCGGCCAGGCCGATGAAGCCGATGGACAAGGTGCCGTGCTTGAGCACCTCACGCACCTCGTCGGCGGGGCCCAGCTGGTCGGAATCCAGCCAGACGCCCTGGCCCATCAGGAAGGGGAAGTTGTACACCCGCTTGGAGGCCTGGATCTCGAACCGGTCCAGCAGCTGCTGGGCTACCAGTTCCATCATGGCATCCAGGCTCTCGTAGAATTTCTTCTCGTCGTGCTGGGCCAGGATGGCCAGGCGGGGCAGGTTGATGGAGGTGAAGCTCAGATTGCCGCGGCTGTAGCTGATCTGCCGCTCGGGGTCGTACACGTTGCCCATGACCCGGGTGCGGCAGCCCATGGTGGCCACTTCGGTCTCGGGGCGGCCGGGCACGTAGTACTGCAGGTTGAAGGGGGCGTCCAGGAAGACGTAGTTGGGGAACAGCCGCTTGGCGCTCACCTTCATGCTCAGCTTGAACAGGTCGTAGTTGGGGTCGTTCTCGTTGTAGTTCACGCCCTCTTTGACCTTGAAGATGTGGATGGGGAAGATGGGGGTCTCGCCGTGGCCCAGGCCGGCGTCCTCGGCCATCAGGATGTTGCGGATGACCATGCGGCCCTCGGGGCTGGTGTCGGTGCCGTAGTTGATGCTGCTGAAGGGGGTCTGGGCGCCGGCGCGGCTGTGC
This sequence comes from uncultured Oscillospiraceae bacterium, assembly GCA_949291395.1. GTDB lineage: Bacteria > Bacillota > Clostridia > Oscillospirales > Ruminococcaceae > Allofournierella. The sequence goes on along the minus strand of CASEVW010000171.1, from coordinate 39 downwards.
ATGGTGTTCAGGTTGTGCACAAAGCCCTCCATGGCCTGG
>CASEVW010000170.1 GCA_949291395.1 uncultured Oscillospiraceae bacterium | reverse complement strand
CTGTCCAGCTTGTTTTGCTGGTCCTCTGCGCTTGCTGCCTGGCGTTCACCTTTTCGGCCCTGGGCCACATGCCGGGCCTGCTGAGCGGCACCGTGGGCATGGTGCAGAACGCCCCGGCGGACACCGGCGGGCTCCCCCTGCCCGCGGACCCCATGGGCGCCATGACCGGCGATCCCATGCTGGACGTGCAGCCCGTTTTCCAAAATCCGGAACTGCCCAACGGCTGTGAGGCGGCCAGCCTGGCCGCCCTGCTGCAATACCAGGGCTTTTCCGTCTCCCCCGCCGATCTGGCCGCCGGCTATCTGCCTATGACGGAATTCTCCTACAGCGGACCCAACCGCTACGGTCCGGACCCGGAGGAGGCTTATGCCGGCGACCCCTTCAGCGCCAAAAACGGATGGTACTGCATGGAAGGCCCGGTGATCGAGGCCGCCAACGGCTATCTGGCCGACCAGGGCAGCGCCCTCACCGCCCGGAAGATCACCGGCGCGGGGATGGACGAATTGCTGGACCAGCTGCGCCAGGGCCATCCAGCGGCCGTGTGGGTCACCCAGGGATACGAAATGCCCCGCTTCAACGATGCTTTCACCTGGACGCTGCCAAACGGCGATACCTATATCCCCTACGGCAATCTGCACTGCGTGGTGCTCACCGGCATGGATGAGACCATCTGTTATCTGGCAGATCCCCTGCAGGGCAGCACCAGCGTTTCCCGCAGCCAGTTCGAGTCGGTGTACACCGCCATGGGCAGCCGGGCCGTGGTGCTGGAATAACCCTTCCTTTGCTTGCTTCTCCTCACACCGGCTTGGTCAGCCGGGCCCAGCCAGATTTGCTCCCTGGCTGGGCTTTTTTGTGAAAAAACTGCAAAAATCGACCACTTCCCGAAACAAAATCCGCCGCTGCCTCGTTTTATTAACATAGTCTTCCGCTTTTTGTGGAAAACCCAAGGCCATTGGAAAGGATCGGATGCCCATGCCCACTGCAGCCCCCAGCCCCACCCGCCAGAGGGCCCTGCAAAGAGCCCGCCGCCAAAAGCAGCGCTTTTTTCTTTTGTACGCCCTGCTGGTGGTGTTCGTTTTTCTGTTCAGCTCCTGCATTGCCCGCCTGATCACCGGCGAAGAGTCCCCCCTTTCCAGCCAGGCCCGCATCGTGGTCATCGACGCCGGGCACGGCGGCGAGGACCAGGGCGCCACAGGGGTGGACGGCGTGCGGGAATGTGACCTGACCAGGGCCACCGCCCAGGCCCTGTGGGACCTTTTGGAAGCCGACCCGGACATCACCCCCATCATGTGCCGGGACGACTGGGACCAGGACCTGCCCGCCGCCGACCGGGCCCGCCGGGTGCAGCGCTCGAAGGCTACCCTCTCCCTGTCCATCCACATGAACTCGGACGGGGGCACCGGCGAGGCCAGCGGCTTTGAGTGCTTCCCCGCCACCGCCGATACCCCCTACAGCGAGGAAAGCCTGCGCTTTGCGGACCTGATCGCCAGCGAGATGGAAGCTGCCGGGGCACGGCTGCGGGGCAGCGGCGGGGTCCGCTACGCCTATTACGAAGAGGACGGCAGCCGGGTCATCCGGGAGCGAGGAGACACCAACCCGGAGGGCCTGCGCAGCTTTGCCATGGTGAACAGCACCGGCTGCCCGGCGGTGCTGGCGGAACAGTGTTTCATCACCAACGCCGACGACCTGGCCGCCTTTGGCAGCGAAGAGGGCATCCAGAAAGCCGCCCGCTGCTACTACCGGGCCATCCGCCAGTATTACGGCCTGCCCGCCGAGCCCGCGGCAGACGCTTCTTCCTCCTCTACATAAACAAACAGCCCTTTTCTCGGTGAGAAAAGGGCTGTTTTTTGTTATGCTTCGCTGGTCTCTTCGTCCGTCAGGGCCTCCGCGCCGGACAAGCCGCTGATGCTCAGGCCGCCGCTGATGCGGTAGGTGCCGCTCATGTAAGCGATGCCCACCTTGTAGCGGCTGTTGGGGTCCAGCCCGGAGAAGCTGGCGGTGGCGCAGTCGCCGCCGGTCTGGAACTCAATGGTGCAGCCGTCCACATACTCACGGCCGCCGTAACCCTCTTTCCAAAGGGTTACCAGGTAATCGGTGGTGGCGTTCTCGTTTTCGCTGGTGGCGTAGCTGTTCACGGTGATGGTGTCCCCCGCCGGGGTAAAGTAGTTGGTAAAGCGGTTCTGCACCCCGTTGAACACCACATACAGCGTGCCGCTGGCATCGTCCATCTGGGAGCCAAAGGTGACGCTGGTGTCCATCCCCTCGGGCCAGGTGACGCTGCCGCCTGCCTGGGGAATGATATACAGCTCTTCTTCCACCTCGCTGCTGGACGTATCCTGGCCGCCGCAGCCGGTCAAGCCTGCCACCGCCAGCACCAGAACCATGCCCAGGGCCAGCAGACGTTTTTTCAGTTTCATGTGAGCCTCCGTTCCGCGCACCAGGGCACCAAAAGCGCCCGGAGCATCTTGCGGTATTTTATTTTGTCGGTTCGTTTTGGCAAGATCCCCGCCCCCGGCCCAAAGCCCCCGGGCGGATGGATACCCTATTATTATAATCCAAAAAAACGCCGCTTACAAGCCAGCCGCTTTTTCCCAGCCAGAAAAAAGCCGAGGCCGGGCAAGGAAGCTTTGCCTGCGGACTGACGATTTTGTGTAACTGACAGCGTCAGAGCTCCTAGCTAACCATACAGGGTAGCGTCGTCGCTCTTCCTTGCATTTACAGCAAAATCGCCGGGCCGCAGGTG
>CASEVW010000169.1 GCA_949291395.1 uncultured Oscillospiraceae bacterium | reverse complement strand
GCACCACGCCGGGGCCGGAGACGCCCACATGGACGACGCAGTCCGGCTCGCCGGGGCCGTGGAAGGCGCCCGCCATGAAGGGATTGTCCTCGGGGGCGTTGCAGAACACCACCAGCTTGGCCGCGCCCATGCACTGGTTGCCGGCGGTGATCTCGGCGGCCTGGCGCACCACGCCGCCCATCAGCTTCACCGCGTCCATGTTGATGCCGGCCTTGGTGGAGCCGATGTTCACGCTACTGCAAACGATGTCGGTTTGGGCCAGCGCCTGGGGGATGGATCGGATGAGCCGCTCGTCCCCGGCGGAAAAGCCTTTCTGCACCAGCGCGCCGAACCCGCCGATGAAATCCACGCCCACGGTCTTGGCGGCCCGGTCCAGGGTCTTGGCGTATTCCACCGGGTCGGCGTTGGGGGCGCTGGCCAGCAGCATGGCGATGGGGGTCACGCTGATGCGCTTGTTGATGATGGGGATGCCGTAATCGGCGGCGATCTGTTCCACCACCGGCACCAGGCGGGCGGCCTTGGTGGTGATCTTATTATAAATTTTTTCGCAGGCCTTGGCGGGGTCCGGGTCGGCGCAGTCCAGCAGGCTGATGCCCATGGTCACGGTGCGCACGTCCAGGCTTTCCGAGGTGATCATGCCAATGGTCTCTAAAATGTCGCTCGTGTTGATCATGCTCATGGGGCGGCCTCCTTAAATGCGGTGCATTGCGTCAAAAACTTCCTGCCGGGTGATGTGAAGCTCCATGCCCATCTGCTCCGCGGCTTCGTTGAAGCGGGCCCGCACGGCGCTCATGTCCACGGGGCATTTGCTCAGGTTCACCAGCATGATCATGCAGAACATATCCTGCATGATGCTCTGGGTCACATCCTCCACGTTGATGTTCAGCTCGGCACAGATGGTGCTGACTTTGGCGATCACGCCAACGGTATCCTTGCCCACAACGGTAATAACGGCTTTCATGCGATCGTTCCTCCCTCTTACGGGGCAGTGCGGCAGGCTGCGGCCCGCCCTGCCCGGTCGTGCATATGTTTTTTTGCCGGTGCGGTGCGCGGGCCGGCAAAAGATACTGTTATTATAACAGATTTTGCCCCCCTTGTGGTTTACTTTGCGGATATTTTTTTTTATAATAAGGTAAATCGCTGAACAGCGCCCTTTATGAATAGGGAAAGAAAGAAGAGGGAAAAAGCATGGAACGTTTGCTGAAATTGTTGGAAGAAAACGCCCGCCTGAGCGTGGAAGACCTGGCCGCGATGCTGGGCCAAAGCCCGGAGCAGGTGGCCGCCCAGATGGATGAATACGCCAAAAAGGGCGTGATCCGGGGATACCGGGCCATGGTGGACTGGGAAAAGGTGAGCACCGACAAGGTGCAGGCGGTGATCGAGCTGCGGGTGCGCCCCAAAAAGAGCCACGGCTTTGACGAGATCGCCATGGCCATCAGCCAGTTTGACGAGGTGCAGAGCGTGCTTTTGATGAGCGGCGGCTACGACCTGCAGCTGGTGATCGCGGGGCACAGCTTCCAGGAGATCGCCCTGTTCGTGGCAAAGCGGCTGTCGCCCATGGATGACGTGCTGTCCACCGCCACCCATTTTGTGCTGCGCACCTATAAAAAGGACGGTGTGATGTACGCCGAGGAAGAGCCCGATGAAAGGGAGTGGGCTACGCTGTGATGGAATACGAGCGTTTGATCGCCCCGGCCGCTGCCGCCATGCGGCCCTCGGGCATTCGGAAATTTTTTGACATCGCCGCCGAGATGGACGACTGCATCAGCCTGGGCGTGGGCGAGCCGGACTTCAAGACCCCTTGGCGCATCCGGGACGCGGGCATAAAGAGCCTGCAGCAGGGCCGCACCAGTTACACCGCCAACGCCGGCATGAAGGAGCTGCGGCAGGAGATCGCCGGCTATATGGACCGGCGCTTTGGCCTGAAATACGATCCCTTGGGGGAGATCCTGGTGACGGTGGGCGGCAGCGAGGCCATCGACATGTGCATCCGGGCCCTGGTGGCCCCGAGGGACGAGGTGGTCATCCCCGAGCCCTGCTTTGTGTGCTACCAGCCCATCACCACCCTCACCGGGGGCGTGCCGGTGCCGGTGCCCCTGAAGGCGGAGAACCAGTTCCGGCTGACGGCGGAGGAATTGAAAGCGGCCATCACCCCCAAAACCAAGCTTCTCATCATGCCTTTCCCCTGCAACCCCACCGGTGCGGTGATGGAACAAGAGGACCTGGAAGCCATTGCCCAGGTGCTGCGGGGCACGGACATCTTAGTGCTGTCGGACGAGATCTACGCCGAGCTGAACTACGGCGAGCACCGGCATGTGAGCATCGCCAGCCTGCCGGGCATGGCCGAGCGCACCGTGGTGGTGAACGGCTTTTCCAAGGCCTTTGCCATGACCGGCTGGCGTATGGGCTACGCCTGCGGCCCCAAAGAGATCATCAAGGTGATGACCAAGCTGCACCAGAACTGCATCATGTGCGCGCCCACCACCAGCCAGTACGCGGCGGTGGTGGCCATGCGGGAGTGCGACGACGAGATCGAGCGGATGCGCCAGGAATACGATATGCGCCGCCGCTTTCTGGTGAACCGGCTCAACGAGCTGGGCCTGACCTGCTTTGAGCCCAAGGGGGCGTTCTACGTCTTCCCCTGCATCCGGTCCACCGGCCTTTCCAGCGATGAATTCTGTGAAAAGCTGCTGTACGCCCAGCGGGTGGCCGTGGTGCCCGGCACCGCCTTCGGCGACAGCGGCGAGGGCTTTGTGCGCATCAGCTACGCCTACTCGGTGAGCCACCTGAAACAGGCGCTGGAGCGCATCGAAGCCTTTTTGCACCAGCTGCGGGAGGAGCGCGCGGATGGATGACAAGGTGTACTTTGCCAGCGTGCCGGACCACCGGCAGGACCAGGTGGACAGAGTGGTGGAACAGCTGTTCTGCCAGCTGCCCGCCGCCGGTGCGCTGGCGGGCAAAAAGGTGCTGCTGAAGCCCAACCTGCTGGCAAAGCACGCGCCGGAAAAGGCAGTGACCACCCACCCGGCGGTGGTGCGGGCGGTGATCCGGGCGGTGAAACGCCGGGGCGCGGCCAGCGTTATGCTGGCGGACTCTCCCGGCGGGGTGTACAACCCGGCCATCCTCAAGGGCATCTACAAGGCCAGCGGGCTGGCCCAGGTGTGCGAAGAAGAGGGCGTGGAGCTGTACACCGGCTGCGCCTGGCGGGAGGTGCCCGCCCAGGGGCGGCTGGCGCGGCAGTTCAGCCTGATCGAGCCGGTGCTGGACTGCGACGTGCTCATCAACCTGCCCAAGCTCAAGACCCACATGATGACCGGCCTTTCCGCCGCCACTAAAAACCTGTTTGGCTGCATCCCCGGCCTGCAAAAGGCGGAATGGCACATGCGCTTTCCCGACAAGGAGCGCTTTGGCCAGATGCTGGTGGATCTTTTGCTCACGGTGAAGCCCGGCTTTGCCATTCTGGACGGCATTTTGGCCCACGAGGGGGACGGCCCCTCCGGCGGCACGCCCCGGCTCACCGGCATTCTGGCCGCCGCCGAGGACCATTTGCAGATGGATCTGGCCCTCTGCCAGATGATCGGCATCCAGCCGGAGGCGGTGCCCTATCTGAAGGCGGCCATCGATCGGGGGCTGTGTGCCGCCCGGTTCGACACCGCCAAAGCGGCGGGGCAGGCCCAGCTCTGCGCGCCCATCCCGCACTTCCGGCTGCCCAGCAGCTGGGGCAGCGTGGATTTTGCCGACAAATCCCCCCGGGCGCTGCGGTGGGCGGTGCCCGCGGTGGAACGGATGCTGGCCCCCCGGCCGGTGATCGCGGCCAAACGGTGCATCGGCTGCGGCAAATGCGCCGAGATCTGCCCCCAGCAGACCATCGCCGTGAAGAACAAAAAGGCCCGCATCCAGCGGGCGCGGTGCATCCGGTGTTTTTGCTGCCACGAGGTCTGCCCGGTGCAGGCCATCGACACCCGCCGCTCTCTTTTGCTGAAAAAATTATAACGAGGTGTCTACTATGAAACAGGTAACGGTGCTGGCCCCGGCCAAACTGAACCTTACGCTGGACGTGACCGGAACGCTGCCCGGCGGCTACCATGCTCTGGATATGATCATGCAGGCCATCACCCTGCACGAGCGGGTGGTGCTGCGCAAAAGCAACGACCTGATCCTGCGGCTGCCCGGCAGCCGGGTGCCCGCCAACGAGAAGAACACCGCCTACAAGGCGGCCCTGGCGTTTTTTCACTACACCGGCCTGCTGGCGGGGGTGGAGATCGAGATCCACAAGGCCACCCCGGTGCGGGCGGGCATGGCGGGCGGCAGCGCCGACGCCGCCGCCGTGCTGGTGGGCATGAACGCGCTGTACGGGGCAAAGCTGTCCATCACCGAGCTGTGCGCCTTGGGGGCCACCATCGGGGCGGACGTGCCCTTTGCCATTCTGGGCGGCACCTGCCGGGTGCAGGGCATCGGGGATATCCTCAAGCCCCTGCCGCCCTGCCCGGACTGCTGGTTCGTGGTGGTGATGCCCAGCGTGGGCGTGAGCACCCCGGAGGCCTTTGCCCGGTACGATGAGATGGGAAGCAGCGTCCACCCGGATTCCGACGCCGCCGAACGGGCGGTGCGGGATGGGGACCTGGAAGCCCTGTGCGCCGCCAGCGGCAACGCCCTGGAAGAGTGCAGCGGGGCGGTGAATACCCCTGCCATCAAACAGCTTTTGCTGGAAAACGGGGCGCTGGCCAGCCTGATGACCGGCAGCGGCGCGGCGGTGTTCGGCGTGTTCCGGCAGGAAGAGGCCGCCCGCAAGGCCGCACGCATCCTGAAAGAGCAGTACGCCCAGGTGTACCTGGCCCAGCCGGACAAATGGGGCGCCCGTGTGGTGCCCCCGGCCCGTAAGAACCACCACCGCCCGGCCCGGCCGGAAAAAAAGAAGGCCCTGGAAGAATAAACCAACGAAAACACGCCCATTCTTTTGGCAGAAGCGAAAGGAAGGGCGTGTTTTTATGTTACAGAAAAAATTCTCCCCCCGGCGGCTGCTGGAGTGTTCGGCGGCGGCGGGGCTGGTGCTTGCCGTGGTACTTAGCTGCTGGTTTTCCACCTTTGCGGGAACCTGTGCCGGCCTGCGGGACAGCACTCTCCGGCTGCATGTGAAGGCCAATTCCGACAGTGCGGCGGACCAGGCCCTGAAATTGCAGGTGCGGGACGCGGTGCTGGCCCAGACAGGAGATCTGTTTGCCCGGCAGACGGACAAGGCCCAGGCCATCCAGGCCGCCCAAGCGAATCTGGACCGCATCCAGGCGGCGGCGGAGGAGGCGGTGGCCAAAGCGGGCAGCCAGCAGGCGGTGCGGGTCTATCTGACCAATATGTATTTTGACACCACGGTGTACGACCGGTTCACCCTGCCCGCCGGCCGGTACGATGCCCTGCGGGTGGAGCTGGGCAGCAGCCAGGGGCACAACTGGTTCTGCGTGCTGTATCCCGGGCTGTGCCTGCCCGCCGCCGAGGAAAAGACCTACGCCGACCCGGCCCAGCAAACGCTGCTGGAAGAGAGCGGCGGCTACGAGATCCGGTTCGCCGCCCTGGAGGCGGTGGAGCGGGCGGCGGAGTGGCTGCGGGCTAAAGCCGAGTCCGAGTAAGGAAACTTTGGCCCTGGCTTACGTTTTTGGAGCCTAACAAACTCAAAGGGGTACCCCAATACACCAAGTATTGGGGCACCCCTTTTCATCTGTTTTGCTCTCAAAAACGAGGGCCAGGGTTGCCATGCACCTGCGGCCCGGCGATTTTGATGTAAATGCAAGGAAGAGCGACGAGTGGGCTACGGGCGCGTCAAGCATGCGCCCGCTCTGCTTTACGCAGACCGCCCAGGCCGGTCACAGAGCCCACTGGGCTCTGCACGGCTTCGCCGCCCCGGCACCCTGTATGGTTAGCTAGGAGCTCTGACGCAGTCAGTTACACAAAATCGTCAGTCCGCAGGCAAAGCTTCCTTGCCCGGACTCGGCTAAATAACGGGAACCTTTGTCCCCCCTGGCGCATAGTATGGGCCAAGGAGGGATGCTGAATGGCAACAATTACCGCGGTACCCCCGTATTACGGGGTCGTGCTGCAAAATGGAAGCAGAGGACCGGACGTTGGTCAGGTGCAGACCTGGATCAACGGCATCCGGCGCAAATGGCCGCAGATCATCGCGCTGACGGTGGATGGGCAATATGGAAGCAATACGGCGCGGGCCGTGAGCCAGTTCCAGACCTTGACGGGCCTCACGGCGGACGGCCGCACCGGAACGAACACCTGGAACACCCTGTACACCGAGTACGCCGGCCTGTTTGGCGAAGGGGAGATCTATCCGGGCGTGCTCACCGTGCTGGGGGCCCGGGGCGCAGTGGTGCGCAGCATGCAGCAGAAGCTGGCTGCTTTGAGCCGGGTCTATCCCGGCATCCAGAGCATCACGGCGGATGGCATTTTCGGCACCGGGACCTCGGCGGCCTTGCGCCGGTTCCAGCCCCAGTTCGGCCTCACCGGCGACGCCGTGATGGGCCAGCGCACCTTTACGCTGTTACAGCAGGTGCTCACTGCCGCCCAAAGCGGCAACCCCACCCGTGTGGTGACCCGGTATGCGGGTTACGTGATGCGGCCGGGCAGCACCGGCGACTGGGTGCGTTTTCTGCAAAGCTACCTGAACGGGGTGAGCGGCGTGCCCAAGCAGACGGTGGACGGCATTTTCGGTTCCGCCACCACCAATGCGGTGGTCGCGTTCCAGCGCCAGCAGGGCCTGACCGCCGACGGCCTGGTGGGTAACACCACCTGGACCCGGCTGCGCACCGTGTTCAACGACCAGCTGCGCACCTGATAACACAGGGCCAAAACGCAAAAAAATGGCATCTCCAAAACGGGGATGCCATTTTTGCGTTCAAAAGGATCACAGCTGCAGCATGCCGACCTTTTTGTACACCTTGGTCACCATGCGCTGGGCGATGCGGCTGGCCTTGGCGGCGCCGTCGGCCAGGATGCCGTCCAGGTATTCCTTGTCCGCCAGGATGCGGGCGTATTCCTCCTGGATGGGGCGGAAGGCATCGATGACGCTGCCCGCCACGGCTTCCTTGAACACGCCGTAGCCCTGGCCCTCGAACTCCCGCTGGATGGAATCGAAGTCCTTGCCGGTGAGCACGCTGTAGATGCTCATCAGGTTGGTCACGCCTGGCTTATCCTCGCCGGCCCGCACCACGCCGTCGCTGTCGGTGACGGCCCGCTTGCACTTGCGCAGGATGGTGTCCGGGTCGTCGGTCATCAGGATGAAGCTGTTGGCGTTGGTGTCGGACTTGCTCATCTTCTTCTCCGGCTCCTGCAGGCTCATGATCTTGGCGCCGGTCTTGGGGATGTAGGGCTCGGGCAGGGTAAAGGTGGGGCTGTACTGGTTGTTGAACCGCTGGGCGATGTTGCGGGCCAATTCCAGATGCTGCTTCTGGTCCACGCCCACGGGCACCAGGTCCGCATTGTAGACCAGGATGTCCGCCGCCATCAGCACAGGATAGGTGAACAGGCCGGCGTTCACGTTGTCGGCGTGTTTGGCGCTCTTGTCTTTAAACTGGGTCATGCGGCCCAGCTCGCCGAACTGGGTATTGCAGGCCAGGATCCAGGACAGCTCGCTGTGGGCGGGCACCTGGCTCTGGACGAACAGGATGCTCTTTTCCGGGTCGATGCCGGTGGCCAGCAGCATGGCCGCCGCCTCCCGGGTCTGGCGGCGCAGGGCGGCCGGGTCCTGCCGGACGGTGATGGCATGCAGGTTCGCCACCATGTACAGGCAGTCATATTCCTGCTGCAAAGCGCCCCAGTTGCGCACCGCGCCCACATAGTTGCCCAGGGTAAAGGTGCCGGTGGGCTGGATGCCGGATAAAATGCGCTTTTTGCGCTGGATCTCTTCGCTCATAATTCTTGCCTCATTTCTTTTGCAACTGATATTTGTAATTATAGACCTTGTGCGGTCTATGTCAAGTCACCGGGGCCAGGCGCAGCGGGTTGCCGCTGTCCGCCAGGGCGGCGTTCAGGTAGTCGGTGTCGATCAGGCCGGAGAGGGTCTGGCTTTGCTCCGCCAGATGCAGGGTGAGCCGGGCGTACACCCGGTCGCCCCCGTGGTAGCCGTCGATGTACTCTTCGTCGGCGGTGTCCGGCATATAGGTAAAGTCGAACAGCTCAAAGCCGTAAGGCTCGAACAGCTGGCCCAGGGCCTGGGGCAGCTGGGTGATGTAGCCATAGCGGCCGGTCTCCATCATCCGCTGGTAAACGCTGGGGGCATAGGGTGGGATGACCCCCACCAGCTGGATGCCGTTCCGGGCGCAGAAGTCCACCAGGTCCCCGATGATCTCCAGGCTGGGGGCATACACCTCGTCGGCGTATTCAAACCGGTTGATGCCCCGGGCGATGCGGTCGAAGCTGTCGTGGAAGCCCACGTCGGTGCCCTCTTCGGGGTGGTCCATCAGGCTGCCGTAGCTGTAGCTGCCGTCGGCGTAAAAGCCGCTGCCCCGGCCCACCGCCGCCATGCCGTACACGTCGGGGTGGGGCTGCAGCGCCTCCAGGATGGAGTATTTGCCCTGGGCCCAGCCCCGGATGGTCTCGGACAGGGCCACCGGCAGGTCAAATTCGTAATGGCTGTAATCCAGTTCCGGCAGGGCCGCCACGTTGGACCAGCCCTCCTCAAAGAAGTACTGGTCCAGCACCACCAGAAGGGTGTCCGGCAGGGATTCCGGGGGCAGGTTCTCCAAAAAGAATCGGAACTCGTGCACATAGGCCGCCGCCCCGCCGGCGTTGTAAAAGCTGTCGGTGGCGAAAAACTCCCCGTGGAACTGCATGCTGCGGCTGGTGCCCAGCACCAGGAAGTCGGCGGCCTTGCCGCTGGCCACCAGGTGCTTATAGTAGCGGGTGTTGTCCCGGTAGGCAAGGCCCAGGAAAGCCGGTTCGCCGTCCAGCACCCGCTGGGCGATCTCCTCCTCGGTGCGCCACTCGCCGCTGTTGTACAGCACGGCGCCGAACACGCCCACCGCCAGCACCACCGGCACAAGGAACAGCGCCACCGTTGCTAAAAATTTTTTCATGGAGAGCCTCCTTTAAAACGCAAAGTAGATGTTTTGCAGCGTGCCGGCAGAGCCGTAAAACAGGGTGGCGAAGATGCACAGATAGCAAAGTACCACCAGCAGCCAAAGACGCTGCTTTTTCACCCAGGCGCCGAAGCCCTCGCTGCGGGATGCCCAGTCGATGCCGGCGGCCAGCAGGGTGAACAAGCCCAGCCGCGCCAGAATGGCCGGGGTGTAGCCCAGCTGGGTGACGCTCTCCTTCAGGTATTGCAGGCTGAAGGTGAAGGGCTCGAACAGGTGCCGGGCCACATGGCCCGCCTGGGGCAGGGTGCCGGTCATGAAGAAGAACCAGCCGATCGTGACAAGCAGAAAGGTGAAGGCGCAGCCCAAAATGCAGCGCAGGGGGCTGTTTTCATTTTGGCCCAGCTTTGCCCAAAACGCCTGCCGGGCCGGGCGGGTGGCCCGGCCGATGAGCACCCAGATGCCGTGCAGCGCGCCCCAGAGCAAAAAGCCGCCGGTGGCCCCGTGCCACGCGCCGGAAGCGACGAAGGTGGCCATGGTGGCCAGGATCAGCACCGCCGTGCCGTTGCGGCTGCCGCCCAGGGGGATGTAGATGTAGTCCCGCAGAAAGCCGGACAGGCTGATGTGCCAGCGCCGCCAGAACTCGCCGATGCTGCGGGAGAAATAGGGGCTGATGAAGTTTTCCTCCACCTGGATGCCCAATAGCTCGGCCACGCCGATGGACAGCTGGGAGTAGCTGGCAAAGTCGAAGTAGATGTAAAGGCTGTAGGCGATCATGGACCAGACCACCGCCAGGCCGTAGTAGTGTTCCGGCTGGTACAGCGCCCCCTGGTAGGCGGCGAAGTGGTCCGCAAGGCACTTTTTCAAAAACATGCCCCAGCAGATGCGCACGCAGCCGCTGTAGGCCAGCGCCCGGTCAAAGATGAGGGCGGTGTCTTTCAGCTGAGGCAGCAGCGTTCTGGCCCGCTGGATCGGCCCGCTGGACAGCTGGGCAAAAAAGCCCACATAATTAAAGTAATGCAGGGGATTTTTTTCCGCCGGGATCAGGCCCTTGTGCACGTCCGCCAGATAGCTGATGGTCTTGAACACATAAAAGCTCAGGCCCACCGGGGCCACCAGGCCCTGGAACGCCCCGCCCGCCAGGGGCAGGTATTTGTAAGCCAGCAGCGGGGCAAGGCAGGCAACAACGCCCAGCCAGAGGGCAGCCCGGCCGCCGCCCTTCTGCCGCCAGAGGCCGCAGGCATAGCCCGCCAGGGTGATGAGCACCAGGCAGACCAGGGCTTTTGGGCCGAACAGGCCGGCAAACACCAGGTTCGCGGCGGCCAGCAGCCAGGGCCGGGCCTTGGCGGGCAGCCCCCACCAGCCGGCAAAGACCACAGCGCCGAAACCCGCAAAGGAAAGCGAGAGAAAATTCATACAAGATCTCCTTTTCCGTGGGATCGAAAACGCACAGGCGTTCATTTTACCTATTATAATAAAAGGAATAGGCCCTTGTAAAGCAAAAGGCAACGCCGGGAGGTGTAACTGAGTTATGCTTTGTCTTGACAAGGCGAAGCGGGGAACTTACAATAACAAAAGGAATACACGATCCTGCCGCCGCGTTTTGGGCGGCCCGCTTTGGCGGACAAAAAGAAGGAGTAACGATCATGGCGAACAATACCGTACGCACCCGTTTTGCGCCCAGCCCCACCGGCTATATGCATGTGGGCAACCTGCGCACCGCTTTGTATGCCTACCTGAAGGCCAAAAGCCAGGACGGCACCTTTATCCTGCGCATTGAAGACACCGACCAGGAGCGCTATGTGGAAGGCGCTGTGGACATTATTTACGACACCCTGCGCCAGACCGGCCTTATCTGGGACGAAGGCCCGGACATCGGCGGCCCCGTTGGCCCCTATGTGCAGAGCGAGCGCATGGGCATGTTCAAGCAGTACGCCGAGCAGCTGGTAAAAGAGGGCAAGGCCTATTACTGCTTCTGCACCCCCGAGCGGCTGGAGGCCATGCGGGAAGAGCAGAAAGCCCAGGGCGCCGTGGTGGGCCATTACGACGGCCACTGCCGCAACCTGAGCCAGGCCGAGGTGGAGGAAAAGCTGGCCGCCGGCGTGCCCTACGTCATCCGCCAGAAGATGCCCAAGGAGGGCGTCACCAGCTTTGACGACGTGGTCTACGGCCACATCGAGGTGAACAACGCCGAGTTGGACGACCAGATCCTCATCAAGACCGACGGCATGCCCACCTACAACTTTGCCAACGTGGTGGACGACCACCTGATGGGCATCACCCACGTGATCCGGGGTTCGGAGTATCTGTCCAGCACGCCCAAGTACAACCTGCTGTACCAGGCTTTCGGCTGGGATATCCCCACCTACATCCACTGCCCGCCGGTGATGAAGGACGCCCAGAACAAGCTGTCCAAGCGCAACGGCGACGCTTCCTACCAGGATCTGGTGGCCAAGGGCTACCTGAGCGAGGCAGTGCTGAACTACATCCTGCTGCTGGGCTGGAGCCCCAAGGGCGAGGAGGAGATCTTCAGCCTGGAAGAGATGGTGAAGATCTTTGACGAAAAGGGCATCAGCAAGAGCCCGGCCATCTTCGACCCCCTGAAGCTGAAAGCCATCAACGCCGAGTACATCCGCCGCCTGCCTGCGGAAAAATTCCGCAAGATGGCCGATCCCTGGATCGACCAGGCGGTGCATGTGGACATCGACCGGGACCTGCTGTGCGCGAACCTGCAGCCCCGGTGCGAGGTGCTCAGCGAGATCCCCGAGCAGCTGGATTTCTTTGACGCTGTGGTGCCCTACACGGTGGACCTGTACACCAACAAAAAGCAGAAGACCAGCCCCGAGACCGCAAAGCAGGCCCTGGAAGCCCTGCTGCCCCTGCTGGAAGAGCTGCAGCAGTGGGACCGGGACGCCATCTTTGCCGCCTGCAAGCAGAAGGCCGAGGAGATGGGCGTGAAGAACGGCTGGCTGCTGTTCCCCCTGGGCATCGCTTTGTCCGGCAAGCAGCGCACTCCCGGCGGCGGCACCGACCTGGCCGCCATGATGGGCAAGGCCGAGACGGCCAAGCGCCTGCGGGACGCCCTGGCCCTGCTGTAACGCCAGCGTTTTTTCAAACAAAGCATCGAAACGGAGCGGGTGAAGCCTCACCCGCTCCTTTTTTGCGGGATTTTCCCCGGGAAACAGGAGAAATGGATCATTTTAGCCAGTTTTGCAAAAGCAAGGCCCTGCGGCATTTTTTGCCGCAGGGCCTTTGCATACTATATGCAGGGCGCTGCCGCTTTATGCCCGGCGGGCCCGGAATATGGAAAAGAAAATTGAGGTGGAATGTATCATGGGCGAAAAATTGCGGAGACTCCGGGTCTCGGGGCTGGTGCAGCCGGGGCCCTGGGTCCGTCAGCTGGCCAGCGGGGCGCTGGGCTTTCTGCTGGCGGTGGGCAGCGTGTTCGGCGGGCTGCATCCCTTTGGGCTGGCGCTGGTGCTGGGCGCGGGGCCGGACCAGGTCTGGG
>CASEVW010000168.1 GCA_949291395.1 uncultured Oscillospiraceae bacterium | reverse complement strand
TACTCTTGCTCATGAGGGACAGAGCTCCTTTCTTGGGTGTGTTGGTGTCGCAACTTAACTATACCCTATGAAGGCTCTGTCCTTCTACTTTTTTATTTGCTTTTTTTGCTCTACTGTCCAACATGTATTGTAGCTCTACAGCCCGGCCTGCGGCCAAACCACGGCAGTCAGGGAAAACAGACAATATTATTCACAAAAGTTACATTTTGGCCATTGTCCAAATCGGCCATATTTGTTATACTGATATTTATAGTGGAACTTGTGCGGAAAGAAAGGAGGGGGGGCCAGTATGCAGCCCTGGATGAAGATCATGCAGGATTTGGCCTGGCTCACCCAGCTGGGGGTGTCCATCACGGTGCCGCCGCTGCTGTGTGCCTTTGGCGCCTACTGGCTCATTGCGCATGTGGGCCTGCCCGCCTGGCTGATGATCCCGGCGCTTGTTTTGGGGCTGGGGGCTTCGGCGGTCAGCGTGTGGGGCTTTTACCGCCACGCCCAACGCAAGGCAGAAAAGGCGGGGAAAAAGGCCCCTCCGGCCTTTAATCATCATCGCTAAAAGGAGACATCAGACCGAATGACTATCGCACCTGCAGTAAAAAAAGAGACGGGGCACATCGCCCTGGGCACTGCCGTCGGCGTTGCCATCATGCTGGCGGTGTTCGCCCTGCTTGGCCGCTTTAACGCGGGCGTGCTGGCGAGCGGGATCCTGGGCGGCGGCATCGCCGTGGGCAACTTTTTCCTTCTGGGGCTCACCGTGCAAAAGATCTCAAACGACGGCAACGAGGAGCGGGGCCGCAAATGGATGCAGTTTTCCTACAACATGCGGATGCTCATCATGGTGGTGTGGCTCATCATCGCCTTTGCGGTGCCGTTTTTGAACTGGGTGGCAGCGCTGCTGCCCATGCTGCTGCCCCGCCTCACCATTGCGGTGATGCAGGCCACCGGCATGTATAAAAAGGAACAGGCGGCCGAGGCCAAACAAGGCCAGCCGCACGATACAGAAGGGGGAGACGCAACGCAATGAATGTTTCGATCACAGGCCCGCGGATACTGTGGGAGTCGTCCTGGTCGGTGCCGGTGCTGGGCAAACTGCAGATCACCGAGAGCCTGGTGGACGGATGGATCATCCTGGCGCTCATCGGCGTGCTGTGCTGGTGGCTGGGCCGGGGCCTTACCGTGGAGAACATCGGCAAAAAACAGGTGGTGGCAGAGCTGCTGGTGACCACCTGCCAGAACTTTGTAAACGGCAACATGGGCGAAAACTACGCCCACTTCGCCCCCTTTATCGGGGCGCTGTTCAGCTATTCGGCGCTGTGCAGCCTGTCCAGCCTGGTGGGGCTTTATCCCGCCACCAGCGACCTGTCCACCGAGCTGTCCTGGGCGCTTTTGGTGTTCGCCATGATCACCTACACCAAGATCAAGACCAACGGCTTCGGCGGCTATCTGAAAGGGTTCACCACCCCCATTCCGGTGTTCACGCCCTTTAACATCATCAGCGAACTGGCCACCCCCATCTCGATGGCCTTCCGTCACTTTGGCAACATCATGTCCGGCGGCGTCATCAGCACCCTGGTGTATGCGGCGCTAGCCGTGCTCAGCAGCACGGTGTTCGGCCTGCTGCCCGGCTTTTTGGGCGAGGTGCTCAGCATGATCCCCCTGTTCCAGCTGGGCATCCCAGCGATCCTGTCGGTGTATTTTGACCTGTTCAGCAGCTTGATGCAGGCTTTCATCTTCTGCATGCTCACCATGCTGTACATCGCCAACGCCGCCCAGCCGGACGACTGAGCGCACTGATCCATTTGAATTCCATTGCGGCCCCGCCGCGATCGAAGGGCCCGGTATCCGTCTGCACGCGGGCGGCATTGCGGCCATATCCACACCCGTATTTTTACATTTAGGAGGAAAGCACTTATGTTAGACAAAGCAATCGTACTGGCCGGCTGCGCCATTGGCGCGGGTCTCGCTCTGATCGCCGGTATCGGCCCTGGTATCGGTGAAGGTTACGCCGTTGGCCAGGCCTGCTCTGCCATCGGCCGTCAGCCCGAATGCAAAGGCGATGTGACCAGCACCATGCTGCTGGGCTGCGCCATCGCCGAGACCACCGGTATCTACGGCTTCGTGACCGGTCTGCTGCTGATCTTCGTGGCCCCTGGCATGTTCACTGGCATGCTGGGCTGATCGGGGCCAACAAGACCAGAAAGGGGAATGACCATTGCAAGAATTTAAAAATTTGGTCGGCATCGCGCCCTGGGACATGATCTTCATGCTGGGCAACCTGCTGATCCTGACCCTGCTGGTGAAGCATTTCCTGTTCAAGCCCGTGCAAAAGATCCTGAACGAGCGCCAGCAGAAGGCGAACGACCTGATTTCCGACGCCCAGAAGGCGAAAGATGAGGCCAACGCCTTGCAGGCAGAGTACGAGGCCCATCTGGCCAGCGCCAAGGACGAGGCAGCCCAGCTGCTGGCCCAGGCCAACCAGACCGCGGCGCTGCGCAGCGAGGAGACCCTGAACGCGGCCCGCGCCCAGGCGGCCCAGATGAAGCAGAAAGCCAGCGCGGAGATCGAACAGGAGCGCAAGAAAGCCCTGAACGAGGTGAAGGACGAGATCGGCGGCATGGCCATGGCCATTGCCAGCAAGGTGGTGGAGCGTGAGATCAACGAGAAGGACCACCAGGAGCTGATCGATGAATTCATCGAAAAGGTAGGGGGCGCGTCATGACCAAGATCGGCAAGGTGTACGGCGGCGCGCTGTATGAACTGGCCGCCGAAGAACGGCTGGAGGACCCGATCCTGGAAGAGCTGGAGCAGGTGGACCGCCTGCTGGCGGACAACCCGGACTACGTGAAGCTGCTGGCGCTGCCCAGTGTGCCCAAACACCAGCGCTGCCAGGCGCTGGACGAGGCGTTCCGGGGCCAGATCCAGCCGTATCTTTTGAATTTTTTGAAGATTTTGACCGAGCGGGGCGACATCCGCGCGCTGGCTGACTGCAAAAAGGAGTACCAGGCCCGGTACGACGAGGCCCATGGCATTTTGCGGGCCACGGCAGTGGCGGCGGTGGCCCTGAGCGAGGCCCAGAAGCAGGCGCTGACACAAAAGCTGGAGGGGATGACCGGCAAGACGGTGGTCCTGACGGCCAAGGTGGATCCGTCCTGCCTGGGCGGGGTGCGCCTGGATATGGGCGGCACCGAACTGGATGGCACCGTGCAGGCAAGGCTGGAGGCCTTGCGCCGCATGCTGGCCGCCACGGTATAAGTAAGAAGGTGAAACGATGCAATTAAAACCGGAAGAGATTTCCAAGATCATAAAGGCCCAGATCAAGCACTACGAGAACGCCATCGAGCAGAGCGAGACCGGCACCGTGATCCTGGTGGGCGACGGCATCGCCCGGGCCACCGGCCTGGAAAAGTGCATGAGCGGTGAGCTGGTGCAGTTTGCCAACGGCGAATACGGCATGGCCCAGAACCTGGAAGAGAACACGGTGTCCATCGTTCTGCTGGGCAGCGACGTGGGCATCAAAGAGGGCAGCGTGGTCAAGCGCACCGGCAAGGTGGTAAGCGTGCCGGTGGGCGAGGCCATGATCGGCCGGGTAGTGAACGCCCTGGGCCAGCCCATCGACGGCAAAGGCCCCATCGAGGCCAAGGAGTACCGGCCCATCGAATCCCCGGCCCCCGGCATCATCCAGCGCAAAAGCGTTTCGGTGCCGCTGCAGACCGGCATCAAGGCCATCGACTCCATGATCCCCATCGGCCGGGGCCAGCGCGAGCTGATCATCGGCGACCGGCAGACCGGTAAAACGGTCATTGCCACCGATACCATCATCAACCAGAAGGGCAAGGACGTGATCTGCATCTATGTGGCCATCGGCCAGAAGCAGAGCACCGTGGCCCAGCTGGTGAACACCCTGGCGGAGAACGGCGCCATGGATTACACCATCGTGGTGTCCGCCACTGCCAGCGAGCTGTCGCCCCTGCAATACATCGCCCCCTATTCCGGCTGCGCCATGGGCGAGTATTTTATGGCCCAGGGCAAGGACGTGCTGGTGATCTATGACGATCTGTCCAAGCACGCGGTGGCTTACCGCGCCCTCAGCCTGCTGATCCGCCGGCCGCCGGGACGTGAGGCGTACCCCGGCGACGTGTTCTATCTGCACAGCCGCCTGCTGGAGCGGGCAGCCCGCATCGCCCCGGAATACGGCGGCGGCAGCCTGACCGCCCTGCCCATCATCGAGACCCAGGCCGGCGACGTTTCGGCCTATATCCCCACCAACGTGATCTCCATCACCGACGGCCAGATCTTCCTGGAGACCGAGCTGTTCCACTCCGGCGTTATGCCGGCGGTGAACCCGGGCATCTCGGTGAGCCGGGTGGGCGGCAACGCCCAGACCAAGGCCATGAAGAAGGTGGCCGGCCCGCTGAAGCTGATCTACAGCCAGTACCGTGAGCTGCAAAGCTTTGCCCAGTTCGGCAGCGATCTGGACGCCGACACCAAGGCCCGTCTGGCTCAGGGCGCCCGCATCGTGGAGGTGCTCAAGCAGGACCGGAACAGCCCCGTTTCCATGGAGCACCAGGTGTGCATCCTGTACGCCGTCACCCATGATATGCTGAAAGACGTGGCCGTGGAGGACGTGAAGGGGTATGAACAGGGCTTGTACGAGTATATGGACGTGCAGGGCGCCAGCGTGCTGGAGACCATCCGTTCCACCGGCAAGCTGGAAAAGGACACCGAAGAGGCCCTGAAGCAGACCCTGCTGGACTATACCGCACAGTTTTTAAAGACCAAGTAAGATAAGGAGGAGAGCGTATGGCGGGTGCATCCATGAAGGATATCAAGCTGCGCATCAAAAGCGTGGAAAGCACCATGCAGATCACCAAGGCCATGGAGCTGGTGGCCTCCTCCAAGCTGCGGCGGGCCAAGCTGCGGGTGGAACAAAGCCGCCCCTACTTTCAGGTCCTCCATGCGGCCCTTACGGACATCGCGGCCTCCAACGCCGAGCTTTCCTCGCCCTACATCGCCCAACGGCAGGTGAAAAAGACCTGCTATGTGGTGATCGCGGGCGACCGGGGCCTGGCGGGCGGCTACAACTCCAACATCCTGAAAGCGGTGGCCGCCGAGACTGACGGCAAAGAGATCTGCGTGCTGCCCATCGGCAAAAAGGCGCTGGAACATTTTGAGCGCCGCAAAACGCAGATCCTCACCGACCGGTACGCACTGGCGGGAGACGTGACCATCAGCGACTGCTTTTCCATCGCCCAGCTGCTGGCAAAGGGCTATTTGGCCGGGGAGTACGACGAGATCCGCCTGGCCTACACCACCTTTGTGTCCATGCTGAGCCAGCAGCCCGCGGTGACAAAGCTGCTGCCGCTGGAGGTGCGCCGCCCCGAGCCGGGCGCCGGCCCCCGGGGGCTGACTTTGTACGAGCCCTCCTGCGAGGCGGTGTACGACGCCATCGTGCCGGAATATCTGGCCGGGCTGGTCTACGGCGCGCTGTGCGAGTCGGTGGCCAGCGAGCTGGGCGCACGCCGCACCGCGATGGACGCGGCCACCAAGAACGCGGGCGAGATGATCGACTCGCTGAGCCTGCATTACAACCGGGCCCGGCAGGCGGCCATCACCCAGGAAATCACAGAGATCGTGGCAGGCGCGGAGGCCTGACGCCGCCGCCTTGCCAGTAAAGGAGAAATATCCATGCCCAATAACCACGAAGGCATCGTGGCCCAGGTCATCGGCCCGGTGCTGGATATCAAATTCGCCGACGGCGAGCTGCCCGAGCTGCTGAACGCGGTAGAGGTGGGCGAAGGCGAGAACAAGCTGATCGTGGAAGTGGCGCAGCACATTGGCGACAATGTGGCCCGCTGCATCGCCATGAGCAGCACCGACGGCCTGGTGCGGGGCACCAAGGCCGTGGACACCGGCAGCCCCATCACCGTGCCGGTGGGCGAGGAGTGCCTGGGCCGCATCTTCAACCTGCTGGGCGAGCCGGTGGACGATCAGCCCGCCCCCCCGGCAAAAGAGCGCTGGCCCATCCATCGCGATCCCCCCAGCTACGACGAACAGCAGAACACCACCGAGATCCTGGAGACCGGCATCAAGGTGGTGGACCTGATCTGCCCCTACGCAAAGGGCGGCAAGATCGGCCTGTTCGGCGGCGCCGGCGTG
>CASEVW010000167.1 GCA_949291395.1 uncultured Oscillospiraceae bacterium | reverse complement strand
CAAAACCGGAAAGACGTCCGGGTGTAGCGCAGTTTGGTAGCGCGCTTGAATGGGGTTCAAGAGGCCGTGAGTTCGACTCTCGCCACTCGGACCAAAGCCATCAGTCAGTTGACTGGTGGCTTTTTTGTTGTTACAATGCGGGTTTGCGGACGGTTCCGTGTGGCGGGACCGCCCGTTTTGTATGCCTGGATCAGGGCCTTTGCTACGACCATATAGTCCGATCCAAGGCGCGGGGCCAGCCGGGAGCTATAGTGGTCGGCGTAGTCCAGCTGGTCGGCATCCAGGTCAAACAGTAAACTGCGGTTGTTGTCGCATACCGGCGCCATAGACGGGACCTGCTTGGTATCGATCGGTGTGCCGAAAAGTGTCACAAATGCATATCGTTTTTTCGCCTTTAACGATTTATTCCGAGCGTGAGATCTGAATGGAGATACTGAAGAAAGCCTTATAAATGCACACTGATTTGTGGGTGCAGTGGCTACGGTTTCCCCATTCGGGAACATGTTTGGATCGTTTGAGGTGATCGCTATGAAACGACGAATCAAGCACGTCAGAGTCGTGTCTCTTATCCTTTTGCTGGTGTCTTTGTTTGTCAGCGTGGATCTGATGCTGAATTATCAGTATTCGCTGATCCTAAATGACGGCATCGCCTGCATTAGCTTGCTGCACAAAGTGTTTGGCATTTTCAAGGACTACGGCTGGACTCGGTGGGGGTTTTTGAGGCCTACCAAACTTCCCTCTGGCTGACCTTTGCATTGGCGGCGGAAAATATTGCGCTGGCCTGCTGGTCGATCATCAAAAAATAAGCTGCACGAATCGAAAAAGGGAGCGTTGGCTAAACGCTCCCTTTTCTTTTGTCTGCACGCTTTATCGGGTCACTCGCTCACGGCAAAAGCGCTTTTGCGGTATTGCAGCGGGCTTTGGCCGGTCATGCTGGAAAACCGGGTGGAGAAATTGCTCTCGTTGCCAAAGCCCACGCTGTTGGCAATGGCGCCCACCGAAAGATCGGTGGTGAGCAGCAGTTCCTTTGCCTGGGAAATACGCCAGCACAGCAGATAGTTATAGGGCGTGGTGCCCATATATTGGCGGAACAGGCGCATGAAGTAGCTTTTGCTCAGGTGGGCTTGCTCCACCAGCAGATCCAGGCATAGAGGATCCTGATAGTGGCGGCGGATGAACTCCGCCGCGTCCAGGATCACCTGGCGGCTGGAAGAGCTTTCTTCCTGGGAAAACTGGCTGTGGATCATGGCAGCCAGCAAGCTGTGGATGGACAGGCTCATCTGGGCCACGCTGTCCACCGTTCCGGCCTGTAACGTGTTCAGAACCACATCAAAGCAGGTTTTTGCGTTGATCTCCATCAGAGGGATCGGCGTTAATTTTTTGCCCGGGATCAGGAATTCCTCCATGGAGGAAACCCCCGGGCCGTCGATGTGGATCCAGTAATGGTGCCAGCAGCTGTATCCGGGGGCAGTGTAATAGCTTTGGGGCGTGCGGCAATTCATCAGCATGGCCTGACCCGCGGGCAGCAGCACCTGGTCCTCGCCTTGTTCGATCATTCCGGCCCCTTTCAGGGTGAAAAACAGAATGTAGCTTTCCTTGCCCAGGCGAGCGGTGGAAAACCATTGCTTGCCGTAAAACAGGCCGGCTTCGGTGCACAGGTAGGGTTGTTTGAGGGCGATGGTTCCCGGAGTGGTGCAAAGCCATTGACTGTCGCTCTCCACATCCATGTTATAAGTAAGAGACAACAAAATAAATTCCCCTTTGAGTAGAATTTTCACAAAAAATGAGTCAATTTGCGCAATGGAAAACCGCGAGGCATCTGGCTATAATAATACTCGGGCCAAAACAAAAGCCCCAAAAATAGCAGGGACAAATGCCAAACTTTAAATTAATATTACCAAAAAGAGGTATAAAATGCAAGACTGTTTTGTGGCAATTGACATAGGCGCTTCCAGCGGACGGCATATGGCCGGCTGGGTGGAAAACGGAAAGATCCGCCTGGAAGAGGTGTACCGTTTTGAGAATATTCTGATAAAACAGAATGGGCACCTGTGCTGGCAGCTGGAAACGCTGACCCGGCATGTGATCGAGGGCCTGGCCGACTGCCATCGGGCGGGGTACCGGCCGCAAAGCATCGGCATCGACACCTGGGCTGTGGATTTCGTTCTGCTGGACCAGGCGGGCGCGCTTCTGGGCGATCCGGTGGCTTACCGGGACGACCGTACCAAAGGCGTTCCGGAGCAGCTGGAAGAAAAGCTGCCCTTTGCGCAGCTCTATGGCAAGACCGGCATCCAGTTTCAGCCGTTCAACACCATCTACCAGCTGCTGGCGCTGAAAAACGAGCACCCGGAGCAGCTGCAAAAGGCGGCGGCCTTTTTGATGATCCCGGATTATCTGAACTACCGTCTCACCGGGATCGCCGCCAACGAATACACCAACGCGTCCACCACCGCTTTGGTGGATGCCCGCACCCGCCAGTGGGACCTGGAACTGATCCGGAAGCTGGGGCTGCCCGAGGGCATCTTCCAGCCGGTGCAGATGCCCGGCCAGGTGCTGGGGCCGCTGCGGGAGGAGATCAGCAGCCAGGTGGGATTTTCCTGCCCGGTGGTGCTGCCCGCCACCCACGACACCGGCAGCGCCTTCCTGGCGGTTCCCGCCCGGGACGAAAACGCGGTCACGCTGTCCAGCGGGACCTGGAGCCTGCTGGGGGTGGAAAATCCCGAGCCGGTGCTCACCGAAGCCAGCCGCAGGGCGAATTTTACCAATGAGGGCGGCTATCTGGGCCGCTTCCGTTACTTAAAGAACATTATGGGCCTGTGGATGATCCAGTCCATCCGCCGGGAGATCGGCCAGGCCACCGGCACCCGCCCCAGCTTCCCGGAACTGATCCAGCAGGCAAGGGGAGCGGCGGCGTTCCCCTCGGTGGTGGATGTGGACGATCCCCGCTTTCTGGCGCCGGAAAGCATGATCGCAGAGATCAAGGCCGCCTGCGCCCAGAGCGGGCAGCCGGTGCCCGGCACCACCGGTGAGGTGATGCAGTGCGTATACAACTCGCTGGCCCAGGACTACCGCCGGGCGGTACAGGCGCTGGAGACCCTCACTGGCCGGCACTTCACCAGTTTGAACATCGTGGGCGGTGGCAGCCAGGATATGTACCTGAACCAGATGACCGCCCAGGCCACCGGCCTGACGGTGCTGGCGGGCCCCACCGAGGGCACCGCTCTGGGCAACCTGATGGTGCAGATGATCCGCGCCGGTGTTTTTACAGACCTGAAGATGGCGCGGGCCGCCATTGCAAACAGCTTTGATATTAAGGAGGTAACCCCATGAACCAATATGAATCCGCCAAACAGCAGTACGCCGCTTTGGGCGTGGATACGGAAAAAGCCCTGGAGACGCTGAAAAGCGTTCCGGTGTCGCTGCACTGCTGGCAGGGCGACGATGTGATCGGCTTTGACCAAAAGGGCCCTCTTACCGGCGGGATCCAGACCACCGGCAATTATCCCGGCCGGGCCACCAACCCCGAGCAGCTCATGGAGGACATCGACCGGGTGCTGGCGCTTTGCCCCGGCACCAAGAAGATCAACCTGCATGCCAGCTACGCCATCTTTGAGGAAGGCGACTGGGCGGACCGGGACGCTCTGGAGCCCCGGCATTTTGCCAAATGGGTAGAGTTCTGCAAGGCCCGGGGTCTGGGGGCGGACTTCAACCCCACCTTCTTCTCCCATCCCAAATGCGATCCGCTCACCTTGTCCAGCCCGGACCCGGAGACCCGTGCCTTCTGGATCCGCCATGGCCGCTGCTGCATCCGCATCGCCCAGTATCTGGCCGAGGAGCTGGGGCAGCCCTGCGTGATGAATATCTGGACCGGCGACGGCTTTAAAGACATCCCCGCCGACCGCATCGGCCCCCGCCAGCGCTACAAAGAGTCGCTGGACGCCATTCTGGAAGAGCCCTACGACCGCACCAAGGTCTACCCCTGTGTGGAGTCCAAGGTCTTCGGCATCGGCGTGGAGTCCTACACCGTGGGCTCCGGCGAGTTCTGCCTGAAATACGCCGCCGGCAAGGAGGGCGTCATCTCGCTGATGGACGCCGGCCATTACCACCCCACCGAGGTGGTGTCGGATAAGATCTCCGCCCTGCTTACCTTTGACGAGAAGATCGCACTGCACATTTCCCGCCCCGTCCGGTGGGACAGCGACCACGTGGTGCTCTTCGACGACGAGACCCGTGAGATCGCCAAGGAGATCGTGCGCTGCGGCGGGCTGGACCGGGTGTTCATCGCACTGGACTATTTTGACGCCGCCATCAACCGGATCAGCGCCTGGGTCACCGGGTTCCGCAGCGTGGAAAAGGCGCTGTTGTACGCCCTGCTGGAGCCTTCCGCCAAGATGAAGGAGCTGCAGGACACCGGCGATTTCACCCAGCTGCAGGTGCTACAGGAGGAATACAAGTGCTATCCCTTCGGCGCGGTGTGGCAGGAGTACTGCCGCCGCTGCGGTGTTCCCGAGGACGGCGCCTGGCTGGCCGGTGTAAAAGAGTATGAAAAAGAAGTTTTGAGCAAGAGAGGGTAAACGATCATGAAAGTATTAGAATCGGCAGTAATGCAGGGATTTATGCGCATGGCGGACGACGGCTTTTGCCAGGGCTGGCACGAGCGCAACGGCGGTAACCTGACCTACCGCATGAAGCCGGAAGAGGTGGAGCAGGTCCGGGAGGACCTGCGGTTTGACGCCCCCTGGCAGGACATCGGCACTTCGGTGCCCGGCCTTGCAGGCGAGTTCTTCATCGCCACCGGCAGCGGCAAATACTTCCGCAACGTGATGCCCTTCCCGGAGGATTCCTGCGCCATTGTGGAGATCGACCCCACCGGCGAGAAGTACCGCATCTGCTGGGGCCTGGTGAACGGCGGCCGCCCCACCAGCGAGCTGCCCAGCCACCTGATGAACCACGAGGTAAAAAAGCGGGTGACCGGCGGCGAGCATCGGGTGATCTACCACGCCCACACCACCAACGTGATCGCCCTCACCTTCGTGCTGCCCCTCACCGATGAGGCCTTCACCCGCGAGCTGTGGGAGATGGCTACCGAGTGCCCGGTGGTGTTCCCCAGCGGCGTGGGCGTGGTGCCCTGGATGGTGCCCGGCGGCCGGGATATCGCGGTGGCAACCTCCAAGCTGATGGAGCAGTACGACGTGGCGGTTTGGGCGCATCACGGCATCTTCTGCTCCGGTGCGGACTTTGACCTCACCTTCGGCCTGGCCCACACCGTGGAAAAATCCGCCGAGATCCTGGTGAAGACCCTTTCCATGACCGGTGCCAAGCGGCAGACCATCCAGCCCGATCAGTTCCGCGATCTGGCCAAAGACTTCCATGTGAGCCTGCCAGAGCGCTTTTTGTTCGAGAAATAAGGAGCGGCGATATCGTAAGGGCCGGGCGTGCCCCGGCGTTTTGGAAACGTGAGAGCAAGGAGATGAAAACGCTATGCTGGAGATCCGGCATTTTACCGTGGAAAACCTGGAGCAGGGCTGCGTGACGGATGCGGACCAGCCGCGCTTTGCCTGGGCGCTGGAAAGCGACGGACAGGATGTGGCGATGGAACAGGCCAGCCTGCGGGTGAACGGCTGGAGCACCGCCACGAAAGAGCAGGTGGCCGTGCCCTATCAGGGGGCTGCCCTGCGCCCCTTCACCCGGTACACCGCCCAGCTGACGGTGACCGACAGCCGGGGCGAGCAGGCCAAGGCGGAGACCGCCTTTGAGACCGGCCGCCTGGATACCCCCTGGAACGCGGACTGGATCACCGATGGAAGCTACAAGTTCACCGAGAAAAAGGTCTCGCCCCGGCCCATGACCTTCCGCAAGCAGATCAAGCTGGAAAAACAGGTGGCAAAGGCAAGGATCTACGCCACCGCCATGGGCATTTACGAGCTGACGCTGAACGGCGAGAAGGTGGGCAGCGATTACTTTGCCCCCGGCTTCACCTCGTACGAGACCTATCTGCAATACCAAACCTACGATGTGACCGGCCAGCTGAAGGCCAGCAACGAGCTGGTGGCCCAGGTGTCCGGCGGCTGGGCGGTGGGGTCCTTCGTGTTTACCCGGCAGAACCGGGTGTCCGCCGACCGGCAGGCCCTGCTGCTGGAGCTGCGGGTCTGGTACGAAGACGGCACCAGCCAGGTGTTCGGCACCGATGAAAGCTGGCAGGTGGCCCTGGACGGCCCGATCCAGATGGCGGACTTTTACGATGGCGAGACCTACGATGCCACGGTGGAACCGGAGCGGATGAGCTGGCATGCCGCCGCCCGGGAAGATCTCCGCTGCCACCCCCAGATCCGGGCGGCCTACGGCGCTATGGTGACTGCCCATGAGTATATGGAGCCGGTCAGCTGCACCAAGCTGGAGGACGGCACGCTGGTCTACGATTTCGGCCAGAACTTTGCCGGTGTGATCGACCTGCACATCCAGGGCAGCAAGGGCCAGACGATCACGGTGCGCCATGCCGAGATCCTGAACCCGGACGGCACGCTGAACACTGCCTTTTTGCGTACCGCCAAGGCCACTGCCACCTATATCTGCACCGAAGGGGAGCAGCGGTATTCGCCCCGCTTTACGTACATGGGCTTCCGGTATGCGGCGGTCACCGGTGCGGCTGAGGACCAGATCAAGGTGGGGGCCTGGGCGCTGTATTCCCGCCTGGAGCAGACAGGCAGTTTTGCCTGCTCCAACGAGATGCTCAACCGGCTGCAGCAGAACATCCTCTGGTCCGCTAAGTCCAACCTGATGGACATCCCCACCGACTGTCCCCAGCGGGACGAGCGGATGGGCTGGACCGGCGATATCGCGGTGTTCGCTCCCACGGCCTGCTACAACTTCGACATGAGCCGTTTTCTGGAAAAATGGCTGCTGGATGTGAAGGCCGAGCAGCGCCCCACCGGCGGCATCCCCAATACGGTGCCGGTGCAGGGGTATGGATTCCCGGCCACCATGCCGGTCATGGCCATCGACTTTTGGGGCGATGCCTGCGTGCTGGTGCCCTGGGCGGAATACCAGGCCAGGGGCGATGTGGAGATCCTGCGCACAATGTATCCGGTGATGAAAAAGTATGTGAACGCCTGCCGCTTTTGGGCGGGGTTCGGTTTCGGCAAAAACCGTTACATCTGGCACACCCCCGCCGCCCTGCATTTTGGCGACTGGGTCGCCCCGGACGTGCCCAAGATGCAGCAGTGGCAGGCCCGCAGCAAGTGGACCGCCACCGCCAGCCTGAAAAACACCAGCGGCCTGCTGGCCCGCATCGCCCGCATCCTGGGCGAGACCGATGACGCCGCGCGCTACCAGGCCCTGAGCGATAAGGTGGCGGATGCCTATGTGTCGGTATTCACCGACGGAAACGGCAAAATGAAACAAGAGTTCCAAACGGCCTATGTGCTGCCGCTCTACTTTGGCATGTTCCCGGAGAAGGTGCGCCAGCAGGCCGCCGACAATCTGGCCCGCCTGGTGGAGGCAGGGAACTGGTGCATCGGTACCGGCTTCCCGGGCACGCCTTACATCCTGTTTGCCTTGGCGGATAACGGCCATCTGGAGGAAGCCTACCGGATGCTGCTGAACACCAAATGCCCCAGCTGGCTGTATCAGGTGCGCATGGGCGCCACCACCATCTGGGAGCGGTGGGACGGCCTGGACGAAAACGGCGTCTGCCCCATTGGCGACGATGGCACCGACCTGATGATCTCTTACAACCACTATGCGTCCGGCGCGGTGGGAGCCTTCTTCTACCAGCGCATCCTGGGCCTGGAAGCGGAGCAGCCCGGATACAAAACCTTCCGCCTCTGCCCCAGACCGGGCGGCGGCCTCACCTGGGCAAAGGGCAGCCTGCGCACGCCCTATGGCACGATCCACGCCCAGTGGTCCATTCAAGACGGTGAATTAACCGCCCAGGTCCAGGTGCCGGTGGGCACACGCTGCACCCTCACGCTGCCGGACGGCACCACCCATACCTACGGCAGCGGGCAGTATGCCTGCGGCTGCAAAATCTGACGAAAGGTGAGCAAACGCAATGAGCGAGAAAAAACAAGATTTCTGGAATACACCGCTGACCCGTTCCCTGGTGAGATCCGGTGACGTGAAGCTGCCCGAGATGCTGCTGGGCTATTTCATCGGTCCCTTCGGCGCACTGCTTTCCTCCGGTATCTTCACCAGCATCCTGCAAAACTACTTTACCGATGTTTTAAAGCTGGATCTGACCTTTTTGACCACCCTGCAGCTGTTCTCCACCATTTTGATCGTGGCGGCGAACCTGATCGTGGGCCAGCTCATCGAGCGCACGAAGGCCATAGCCGGCAAAGCCCGCCCCTGGATCCTGCTCTCCGCCCTGACGCTGTCGGTGGCCAGCGTGCTCATGTTCATCGTTCCCTTTGAGGGCACGGCAAAAATGGTCTGGGTGGCCGTGGCCTACAACCTGTATTATGCGGTGGCCTACCCCATCTACAACACCGCAAACTCCACCCTGATCCCGGTCTCTACCCGCAACAGTCAGCAGCGGGGGGCGCTGGCTTCCTTCACCAACGTGGCGGGCCTGGGCGTTATGGGCTTTGGATCCATGATCTT
This sequence comes from uncultured Oscillospiraceae bacterium, assembly GCA_949291395.1. Taxonomy (GTDB): domain Bacteria; phylum Bacillota; class Clostridia; order Oscillospirales; family Ruminococcaceae; genus Allofournierella. Next base: position 13,294 of record CASEVW010000167.1, on the reverse strand, counting down.
CCCTATGCTGGTCTCCTTTGCCCTGAAAGAGGACCAGGGCCTGTGGTTCATGGCCATGCTGGCGGTGGCGGTCTTCACCGCACTGACCATCTTTTTGCAGTTCAAGTTCACCCGTGAGCGGGTGACCGAGGAAAACTTCGGCCAGGCGGGCCAGAGCGCCGCCCAGCGGCAGACCGTCTCCCTGGGCGAGCAGCTGAAGGCTGTGACCAGCGAAAAATGGTGGTGGATCATTATGCTGTTCTACCTGGCCTTCCAGTGGAGCGGCGCCATGAAGAACGGCTCCATGGCTTTCTTCTGCAAATGGGTGCTGGACAACACCTTCTTCGGCTCTGCCGATGCCTGGGGCGCTTCCCAGTCGCTGCTGAGCCTGCTGGGCGCCATCCCCATGGCGGTGGCTGCGGTGTTCGTGGTGCCCCTGTGCAACAAGTTCTCCAAGCGCACCGTGGTGTGCGCCGGCATGATCGTGGGCGCTTTGGGCGGCGTGATCGCCGGCCTGGGCAACGGCAATATCGTGCCGGTGGCCGTGGGTGTGGCCCTCAAGTGCTTTGGCTCCGCGCCTGCCTGCTATGTGATCCTGGCCATGCTGGCGGATGTGATCGACCACATCGAGTTTAAAAGCGGCATCCGCACCGACGGTTTGACCATGTCCATCTACAGTTCGATCATGGTGGCGGCCACCCCCATCTGCAACGCCATCTTCAGCGCCATGCTCGGCGTCAGCGGTTACGACCAGGCCGCGGATGTGGCCCTGGGCACCGCAGCCCAGAGCGCAGCGGTAAAGAGCACCATCTCCATCAGTTATATCTGGATCGAGACCGTGGCTTACATCCTTTGCGCGGTGCTGATCTTCCTGTTCACGGTGGAAAAAGATCTGCCCAAGGAACAGGAGGCCATCGCCCGCCGCAAAGAAACGAAATAAGGGGAATCGGCTTGTAAACGCAGCGGCTTTTCGCGGGCCGCTGTGCAGATAAAAGGAGGATACCAATGAAGAACGCAAGTGCAAAACGCGCGCTGTGGCGGGGTCTCACCTCCACCACGGCATCCCTGCTGGCACTGACCATTGCGGCCACCCCGCTGGTCAACGGCTTCCGCACCGACATCGACAAGTTCCTGGGCACCCAGAGCCAGATGATCGTGACGGACGCGGAAGAGGACCCCGGCAGCCTGTACACCTACACATCGGATTACGCAAACACCACCGAGCTGGTGCAGGCCATTGCGGACCTGGGCGAGCGGATGAGCGAGGAGGGCACCGTGCTGCTGAAAAACAACGGCGCGCTGCCGCTGAGCCAGGAGGAGACCCAGAAGGTCTCGCTGCTGGGCTTCTCCAGCTACTACCCGGTCATGGGCGGCGACATGGGCAGCAGCCTGAGCGTCAACGAAGGCACCGATGCCGACACCGTGAACTTTGTGGAAGCGCTGGCCGCCAAGGGCTTTGCCATCAACCCCACGCTGCAGAGCCTGTACACCAGCCTGGAACCCATGTTCAAGACCGAGGTGAACATGTGGGGCAACATTATTGAGTATTACAACATCACCACCCCCGGCACCAGCGGTTACTTTACCAGCAAAGAGCCTTCCCAGAGCGCCATGAACGAAGCCCAGGCCGGCTGGAAGGACAGCCTGAACGAGTACAACGTGATGGTGGTCACTCTGGCCCGCTCCGCTTCCGAGAACGGCACCTATCTGCCCGGCGAAGCCGGCGTGGACCCCAGCCAGGACCTGAACCAGTCCGACGCGCTGGGCCTGTCGGACGATGAGCGGGATCTGGTACAGGCTGCCATCGACGCCAAACAGGCAAGCGGCGGCAAGGTGATCGTGCTGCTGAACAACGCCAGCCCCATGGAAGTGGAAGAGCTGGAAGCCAACAAGGGCGTGGACGCCATCCTGCAGATCGGCCTGCCCGGCGGCTATGGCTTCTACGGCGTGGCGGACGTGTTGTCCGGTGCTTCCAACCCCTCGGGCCACCTGTCCGATACTTACGCGGTGGACAATTCCGCCGCCCCCTCCGCACAGAACTTCGGCAACTACCCCTATACCAACGCGGACCCCGCCATCAGCGCAAACTCGGTGCTGGTGGAAGCGGAAAACATTTACATCGGCTATAAGTACTACGAGACCCGCTATATGGACAGCGTGCTGGGTCAGGGCAATGCCTCCAGCACCGTGGGCAGCTCCAACGGCAGCGCCTGGAGCTATGACAGCGAGGTCACCTATCCCTTCGGCTACGGCCTGAGCTACACCACCTTCACCCAGACGCTGGACAGCCTGAACGTGGATCTGAACGCCGGCACCGTGACCGCCCAAGTCACCGTGACCAACACCGGCAGCGTGCCCGGCAAGGACGTGGTGCAGCTGTACACCAGCCTGCCCTACACCGATTACGACAAACAGAACGGCGTGGAAAAGGCCGGCGTTCAGCTGCTGGACTACGCCAAGACCGGCGAGCTGGCCCCCGGCGCCTCCGAGACTGTGACCATCACCGCCGACGCGCAGTACATGGCCAGCTGGGATTCCAGCCGTGACAACATGGCCGGCACCAAGGGCACCTACATCCTGGATGCGGGTACCTACTACTTCACCATCGGCAACGGCGCTCACGAGGCCGCCAACAACGTGCTGGCTGCCCAGGGCAAGACCGTGGCCGACGGCATGACCGCCGAGGGCAACGCCGCCAACGTGCACACCTGGGAGCTGGGCGAGCTGGACGACGAGACCTTCGCCCGTTCCAAGAACGGCACCGTGGTGGAGAACCAGCTGGAAGACATGGATCTGAACTACTGGATGCCCGGCACTGCCACCTACATGACCCGCAGCGACTGGGAGGGCACCTTCCCCAAGACCTATGAAGGCCTGACCGCCACCGACGAGATGATGGAATACCTGGACTGCGATGTGTATGAGATCTCGGCGGACAACGGCGACCCGGATTCCGTGGTATTTGGGGCTGACAACGGCCTGACCCTGGCGGACCTGAAGGGCGTGACCGATCTGGAGGACCCCCGCTGGGATGCCCTGATGGACCAGATCACCCTGGAAGACTGCATGATCCGCACCGCCTTCGGCGGCACCTCCACCAAGGCCATCGAGTCCATCATGAGCCCGGAGGTCATCCAGAATGACGGCCCCAACGGCATTTCCTCCTACCCCTTGGGTCAGTATGCCAACACCGATCAGCAGAGCGGCGACCCCTGCGCCATCTCGGCCGACGACCCCAACGCTAACTACAAGGCCGGCGTCATGCCTTCCCCGGTGGTCATTGGCCAGACCTTCAGCAAGCAGCTGGCCCGTGAATACGGCGAGCTGATGGGCAACTACTCTTTGTGGAGCAACCTGACCATCTATTGGGGCTGCGGCAACAACCTGCATCGCTCCCCCTACAATGCCCGCAACCACGAGTACTACTCTGAGGATGCCATGCTCACCGCCTACCAGGGCAGCGCCTTTGTGGAGGGCGGCAAGGAGTACGGCCTGATCATCGCACCCAAGCACTTTGCCTTCAACGACATCGAGATCAACCGCACCGGCATCAGCGTGTTCATGACCGAGCAGCAGGCCCGTGAGAACGAGCTGCGGGGCACCCAGGCCATCATTGAAGACGCGGGCGCTCTGGGCATCATGACCGCTTACAACCGGGTGGGCGTCACCACCTCCAACGCGCATACCGGCCTTTTGCAGAACATCTTGCGGGGCGAGTGGGGCTTCCAAGGCCTGGCCACCGAGGACTTCATCCAGGATGCCCTGTACACCTCGCTGAAAGAGGCTGTGATGAACGGCATCACCATGAGCTGCAACACCGGCGACAGCACCCTGGAAGCGGTGGCCGAAAAGTTTGACTACTGGACGCTGGAAAACGTGAGCCAGGACGCTCAGCTGATGGCCGCCCTGAAGCAGGCCATGACCTGGCAGTACTACGCCATCGCCAACTCCAACGCGCTGGACGGCATGAGCAGCAGCAGCCAGCTGGTGAGCGTGCGCACCTGGTACGACAACGTGCTCACCGGCGCCACCGTGGCCTTTGGTGTACTCACCGTGCTGAGCGCTGTGATGTATGTGCGCGCCGCCAAAAAGAAGGAACAGTAAGGAGGTCCCCTTTATGAAACAGAATGGAATCGGTTTTTATACCACGGGCCTGTCCTTTGTGGCCGGCGTTGTCGCTCTGGTCTTTTACATGATCAATGCAAGGACCGATTATTTTGCAAACCTGGGCGTGAACCCTGTGGTGGTGGGCTGCACGGCGGCCGCTATCCTGGTTCAGGTGCTCTTGCTGGTATTGTCCAAGCAGGAGCAGCCCGTCTGGCTGGATCTGGCGGCGGTGGCCGCCCCGGTGCTGCTGATGGTCGCCTTCATCAACCTCACCGGCTCCCGCGTGAGCGGCATTGCCTCGATCATGACCTTCGAGAACAATGCGCAGACCATGGCGGACCTGTCCAGCGCGATCGTCAGCATGGCAGCTTTGCTGATCGCCTGTGTGATCGGCATCGTTTCTTCCTATTTTAATATCCGCAAGGCCTAAGCCCTGCAAGCCTGAACCCCGGAGGGCCCATCCATGCCTCCGGGGTTTGGGTCTGTTTACAACAAGACAAAAGAAAGGGGGAAGGGGAATGAAAGCCCGTCTGCTGGCGCTTGCGGCGGCGCTGCTGTTCACGGCCTGCGGGGCTGTGCCGCAAACAGAGCCAGTCTGCCGCCTTGTGCTGGAAGCAAGCGATGCCTACACCGCAAGCAGGACCACCGCCGAGACCCCGGTGGGCGGCCGGGCCGAGTTCCTGCTGGCCCTGGCGGAGGGCTACACCCTCACCGGGGCCGACTACCCCGGCGCCCAGCTTACCCGCACCGCCGAGGGCTGGCGGCTCACCCTGGACAACGTGCGCTATTCCGCCGTGGTCCGGGTGCAAGCACGGCAAAGCGACTGGAGCCTGGCCTACTGCGCCAACGGCGGCCAGCGGCTGGACGGAGCCGACGCGAACGAGCCCGTCCGGCTGCCGGTGACCCAAAGCCATCTGCGGGTGAACACCGCCCTGGGCAGCGAGCTGTTCTGCCGCCCGGGCTACACGCTGGAAAGCTGGAACACCCAGCCGGACGGCAGCGGCCAGCGGGTGGGGCTTGGCAGCCGCACCCACCCCAACAGCACGCTCTATGCCCAGTGGGCCCGGTGGACCCCGGAGGAATGCTTTCAATGGACCGCACAAAACGGCGAAGCGGTGATCACCGGCTATACCGGCAGCGAGGAACGCCTGGTGATCCCCGGCCAGCTGGGCGGCCTGCCGGTGGTGGGCATCCAAAGCGGGGCCTTCCGCGGGGCGGGCTGCACCCAGGTGATCCTGCCGGACAGCCTGCGCACCGTGGAGGTGGACGCCTTTGCGGACTGTGCGGTGGAGCGGCTGACCCTGTTTGACAACATCCAGACCATCACCGACCACAGTTTTTCCGGCTGCGAGGCGCTGACCACCCTGTACGTGAACGCACGGGAAGCCCCGGTGTACAGCGGCAGCTATTACGACACCTTTGCGGATAAATTCGACCGGCTGCTGGCGCTGAAGGACCGAAAAAAACTAGTGCTGTTTTCCGGTTCCTCCACCCGCTTTGGCTACAACAGCGCCCTGCTAGACCAGGCGCTGGCAGGCTACGACGTGGTGAACATGGGCGTGTTTGCCTACACCAACGCCGTCCCCCAGCTGATGCTGATCGAACAGTGCATGCAGCCGGGAGACATCCTGCTGGTGGCGCCGGAATTTGACGCGGCCAAGCGGCAGTTCTGTACCACCGATGCACTGGACGAAGCCTTCTTCTGCATGGTAGAATCCAACTACGACCTTGCCGCCGGGCTGGATCTGCGCCGGTGCAGCGGGGCGCTTTCGGCGCTGCAGGGATATCTGCAGACAAAAGCCGGGCTGCCGCCCCGTGCCTACAGCCTGAGCCCGGCGGACTACGATGAGGACGGCCAGCCGGTGGATACCCCCAGCTACAACGAATATGGGGATTACGTCCTGTACCGCCCCAACGCCGCCGACGATGAGCCGATCTATGGCCTCAAGGTGGGCTACACGGTGGAGGATTTTCCCCAGTGGCTCTACATCGAACCGGCCAACCGGATGTACCGGCAGTTCCAGCAGGCGGGCGTTTTCGTCTACATGACCTACAGCCCCCGCAACCGGCTTTGCGTCTCGGACGAGAGCACCCCCGAGGCACGCAAGGCCCTGGACGAATATTTTCGCCAAACGCTGGACATCCCGGTGATCTCGGACCTGGAGGATTCTCTGGTGCCGGGGCGCTACCTCTACGGCACCGACAATCATCTGTCCACCGAAGGGGTGGAGCCGCGCACCCGCCAGGTGCTGGAAGACCTGAAAGCCCAGATGCAGCGGGACGGCATCTGGGAGCAGGCAAGCGAATAAGCGAAAGGAGAGTGGGAAGATGATCTGCTATTGGCTGGCGGCCGCTGCTGGGCTGCTGGGGCTTTTGAGCCGCTGGAAAGCCGGCCTTGTGCTGGCGGCCATGCCGCTGGCTGCCCTGGCGGTGCTGGCGGGCCTTGCCCAGGGGCTGACATACCAGCAGCTTGTGCTGGTGATGGCCGCAGCGGCAGTCCCCACCCTCTGGGGAAGGGGTAAGCCATGAATTTTACCGCAATGGAATTTGTGCTCTTCTTCCCGCTGGTGCTGGTGCTGTACCGGCTGCTGCCGCCCCGCTGGCGCTGGGCGGAGCTGCTGGCAGCCAGCTACTTTTTCTACGGGATCTTTGCGCCCTGGACCCTTGTGCTGCTGGCGGGTACCACCCTGATCACCTGGCTGTGCGCCAAAAAGATCGCCGGGGCACAGCGCCCGGCGGCCAAAAAGGCCTGGCTGGTTCTGGCCGGGGCAGTGTGCCTGGGCTGCCTGGGCTTGTTCAAATACGGCTCCTTTGCGGCGGGCTCGGTGAGCTGGCTCGTGACAGGCCGGTGGATCATCTTTTCGCTGCTGCTGCCGGTGGGCATCTCCTTTTACACCTTTCAGACCCTGTCCTATGTGATCGACGTGTACCGAGGAGACTTTCCCTGTGAGGAACACCTGGGCTACTATGCGCTGTTCATCAGCTTTTTTCCCCAGCTGGTGGCCGGGCCCATCGAGCGGCCAGGCAACCTGCTGCCGCAGCTGCACCGGCTGGGGCTTCCTTCGGCGGAAGATCTGCGCCAGGGCGGCTGGCGGCTGGCAAGGGGATACTTCAAAAAAGTGGTCCTGGCGGATCAGCTGGCCCCTTTTGTGGACGGGGTCTACGCCCTGGCCCAGCCGGGCGGCCCGGCGATCCTGCTGGCCACCGCCTGCTTTGCCCTGCAGATCTATTTTGACTTTTCCGCCTATTCTGACATTGCCATCGGCGCGGCCCGCCTGTTGGGGGTCCGCCTGATGGAAAACTTCGACCATCCCTACCGGGCGGCATCCTTGCGGGAGTTCTGGCGGCGGTGGCACATCAGCCTCACCGGCTGGTTCACCGACTACCTGTACATTCCCCTGGGGGGAAGCCGCTGTTCGGCTCTGTGCCGCTGGCGCAATCTCATGCTGGTATTCCTGGCCAGCGGCTTGTGGCACGGTGCGGCCTGGCATTTTGTGCTGTGGGGCGCCTTCCACGGGGCGTGCATGGTGGCGGAGGACATCGCCCGCAGACGGGGTGTGCGACTGCCCCGGCCGCTGGCCCGGGGAATGACCCTTGCGGTGGTGGGCCTTGGCTGGGTGCTGTTCCGGGCGCAGGACCTGACTCAGGCGGCGGCCTTGGTGACCGGCCTGTTCTCAGGTTGGAGCCTGGCCGGTGTGAGCACAGCCGTGCAGGCAATGGGCCCGGCGGGCCTGGCCCAGCTGGCGCTGACCCTGCTGGTCTACCGATTTCTGCCGGAGCACTGGCCGGAAAACGCCCCCGCCCGCACCGCGCCGGTCTTGTTCTACACACTGCTGCTCACCGGCATCGCCTGGCTGGGCCTTGCGGCCAGCGGGCAGCAGAGCGCCTTTTTGTATTTTCAGTTTTGAGGATGACCATGAAACGATACGTCATTACCGCACTGGCCAGCCTGGTCCTGCTCCCGTTGGTGCTGCTGGTCTGTGGCTTTTTGCTGCCCAGCCAATACCAGGAATCTTTTTTGGGCGAGCTGCGGGCAAAGTATGCCCTGCTGCAGCAGCCTTCGGAAAAGCCGCGGCTGATCCTGGTGGGGGGCAGCGCCGCCGCCTTTGGGGTGGATGGCGCACAGCTGGAAGAGCTGCTGCCGCAATATGAGGTGGTCAATTTCGGCATGTATGCCGCACTGGGCACCCGCCCCATGCTGGACCTTTCCCAGGGGCAGCTGCGGCAAGGGGACCTGGTGATCCTGATGCCGGAGCAGCAGGCCCAGAGCCTTTCGGACTATCTGGGAGCGGAGGCCCTGTGGCAGGCGGCGGATGGAGCGTTCGGCCTGCTCCGCTGTGCCCGGTGGCAGGATCTGGGCGTGCTGATCGGCCAGTTTCCCCGCTTTGCGGCGGGCAAGGCGGCCTATTTTGTTCAGGGCGGGCCCCAGCTGCCCCCGGTCTACCGGCGGGAGTCCTTTGACGAGCAGGGAAACCTGCGGGCGGGACTCTGCCAGGCGAACTGCATGCCCGGCGGCGTGGACCCCACCATGCCCGTCTCCTTTGACCCGGCGCTGCTGGGGCAGGGATTCTGCGCCATGGTAAACGAATACACCCGCCAGGCAGAGCAGGCGGGCGCAACGGTGTGGTATCATTTTCCGCCCATGAACGGGGCGGCGGTGGAGCCGGGCAGCGACCCGGACGCCTACTGTGGCGCCCTGCGGGCAAGGTTGGACTGTGAGCTGGCGGGAAGCCCCCACACCAGCACCATGGAAGCGGGCTGGTTTTACGACACGAATTTCCATTTAAACGAAAAAGGCAGGCAGGTGTTCACCTGCCTGCTGGCGCGGGATATCAAAGCGATGCTGGGGGATACAAGCCCCACCGAAGAGCCCCGGGTGGATATGCCGGCGCTGGAACAGCCCCAAAGCTATCAGGGGGACGACCGGGACGCAGATTGCTTTGTCTATCAGCAGGTCTCCGGCGGCTGGCAGATCACCGGCATCACCGAAGAAGCAAAAGAACGCCGCCGGCTGATCCTTCCCAGCCGCTGGCAGGGCCAGCCGGTCACCGGATTTTCCGCCGGTGCGCTGGGCGGGGCGGAGGGGCTGGAACAACTGGTGATCCAGCCCAACATCACCGCCCTGCCGGACGGCGCGTTCAAAGGCTGCCCCGCGCTGGAACAGGTGACCCTGCTGCACACCGATCCCGCCGGGCTGCTGGTGGGCCAAGCCCTGCTGGAAGGCTCGTCCTGCCAGATCGCGGTGCCCGCCGAAGCCTACGACCGCTACTGCTTGAGCTACAGCTGGTCTGCTTATGCCAGCCGGCTCACCCGTTGGGAAGGCAGCCCGTTCTGAGCAGATGTTCCAGCACGGCGGGCACGCTGGCGCACTGCCGGGAAAAGCGGGCCGCCAGCTGAGGATCTGCGCTGTCCATCAGATAGGGGTACCCGGCGGCTTCCAACATGGGTAGGTCGTTCCAGTTGTCGCCAAAGGCCAGGGTATCCTCCAGCGGGATGTGCAGTGCGCCGCAAAGCTGCCGCAGGCCCACGCCCTTGTCCGCCAGGGTAAAGTCCAGCCATTCCGCCCCGGCCACCGCCATGCGGAACATGCTGGACCAGGTTTGGCCCAGGGCTTTTTCCGGCAGGGCGGGGCCCGCCGGGCAGTAGGCGGACACCTTGATGATCTCCTCCGGGATCTCCTCAGGGTCCTGCACCAGCTGTACATGATTGCCGGTGCCGTCCCGCATGCGGGTCACAAAGGAATCCGCACACCGGCAAAGATAGCTGCGGTTCGCGCCGGAGATCAGCACCTCGCAGCCCTCCAGATCCAGGATCGCCTGGATCAGCGCCATGGCCGGGGCGCGGCCCATCACGGTCTTGCCCAGGATCTGTGCGGTTCCCTCGGTGCCGGGGCCGTACAGGATCGCCCCGTTTTCGCACAGGTAACACAGTTCGTCCTGCACCGGACCGAACAGGCTGCGCAGGGAATGGAACTGCCGCCCGGAAGCGGGGCAGAAACGGATGCCTTTCTGGGAAAGGCGGTGGATCAAGGAAAAGACCGACGGGTCCAGCTGCTTTTGCCCATAGGGCAGCAGCGTGCCGTCAATGTCGCTCACGATCAATCGGATCATGCGATAACCCCCTCACATATCGCCCCTTGCGGGCGCTCTTCATTGGTTATACCATATTTGATGCGGCCCGTAAATGCCAAAGCGGCGCCGAAAGAAAGGACAAAGCAGATGAAAGCATTGGATTTTAACACCGGATGGAACTGGCGGCGGCTGACGGAAGAGGGCCCCGGCGCCCCCGTGACCCTGCCCCACGATGCCATGCTGGGCGAACCGCGCCGGGAGACTGCGGCAGGCGGCATCAACACCGGCTGGTACGAGGGCTGCGACTATCAGTACAGCAAGACCTTTTATGTGCCTGATCAGTGGAAGGGCCGGGCGCTGGTGCTGGAATTCGAGGGCGTTTATCACAACGCCGAGGTCTGGGTGAACGGGGTCAAACGGCTTTTCCGGCCCTACGGCTACACCAATTTCTACCTGGATCTGAGCGATCTTTTGCACTACGGCGGCGAGAACCGGCTGGAGGTCATCGCCCGCAACGCGGATCAGCCCAACAGCCGCTGGTATTCCGGTGCTGGCATCTACCGGCCGGTCACCCTGTGGACCGCACCCTACCGGCACATCCCCCAAAACGGGGTGAAGCTGCGCACCGTGTCGCTGGATCCGCCCACGGTGGAGGCGCAGGTGCGCACGGTGGGCTCGGGCCTTGTCACCCTCCAGCTGCTGGACGCTGCGGGTGGCACGGCTGCGGAGGAAACGGTATACAGCGATGGCACCGCCAAAGCCACCCTCACGGTGCCCGGCGGCAAGCTGTGGAGCCTGGAAGAGCCCAACCTGTACACCTGCCGGGTGATGTTTGGAGAAGACGAGGAGAAGGTATCCTTCGGCCTGCGCACCCTGGAATGGGGCGGGCAGGGGATGCTGCTCAACGGCAAGCGGGTGATCCTGAAAGGGGCCTGTGTCCACCACGACCACGGCGTGCTGGGAGCCTGCTGTTACCCCGAGGCGGAGGAGCGCCGGGTGCGGCTGCTGAAAGAAAACGGTTACAATGCCCTGCGCAGTGCCCACAATCCCTGCTCCAAAGCGCTGCTGGATGCCTGCGACCGGCTGGGCATGCTGGTGATGGACGAATACATCGACCACTGGTACATCCACAAGACCGAACACGACTATGTGGACTATTTTATGGACTGGTGGAAGCAGGACCTGGCGGACATGGTGGACAAAGATTACAACCACCCCTGTGTGGTGCTGTATTCCACCGGCAACGAGGTGTCCGAGACTGCTCAGCCCAAGGGCATCGCCCTCACCGGCGAGATGACCGGCTATCTGCACAGCCTGGACGACAGCCGCCCGGTGACCTGCGGGGTGAATATCTTTTTCAACTTCCTCAGCTCCATCGGCTTTGGGGTGTATAGTGACAAAAAGGCCAAAAAGGAGGCCGCCCGGGCCGAAAAGCGCCGGCAGGCAGGGGAGAAAGCGAAAAAGACCGCCTCGGTGGGCAGCAAGTTTTTCAACGATCTGGCCGGTTTGATGGGGGCGGGCTTTATGAAACGGGGCGCCACCCTGCACGGGTGCGACGTGAAGACCCGGGAAGCCTTTGCCAACATGGACGTGGCCGGCTACAATTACGGCATCCTGCGCTACCGCCACGATCTGAAAAAATATCCCCAGCGGCTGATCCTGGGCAGCGAGACCTTTTGCAGCGATGCCTACCAGTTTATGGAGCTGGCCAAGGCGGAACCCCGGCTGTTGGGCGATTTTGTGTGGGCCGGCATGGATTACCTGGGCGAGGTGGCCATCGGTTCTTGGGAATACAGCGACTATGCGCCCCGGTTCGACGGCGGCGTGGGCTGGGTGTCGGCCGGGTCCGGCCGCATCGACCTGACCGGCAAGCCCCTGGGCGAAGCGCTGTATACCCGTGTGGCGCTGGAACAGGATCCCGGCCCCTACATTGCGGTGCGGCCGGTGAACCACACCGGCGACAAGCATTCCCCCTCGGCTTGGAAGATGACCAACGCCACCGACAGCTGGAGCTGGCGGGGATGCGCGGGCAGCAAGGCCGACGTGGAGGTCTATGCCCGGGCCGCCCGGGTAGAGCTGTGGATCAACGGCAAAAAAGCGGGGGAAAAGCGGCTGAAAAACGACTGCCTGGCCCGCTTTTCCTGCCGGTATGAGGACGGCACGGTCACTGCCGTGGCCTACGACGAAGCGGGCCGGGAGCTGGGCCGCCGCAGCCTGACCACCGCTAGTGCCCACACCGAACTGCGGCTGGAGGCAGAGCAGCTGCAGGTGCGGCCCGGCGGGCTGTGCTATCTGCGGCTGCGCTACACCGACGAGGCCGGCATCACCAAACCCCTGGGGCGGGGCGTGGTGCGGGTCACGGTGGAAGGCGGCAGGCTGCTGGGCACGGGCAGCGGCTGCCCCTACCAGACCCGCAGTTTCCTCAGCGAAGAGACCGACACCTACTATGGCGAGGCACTGGCTGTGGTGCAGGCGGGCGAAGGTCCTGTGCTGACGGTGCAGGCCGAGGACGGCCATTTTCAGGCGCAGGCCAGCATCGCTGTCTGCCAGGATACGGGCAAGTCGTTCTAACAGAAAAAACCAAGCGCACGGAAGCCAAAGGCCGCCGTGCGCTTGGTTTTTTCTTTTCAGCCGGTCTGCAAAAGGGGGGCTTGCAGACCGGCTGTTTTTGATGGCAGAGAAAGATCAGGCGAAGTCCAGCACAAAACCTTCTGCATAGAAAGCGCCGCCCATGGGCAGGCACTCCAGATCCAGGGTCACCGTGTCGCCGTTTTGGCGGAACCGCAGGCTCTGGCCGGTGCGCATAAAGCGCACCGCAGCCACCGGCTGGGGAAGGTGCAGGGTGAGTTTAGCCGGCAGAACGGGCACCTCATCGTAGGCATAGAAGGCGTAGGCGTGCTCGTCGGTGCGGGTGTAGAACAGCCGGTCCTCAAAATAAGGGGCACAGATGCGGGTGTTATAAATGCCCTGGCCGAACAGCTTTAGCCAGGCGCCCATCTCCCGCAGCGAGCGCTCGGCGCGGGCGGGCAGCAGGCCGTCCGGCTGGGGCGCGACGTTCAGGGCCAGGTTGCCGCCCTTGCTCACCACGTCCAGCAGCAGGTGCACCAGCTGACGGCCGCTCTTGAAGTTGTCGGTGT
>CASEVW010000166.1 GCA_949291395.1 uncultured Oscillospiraceae bacterium | reverse complement strand
CGGGCAGCCGCCAGCGGCCGTTCATCCGGCGGCCCCACACGGCCACCGCCCAGGCCGCGGCGAACCCCAGCCCCAGGACCCCCAAAAAGGCGGGCAGCTGGTTGAAGCGCATCTGGTAGTCTGCCCCCTGCAGGGGCATCGCCCACCAGCGGGCATACGCTTCCTGCGCCGCCCAAAGGGCCGCAAAAGTCGCCAGGGGCCGGGCCCAAAAGGCCCGGGCCAGCAGCGGGAACACCAGATAAAACAGCACCAGCACCCCCACCGTCCACAGCGCGCCGTTGATGCGGCAGTACACATAGCTTTGGGGCAAAAGGGTGGGGATCAGCAGCAGGTGGCCCCCGATGTCCAGCCACAGGTCCCGGTCGGCCCCGTGCTGGGCGATCTGCACCCCGGCGCTGACGGCCACCGCCAGATAATAGGAGGGCAGGATGCGCACCGCCCGCCGCCGCAAAAAGCCTTTGCAGCCGGGAAAGGGCTGTCCTTCCGCCCGGGCGTTGGCGTAGGGCAGGTACAGGCAGAAGGCGGACAGCAGGATCATCCCGTCCACTCAGGCGGCGCCGCTGCGCAGAAGATGGTCCAGCGCACCGCCTCCCACCCAGCTTTGCTGCCAAAAGTGGAAGGCCGCCACCATGGCTGCCGCCAGCACCCGGAACACATCCGCCCCGGCGGGGCGGCGCAGCTGTTCTTCCCATTCGCTCATAACGTCTGTCCCCTTTAGCCGAGTCCGAGTAAGGAAGCTTCCTTGCCCGGCCTCGGCTTTTTGGCCGGCGCACCGGTTTTCCACCGGGGCCGCCGCTTTTTGTGGAATACCCGGGCGTTAGATGGCCCACTCGCCGTCCTTAAAGATCACCACAGTCTCGCCGGCCTTGGTCAGGCCGGTGATGGTCATGTCCTCGCTGCCCACCATCACGTCCTCATGGATGGCGGAATCGTTCACGCCGCAGGCCAGCAGCTCTTCGGTGGTCATGGCGGCGCCGCCCTTGACGGTGGTGGGATAACCCGCGCCAAAGGCGATGTGGCAGGCGGCGTTCTCGTCAAACAGGGTGTTGTAGAACAAAAGGCCGCTGCGGTTGATGGGGCTGGAAGCGGGCACCAGGGCGATCTCGCCGATGCGGCGGGCGCCCTCGTCGCTGTCCAGCAGCTGGCCCAGCAGCTCGGCGTTCTTCTCGGCGGAATGCTCCACCACCACGCCGTCCTTAAAGGTCACCGAGAAGCCCTCGATCAGCTGGCCGTTGTACACATAGGGCTTGGTGCCCTTGACCACGCCGTTCACCCGCTCCCGGTGGGGCGCGGTGAACACCTCTTCGGTGGGCACGTTGGCGATGAACACCGCCCCGTTCTCGGCCTTGCTGCAAGCGCCCTCCCAGGTGTGGCCCTCCGCCAGGCCCACGGTCAGGTCGGTGCCGTTGGCGCTCTGCAGCCGAATGCTCTCCAGCTCCATGGCGTTGAGCTTGTCCCGGCAGGCGCTGGTCTTGGCCACGTGGGCCTTCCACTCTTTCACCGGGTCGCCGCCGCTCACCCGGCACACGTCGAAGATGGCCTTCCACAGCTTCTCCTGGGCCTCTTCTTCACTTTCCCCGGGAAATACCGTGACCGCCCAGGCGGGGGTGGGGATGGCCACCACACACCACTGTACCCGGTCCTTCATGGTGTACTCCTGCCACTCCTTCATGGCGGCCCGCTTTGCCAGGGACACCCGGTTCAGCTTGCCGCTGTCCAGCCCTTTGTAGATCTCCGGGTCGGAGGCGTGGATGGCCAGCATGCAGCAGCCGCCCTCGCTCTCGGCGTAGTCCAGATAGCTGCGCAGCTCGTAGGGCTTCACGTCGCACAGGGCTTCCTCTTCGCCCAGTTCCATGCGGATGCGGGCGGCCTTTTCGTCCTCATAGCGCATCACCACGTCCCGGGCGCCGGCCTTCAGGGCGGCCTCCATGCAGGCCCGGCCGAACTCGGCCCCCTCGATGGGGCAGCGGATGATGAGGGTCTGGCCCTTCTGCACGTTCACGCCCACCTGCACGGTGAATTCGGCATATTTTTTCAAAAGCTCTTTGTTCATTGCCTGGTTCCTCTCTTTCTGAAAAAGGCAGTATTTTTTCTTATTATAACGAAACGGGCGGGGCTTTAAAAGCCCCGCCCGCAGCTTGCAGCAAAAACTCATCAAAAAATCCCGTCCCGCGCCACGGGCATGTACCGGGGGTCGGGACACCTTGACAGAAAAACGCCCTGATTTTGTGTGCTTCGTGCGCAAAATCGGGGCGTTTTTCGCCGGAAAAGGGTACTGGGGGAAACCAATAAGCATCCCTCGTGCAGAGCACGGGGCGTGCGTTTGGTGTCCCTCAGAGCATCGCTTTAGAACTCGATCTTCTTCTCGATGTAAGCCTTGACCTCGCTGATGGGCAGGCGCACCTGCTCCATGGTATCCCGGTCACGGATGGTCACGCAGCCGTCGCCTTCCTCGGTGTCGCTGCCGAAGGTGGCAAAGTCCACGGTGATGCACAGGGGGGTGCCGATCTCGTCCTGACGGCGGTAGCGCTTGCCGATGGAACCGGTCTCGTCAAAGTCCACCATGAAGTACTTGCTCAGCTCCTGCCAGATGGGCATGGCCTTGTCGCTGAGTTTCTTGGACAGGGGCAGCACGGCGGCCTTGTAGGGGGCCAGGGCGGGATGCAGGCGCAGCACCACGCGCTTGTCCTCCTTGCCTTTGTCGTCGGTGAGCACTTCCTCGTCGTAAGCCTCGCACAGGAAGGCCAGGGCCACGCGGTCGGCGCCCAGGGAGGGCTCGATCACGTAGGGGATGTAGTGCTCGTTGGTGTCCGGATCGAAGTACTCCAAGCTCTTGCCGCTGGCCTCCTGATGGCGGCCCAGGTCGTAGTTGGTGCGGTCGGCAATGCCCCACAGCTCGCCCCAGTCGGTGAACGGGAAGGCGTACTCGATGTCGGTGGTGGCGCGGGAGTAGAAGGCCAGCTCGGCGGGCTCGTGGTCCCGCAGGCGCAGGTTCTCTTCCTTGATGCCCAGGCTCAGCAGCCAGTTCTTGCAGAAGTCCTTCCAGTAGGCGAACCACTCCAGGTCGGTGTCCGGCTTGCAGAAGAACTCGCACTCCATCTGCTCAAACTCACGGGTGCGGAAGGTGAAGTTGCCGGGGGTGATCTCGTTGCGGAAGGCCTTGCCCACCTGGCACACGCCGAAGGGCAGCTTGCGGCGGGTGGTGCGCTGGATGTTGGCAAAGTTCACAAAGATGCCCTGGGCGGTCTCGGGCCGCAGGTAGCAGGTGCTGGAGGAATCCTCGGTCACGCCGATGGCGGTCTTGAACATCAGGTTGAACTTGCGGATGGGGGTGAAGTCGTGCTTGCCGCACACCGGGCAGACCACGTCCTCGTGCTCCGTGATGAAAGCGTCCATCTCTTCAAAGCTCATGGCGTCCACGTTCACCTCGGGGTGCGCCTCGCCGATCAGCTTGTCGGCCCGGTGGCGGGCCTTGCAGCTCTTGCAGTCCAGCAGGGGGTCGGAGAAGCCCGCCACATGGCCGGTGGTCACCCAGGTCTGGGGGTTCATGATGATGGCGGCGTCCAGGCCCACGTTCAGGCGGTTCTCCTGCACGAACTTTTTCAGCCAAGCCTTTTTCACGTTGTTCTTGAACTCCACGCCCAGGGGGCCGTAGTCCCAGCTGTTGGCCAGGCCGCCGTAGATCTCGCTGCCCGGGTACACAAAACCCCGGTTTTTGCACAGCGCCACGATGGTTTCAAAATTCTTCTCACTGTTTTTCATCTTTTACTCCTTACTGCGACGCTGGCTGCGCCGCCGTTTTTTTTGCCCCGCTGGCGGGGAGCGTTTTTGCCGGTAATACATCTAATATTAAAGCGGCGGCTTCGGTTCGTCAAGAGAAAAAGCGCCCCCGCCCGCTTTTTTGTCGCTGCGCCGCAAGAACTGTTCCCAATAGGCGAACACTTTTCCGCCTGTCCCCGCAAAGTCTCCGATTTCGAGCAGATCCTGCCTTTTTTTCGTTTTTTCTCCCCATATTTCCCCTTATTTAGCGCTTTGCCCCTTATTATAATAAATACAATAACAAGCATGGGAGCGGCCGGGGCGGCGTAGCGGATGCCCCGGCTCCCTTTTTTGTGTTACGGGAGGCGATCTTAATGGACGCGGTGGCGATCTTGAATGAATTCAGCGATACCCTGCTGTTTGAATACGACTGTGCGACCGGCGCGCTGGAATTTGCCCCCGCGCCGCCGGCGGAGCTGGGCCTTCCGGACCGGCTGTACCTCTCCG
>CASEVW010000165.1 GCA_949291395.1 uncultured Oscillospiraceae bacterium | reverse complement strand
CGCCATCCCCTGCTGCACCGGGATGTTGTCCGTTTCCAGCACCAGGCGGCCGCCCGCCTGGTCGTACCGGTACAAAGCGCCGGTGCTCTCGCCGCCCTCCACCGGCAGCCGCAGGGTCAGCTGGGCCCCAAAGCTGCCGTCATGGTACAGGCTGAACAGCGGGCCGGTGAGCCCGGCGGCATCCCGGCTGGCCTGCAGCACCGGCAGATTCGTTCCCCGGCCGATGGCCAGGTTCACGTCCGCCGGGCTGGTGATGGAATCGGCGGCAATGTACACATCGGTCTCGCCGCCGTCCCATTCCACGGTATACTCGCCGTCCTCGCCGCCGGCCTGCAAAGCGCTCATCTCGTCGGCGCTCACCACCTGGCGGTTTGCCGCCTGTTTCATCTGGCCGATCTGGGCCGTCAGCGTCTCGTAGGCGGTCTGCTTGGCGGTGTACTGGCTGCCGGGGTCGTCCAGCACAGCCTGGGCCTGGGCGATCTGACCCTCAAATTCCTGTAACGTGTAAGGGGCGTACTGGCCCAGCCCGTTGCCCCGCAAAGCGGTGCACTCCTCCAGCAGGGCGCCGGCCTCCTTCACCGTGTCTTTCAGCACGCCGGTGTAGTCCGCCCGTTCCAGCTTCATGCCGGTGAACACCACAGCCGCCGCCAGGGCCAGCACCAGGGCGACCAGGGCCGCGCGCCGTTTTTTGCGCCGCACCTTCGCCCGCAATTCCTCATTCATAATCCGTTTTCCTCCCGTCAGCGATAAATGCCGTATTTGATCTTGATGCGTTCCAGCTTTCGGATCATCCCCTCGCCCAGCAAAAACACGCACAGGGCCGCCGTGGCCGCGTGGTACAGGTCATAGGGCACTGCCGAAAGATACAAAAGGCGCAGCGCGCCCCAGCTGATGCCGCCGCTGCCGGGCAGCGGGGCGCTGGAGATCATGGCGCTTACGTTCATGATGCCGCCGTAGATCACGAACGTGGTAAAAAAGGTAAACAGGGTCAGGGTCAAACTGTCCGCCGGCAGGCGCTTGCGCTGCACCAGCACTCCGGCCAAAAGGCCCAGCGCCCCAAACAGATACAGCCGCCAGCCGAAAAAGCTGGTGTCCTCGCCGGGCCAGACCAACCAGGCCAGCCAGGCCGCCGCCAGGGCCAGCACCATGGTGAGCACCGGCCCGGCCACCACCGTGAACCGGCGGGAATGCAGTTTTTCCGCCCCGTCTTTCTGAAAGGCAAGGCCCGCCAAAAAGCCCAGGATGCCCCAGCAGAACATCTGCCAGGGGGTCCAGGGGCCCTGGCCCATGTAAAAATTGCACACCAGGCGGGACAGCGCCCCGATCAAAAACCCCGCCTCCGGCCCCAGGGAGATGCCGGATAGGATCACCAGCGCGGTGCCGATCTGCACCGGCAGGAACACGTGCAGCACCACCTGGCTGGCGGTGGTCAGCGCGCACATCATGGCGATGAGCACCACCTCTCTGGCCCGGGGCCTGCGCCGCTCGAACACCATGAAAAAGGGGCAGATGGTGAGCGCCAGGATCAAAACGCTCACCGGCATGTAATACTTTTGTTTTAATAGCACCACGAACACCGCCATCACCGCCGGGATGGCCAGAAGGATCATCCCGGCCGCCACCCGGCGGCGCTTGCGGGCGGCGGCCTCGTAGTGGGTCAGTTCCGCTGGTTCAGCCATTGCCGCGCCTCCTCACAGGTGATGATCTCCGGCCGCCAGCGGCGAGCCAGCTGGTTCGCGGTGGTGGTGTAGAACCGGTTGCCCGCAAAAAAACTGCGGGGCTCCCCCTCCGACACCACTTCCCCGTCAAAGAACAACGCGCACCGGTCGCTGTATTCGGCGCAGAAGTCCACGTCGTGGCTCACCACGCAGAGGGTCAGCCCCTCCTGCTGGAGGCGCTTTAAAATGCCACCCAGCGTCTTTTTGAAAAAGGGATCAAGGCCCTTGGTGGGCTCGTCCAGCAAGAGGATCTTCGGCCCGCCCAGCAGCACCTTGCCGATGGCCAGCCGCTGCTGCTCGCCGCCGGAAAGATCATAAGGGTTCTGCCCCTGCAAGTGGCTGATCTCCATGGTGTGCAGCATCGCTTCGGCCCGGCGCAGTTTTTCCTCCTCCGGCAATGGCAGGTGGCTGATGCCCTCGTACAGCTCCTCTTCCACCGTGATCTCGGTGAAGAGGGCCAGCGGGTCCTGGGGCACCAGGGCCAGACGGCCGGAAAACAGCTCCCGGTCGCTGGTTTTCGCCGTGTCCAGGCCGTCCACCAGCACCTTGCCCCGCCAGGGCTTCACCTGGCCGCAGACGGCTTTCATCGCCGTGCTCTTGCCCACGCCGTTGCCGCCCAGGACCGACAGCCACTCGCCCCGGCGCACCTGTAAATTCAGGCCCCGCAAAACGGGCTCGGCGCCTCGCTGGTAGGCAAACCAGACGTCTTTCAGTTCCACGGCGGCTTCGGCGGCGGGGACGCTCTTGCCGGGCAGCGGCTCCTTTGCCGGAAGTTCTGTTTCCGGCTCGGGCAGGTTCGCGCCCCGCATCTTCTCCGCCAGCCGCAGCCGCCCCTCCCGCAGGGTAAGGGGCGGCGTGGGGGATGCGTCCTGGAAGATGCGCATCACCGCCGGCATCCCTTGGAACATAGGATGAGGCCCGCCGGGCCAGTCCCGCAGAGTCTGGGCCACCTGGCGGGGCGTGCCGAAAGCGGCGATCCTGCCGTTTTCCATCACCGCCACCTTGTCCGCCAGCGGGAACACCTCTTCCAGCCGGTGTTCAGACAGCAGCACCGTGGTGCCCAGCTCCCGGTTGATCTTGTAAATGGTCTGCAAAAACTCGCTGGCCGCAATGGGGTCCAGCTGGGAGGCCGGCTCGTCCAGCAGCAGCACTTCCGGCTGCATGGCCATCACCGAAGCCAGGTTCAAAAGCTGTTTCTGCCCACCGGACAGTTCGCACACCGGGCGGCGGAACCATTCCTGAATACCGAAATAGCTGGCCATCTCGGCCACCCGCCGCTTGATGGCCCCCACCGGCAGGCCCAGGTTCTCCAGCCCGAAGGCCAGCTCGTGCCACACCTTATCGGTCACCAGCTGGCTGTCCGGGTTCTGCATCACAAAGCCGAAGCGGGCGGCGCTCTGCCGGTCCGGCAGCTGGCCGATGGGGGTATCCCCGTACAGCGCCCGGCCCTCCCGGCGGCCGTAGGGCATCAGCTCCTTTTTCAGCTGGCGCAGCAGGGTGCTCTTGCCGCAGCCGGATCGGCCGCAGATCAGCAAAAACTCTCCCGGCTCCACCGTAAGGTCCACCTTGTCCAGCGCCGGGCCCTGGGCCAGCGGGTAGCGAAAACTCAGCTGTTCAACTCGTATCGTTTCCATTTCAACTCTCCCTGAAGATCGATCCCGAAAGGCAGCGCCAAAAACACGCCAAAGCAAATGAGCCAGGGGGCCTGGCGGCCCCAGTCTGGCCACACCGGCACCGGGTAGTAATACATATCGGTGCAGCCCAGCCCGATGCCCACGCCCATCGCCAGGCACAAAGCGCCCATCACCGCCAGCAGCGTCACGTCCCGCCGGGACAGGCGGAACAGATGGAAGCTGGTGCGGCCTTTCAGGCCATAGCCCCGGGCCGCCATGGAGTCCGAGCTTTCAATGGAGCTTTCCAGCGACCAGGCCACCAGGATCGAACCCTCCTTCACCCGCTGCCGGGCTTTGCCCACCGGGCCAGTCGCGGTCTTGCCCATGCAGCGCTGGCCCGCGTGGATCACCTCGAACCGGCGGCGCAAAAGGGGGATGTAGCGGAAGATCATGGACACCACCAGCCCGCACACCGGGGCAAGGCGGCCGAACAGATAGATGATGCGATTGCCGGTCATCACCCGGCCAAAGCAGCCGAACCAGGCCACCACCGCCGCCAGCATCACGCCGGACCAAGCCCCGTACAAAAAGCCCTCCACCGTGATGCGGTTGCTGTTGATGTAGAACAGCACCGTTTGGCCGTCGTGGCTGAAAAAGCCGTTCACCAGGCACATCACCGCCACGATCACCGCCGACGACCAGCCGTACCCCGCCAGCGCCCGGCGGCCGCCCAGCACCAGCTGGTAGCCCAGCGCCGCCGCCCGCGACAGCGCCAAAAACGCCGGCGACATGGAAAACATGGTGATGCCCGCCGCCGCAAAAAAGAACAGCGCGTTCACCAGCGGGTGGCAGGCCGCAAATTCGCCCTTCTCCCCCAGACCCTGTTCCCAAAGCTGTTTCATCTTGCCTTGCTCCCTCCGTACCGGCTTGCCCCCGACGCAAAAAAGAGCAGGACCGCGGCGCAACAGCTCACGGTCCTGCTCTTCCATTTCGGTACAGCGAAACCATGGCTGTGCCGATCCATCGTCAGCAAGCCATTCAGCGTACACAGGCAGGTATTCTGGCTTAGGCGTCAACGCTGGCCGTGCCTTCCCAAACGCAAGAGGCGTTCAGTGGCATGCTACGGCAGCTCGTCCATCACAGCGGCGGGACCGCGCAGGATTCTGACCTGCTTCCCTTTTCACCGCAAAAGCGGCACCTGTGTTCGTTTGATTTTTACAAGTTTAGATTGTACACAATTGTTACAAAAGCGTCAAGGGGGTTTTTCTTGGCAATTCCAACAAATTGAGCGCACCTTTTTTGTTTAAAGCCACATTAAACTTTTTGCAGCAAAAGTGAAAAACCACTCTCTTTTCCCTTTTCTGAACATTAAAGCTACTCAAAAGTTGTTTATTCTGCGACCATTTGCCCTGCCCCGGCCTTGCCCCGCGCCCAAAGGCGCTTTATAATACAAATAAAAACATCCGGCGGGCCGTGCCTTTTGCAGGGTCCCGCCGTTTTAATATTTCTCAAACATTCCGGGAAACATTTTGAAACAAAGCCGCTGTATCCTTGTAACGTCCGATATACACAACGACATTCAGGAGGATGATACAATATGGCAGCATTCACTTTGGCAGACGCAAACGACAAGATCGCCCGCACCCTGGTAAACGGATACAAAAAGATCGAAGACGGTGCAGTCAATGGCTACAAAGCCATCGAGACCGGCGTGGTGGAAGGCTTTGCCGCGGTATGCGACACCTTTGTGCGGCACTTTTTCACCCACGAGGGCGAAACGGTGGAGCAGGCCAAAGAACGCTTGCAGCAAAACGCCGCCGCCCACGCCCCCAATGCCCGCCGGTGAGCAAGCCTTTTCGCCGCCCGTCTGCGGCCAAACCCGCTGTTTGAGAAAACGGAGGTCCCATGCGGCGTTTTCTGCAATTTTGTAAAAAGCTGTTCTTTCCCTGCGCCCCGGTGCTGGTCCTGCTGGCACTGGCGGCGGCAGGGCTTCTTTGCTATGTGTTCACCGCCGCTGCGGTGCCGCCCGCCCTGGAGTATGGGGCCTACGCCTTTTCCGCCTACGCCCTTGTGGCCGTCTGCCTGCGGCTGCCCGCGGTGTGGCGGGGCGCAAAAAGCCTGCGGCAGAGCAACAAATACCTGACCCGCTATTTTTCCGATGCCGGCTTTCGCACCACCCGGTCCCTGACCGCTTCCCTGGCCATCAACACCGGCTATGCGGGCATGCAGCTCTGGCTGGGCCTGCGGCAA
This sequence comes from uncultured Oscillospiraceae bacterium, assembly GCA_949291395.1. Lineage (GTDB taxonomy): Bacteria > Bacillota > Clostridia > Oscillospirales > Ruminococcaceae > Allofournierella. Next base: position 620 of record CASEVW010000165.1, on the reverse strand, counting down.
AACTCCGCCTGGTCCTATTCTCTGGCCGGGTATTACGCCCTGCTGGCCATCCTGCGGTTTTCTTTGTGGCGGGAGACCCGCAAAAGTCCCCTGGGCAGCAACAAGCCACGGGAATACCGCATCTACCGGCGGTGCGGGGCGCTGCTGCTGGTGATGACCCTGGCGCTGTTCACCATGGTGTTCTACATCGTCTACCGGGGCAAGGGCGCGTTTTATCCGCCCATCGCCGCCATTGCCATGGCCGCCTACACCTTTTTTACCTTTACCATGGCCATTGTGCAGACGGCCCGCTCCCGCCGGGCGGGCAGCCCGGTGTTCAGTGCGGCAAAAGCCGTCAACCTGGCGGCGGCCCTGGTGTCCATGCTGTCGCTGGAGACCGCCATGCTGGCGGCTTTCAGCACCCCGGAGGATGCCTATCTTCGCCCCATCATGACTGCCAGCAGCGGGGCGGCCGTCTGCATCACGGTGCTGGTGATGGCCTGCCTGATGATCCGCCGGGCCACCAAAGCGCTGCGGCGGCTGGAGGCCGGGGCCACTGTCTTGTAACCCTCTTTTCCCAAAAACGCCTTTCTTCTCATAATCCGCCCTTTCTCCGCATAGGTTGTACAAACACCATGTGG
>CASEVW010000164.1 GCA_949291395.1 uncultured Oscillospiraceae bacterium | reverse complement strand
CCCGCACCGTCAGCCAGTGCGGCGAGGCGCTGCAACATATGGACCGGAACCTGAACCAGAAGCTGCTGCTCACCGTGCTGGCAGCCCGGCTCGTCCGGTGACCTGCCCTGCCCCTTAGCCGACCTCGGCTTTACGGGCTGCGGCGGGCGTTTTTCCCTGATTCCCCTCCCCCGAAAACCAGCCGTGGGCGGAGGATGTGACACCCGGCCCCGGAACGGCAGGGCCAAGCAAAGGACCGACCCATGAAAAAAGTGATTTCTGTACGCTTCAAGGCCGGCGGAAAGGCCTACTATTTTGACCCGGCGGGCCTGGACATCAAAACAGGCGACTATGTGATCGTGGAGACCGCCCGCGGCACCGAGTGCGGCGAGGTGGTGGCCGGCCCCAAGGACATCCCGGACAGCCAGGTGGTGCGGGAGCTGAAAGCGGTCAAGCGCATGGCGGATGCCGTGGACGTGCGCCGGATGGAAAAGAACCGGGCGGACGAAAAGACCGCCTTTGACATCTGCGTGCAGCGCATCGCCGCCCACAAGCTGGAGATGAAGCTGGTGGAAGCCGAGTACAACCTGGACCGCACCAAGATCGTGTTCTATTTCACGGCGGACGGCCGCATCGACTTCCGTGACCTGGTAAAGGACCTGGCCAGCGTGTTCCACACCCGCATCGAGCTGCGGCAGATCGGCGTGCGGGACGAGAGCAAGATGCTGGGCGGCCTTGGCATCTGCGGCCAGCCCTTCTGCTGCAACCGGTTTTTGAAGGATTTCCAGCCGGTGAGCATCAAGATGGCCAAGGAGCAGGGCCTGAGCCTGAACCCCACCAAGATCAGCGGCAGCTGCGGGCGGCTGATGTGCTGCCTGGCCTACGAGCAGAAAGCCTACGAATACCTGAACAGCATCACCCCCATGACCGGCAGCGTGGTGAGAACGCCGGAGTTTGAGGGCGTGGTGGTGGAAGCCAACCCGGTGAGCGGCATGCTCAAGGTGCGCCCGCTGAACGAGGCCCTGGCGCCCAAGTATTTCCGCCGCAGCGAGTGCGTGTATCTGCGGGGCGGTAAACGGGCTCCCAAGGCCCCGGACCCGGACCAGAACTGATTCGAAAAATCCGGCAACTACTTGAACTTTTACAAATTTATGCTACAATAAACGAAAGAAAGGGCCATCGTCCTTTCAGGCGCGCCGCATTCTCTGCACGGATGGGGCCCAAGCGCCGTTGCAAAACAAAAAGTGCAGAGAAAAAGGAGAGATTGAACATGGCTTACTCTATCAACGATTCTTGCGTTTCCTGCGGCACCTGTGCCGGCGAGTGCCCTGTCAGCGCTATCAGCGAGGGCGAAGGCAAGTTTGTGATCGATGCTGATACCTGCATTTCCTGCGGTACCTGCGCTGGCGCTTGCCCTGTTGGTGCGATCGAAGAGGGCTGATCCCTTTTTGCACTGACCCAAACAAAGAAAAGCGGCGGAGCTTTTTGGCCCGCCGCTTTTTTGTTGTTTGCTCAGGAGCAAAAGCCATGTGTTTTCCGCTTTTTCTCACCACATTGGGAGCGTTGTCTATGGAACATTCTGCCGAAACTTTGTATAATGGAACCAGAGTCTTTATCAGCAAAAACCACCGGTTCGGCACCGATGCCATGCTGCTGTCCGGCTTCTGCCGCCCCCGGCGGGACGAGCCGGCGGTGGATCTGTGCAGCGGCTGCGGCATCGTGGCGCTGCGCTGGCACGATCTGGGCCACCGGGGCCCCTGCCGGGCCGTG
>CASEVW010000163.1 GCA_949291395.1 uncultured Oscillospiraceae bacterium | reverse complement strand
CGATTTTGGTGTGCAGCTCGCTGCACACCAAAATCGCTCCAACAGCTTACCTATGCGCCCCCTTGCCTGGCTCTCTCCGAAAGAAAAACTTGCTGCCTTCTTTGAATCTCTCACTGTACAAGATGTTTGACAAACCTACATGGCGAAACAGGCCGCACGCGGTCATGGACATGCAAACAGCCGCCCTCACAGGATCTTTTCCCAGCCGTTCTCTGTTTCCTGCCACACGCCGGTGCCCCATCCGGCCAGCTCGCAGCCCAAAACCGTGACCGGGGCCTCGGTGCAGTTCTGCAAAAACAAAAATCCATCCCGCCGGCTCGACAGAACACCCCAGGGCAGCTCCTGGTCGCAGGCCGGGGCCAGCCCCGCCTGTTTTGCCGCCTCTGCGTAAAAGCTTTCGTAAAATTCCGGCGTGAACCGGCTGGCCAGATAATAGGCCCGCCCTTCCCCGTAGGCATGGACGGCCGCCGCCGGTGCCCCGGCAAAATAGTCCTCGTCATATACCAGCAGGGGGACCGCCGGGTCCTCTTCGTCCAGTGCCGCCACCTCGCACAGCACGCTGGCCCGGGTGGCGGGCAGCGCAGCAGGCGCGCCCTCCACCGGGCTGCACCGGCGCTCCTCCCCGTCGTACATCCCGTCGATCTCCGCCCGGCGCAGGCCCAGCATCCGGGTAAGTCCGTGGGGGGTGTCCCCCAGCCAGCACAGGTCGCTCTCATCCACCACGCCGGTCCAGTAGGTCACCACCGCCGTGCCGCCCTGCTTCACAAACTGGCACAGCCGCTGGGCAAACTCTTCCCCGATCAGATACAGCATCGGCACCACCACCAGCCCGTAGCCTTCCAGGCTGCTCTCCTGGCCGATCAGATCCACCGTGATGCCCGCCCGGGCCAGTGCGTTGTAATGGCCGGCCAGTTCTTTCCAGTATCCCAGCCCGGCGTTCCGGGGCCCGGAAGACCCCTCCAGCGCCCACATGTTGCTCCAGTCGTGGAGGATCGCCGCCTGTTTGGGCCGTCCGCTGGCCGCCACCTGGGCGACCTGTTCCAGCGCCTCGCCCACCTGCACCGTCTCCCGGAAGGGCCGGGCGTCGGTGCGGCCGTCGTGGCCCACCACCGCCCCGTGCAGCTTCTCCTCCGCGCCCCGGCTGGCCCGCCATTGGAAATAGCACACGCTGTCCGATCCATGGGCCACCGCCTGCAGGGCCGAAAGCATTGCGATGCCGGGCTTTTTCTGCTTGCTCACCGGCTGCCAGTTCGTAAAGCTGGGGCTGGATTCCATCAGCAAAAAGGGCTTGCCTTTCAGTGAGTAGAACAGATCGTGCATCATGGCGGTGTCCAGGGCGGTCTCTTCCACCGTCTCGCCCCGCTTGTGCCAGGTGGGATAGCTGTCCCAGCTCACCACGTCCAGCTCCTTGGCCAGAGCGTGGTAGTCGATGTCGTGAAAGCGGTACATCAGGTTGGCGGTAAATTCCGCCTGGGGCGCCAGCGCCCGCACGCAGTCCCGCTCAAACCTGAAAAAGTCGATGTGGCGGCTGCTCACAAAGCGTTTCCAGTCCAGCGTCAGGCCCTGCACCGCGTTCTCGCCCTGGGGGGCCGGGCTCTCGATCTGCTCCCAGTCGGTGTAGTCGTGGCTCCAAAACCGGGCGTTCCAGGCCTTGTTCAGCGCCTGCAAGCTGCCGTAGCGCTCCTGCAGCCAGCGGCGGAACTCCGCCTGGCACAGCTCACAATGGCACTCGCCGCTCAGCTCGTTGGAAATGTGCCACAGCACCACCGCCGGGTCGCCGCCAAAGCGGCGGGCCAGCTCCTGGTCGATGCGGCGCACCTTTTCCCGGTACACCGGCGAGGTGTAGCAGTAGTTCTGCCGCCGGTTGTACAGCTCCCGCACCCGGTCCGCCCGCACCCGGCGCACTTCGGGATACTTGTGCGCCAGCCAGGCGGGGCGGGCGGCGCTGGGCGTGGCCAAAATGGTGGAAATGCCCCGCTCATACAGCTTGTGGATGATGTCCGCCAGCCAGTCCAGCCGGAACACTCCCTCCTCCGGCTCCAGCAGCGCCCAGGAAAACACGCCCAGCGTGACCACATTCACCCGGGCCTTCTGCATCAGCTCCAGATCCTGTTCCAGGATGTCCGGCCTGTCCAGCCATTGTTCGGGGTTATAATCCCCGCCGTGAAAAAGCTGCCTTGTCTGCATGTCGTTCCCTCCGTACTTTCTATGCGCAATATTGCGCACATTTTGCGCAACACTTGATTTCCCTCAGTATAGCAGTTCCTTTTTCAGAATGCAAGGCTCATTCTCCCCTGTCCGCACCTTATTTTCCCCAAAACCCAACAAAAAGCGCCTTGAACAGAACCGTCCAGGGCGCTTTTTAATTGCTAAAAACAAAAGAAAAAAGGACTGGTTCAAAGAACCAGTCCTCTTGGTGGAGATAAGCGGGATCGAACCGCTGACCTCTTGAATGCCATTCAAGCGCTCTCCCAGCTGAGCTATACCCCCAAATATTGGTGCCGTCTCTCGACCGCTTGATTATTATACCAACCAAAAATTGATTTGTCAACGGTTTTTTCAAATTTTTTCTTTCTTTTTTGCCGCCGCCAAAAACCGCCTTTGCCGGGCAAAAAAAAGAATGCCGGACGGGGCTTCCCCAAAGTCCGGCATTCCAGCTTTTTATTTTGCCCGCGCCTTGCGGATCTCCTCAAGCAAAACGCCTCTGGCCCAGGCGGCCTTTTCCTTGTCCATGGCGGGCACGCCCTCCAGCGGGTAGGTAAGCCCCATGGAAGCGTATTTGTTCACGCCCATGGTGTGGTAGGGCAGCACCTCTAACCCCTTCAGGTTCCGGTAACCGCCCAGCATCCGCCCCAAACGGCGCAGGTGCTCTTCCCCGTCGGTGATGCCCGGCACCACCACATGGCGGGCCACCATGGGCACGCCGGCCTCTTCCAGCGCCTTGGCAAAAGCCAGCACCGGATCCTGGGGCTGGCCGGTGAGCTTTTTGTGCCCCTCCGGGTCGCTGTGCTTAAAGTCCAGCAGCACCAGGTCGGTGGCCTGGAACAGCGCCTGATACTCCGCCTGCTTTTTTTCGGTGTATACCGCCCCGCAGGTGTCCAGGCAGGTGTGGATGCCCTTTTCCTTTGCCTTGCGGAACAGCTCGATCAAAAACGGCAGCTGCATCAGCGGCTCGCCGCCGGTGGCGGTGATGCCCCCGCTGCGGTAAAAGCTGCGGTTCTTTTCCAACTGCTGCAAAAGCGCGTCGGCGGTCATCCGGCTGCCGCCCTGGGCCGCCCAGGTATCCGGGTTGTGGCAGAAGGCGCACCGCATGGGGCATCCCTGAAAAAACACCACGAACCGGATGCCCGGCCCGTCCACCGTGCCGAAGCTCTCAATGGAATGGATGCGCCCGGTCAGCGGGGCGCTCGTCTGCCCGCTCATCTCACATGCCTTCGTGGAAGGTACGGGAGATGACCTCGTCCTGCTGCTCCTTGGTGAGCTTGTTGAAGTTCACCGCATAGCCGGACACACGCACCGTCAGCTGGGGGTACTTCTCGGGGTGGGCCTGGGCATCCAGCAGGGTCTCCTTGGTAAACACGTTCACGTTCAGGTGGTGGCCGCCCTTCTCGGCGTAGCCGTCCAGCAGGCCCACCAGGTTATCGATCTGAGAATCGCTGATCTTCATCGTTCTGTCCTCCTTTGGGAATGGTCCCGGCCCGCCAGGGGCCGGGGATGGTCTTTTCGTTTTTGTTCGTTTACTCGCCCAGGTTCGGCTCGCAGCAAGCGCAGTCGTGGGGCATATCCAGCTCGATCTCTCCCAGGAACACCTGGTCTTCCTTGCCCAGCGCACCGGGGATGATGGAGAAGGTGTTGGAGATGCCGTCCTGCGCGTCCTTAAAGGGCAGCTTTGCCACCGAGCTCAGGGACGCCACAGCGCCGTGGCTGTCCCGGTGATGCATGGGGTTGGCGCCGGGGGCGAAGGCCTCGCCCGCCTTGCGGCCGTCCGGGGTGGAACCGGTGTTCTTGCCGTACACCACGTTGGAGGTGATGGTCAGGATGGAGGTGGTGGGCTTGCCGCCCCGGTAGGTGTGGTTGGACTTCACTTCCTGCATGAACTCATGCACCACGTCGTGGGCGATCTGGTCCACACGGTCGTCATCGTTGCCGTATTTGGGGAAGTCGCCCTCCACCTGGTAGTCCACCACGATGCCGTTCTCGTCCCGCACGGCCTTTACCTTGGCGTACTTGATAGCACTCAGGGAGTCCGCCACCACAGACAGGCCGGCGATGCCGGTGGCAAACCAGCGGGTCACTTCCTTGTCGTGCAGGGCCATTTGCAGCCGCTCGTAGCAGTACTTGTCATGCATATAGTGGATAATGTTCAGCGCGTTCACATACACACCAGCCAGCCAGTGCATCATATCCCGGAACCGGTCCATCACCTCGTCGTAGTCCAGATACTCGCTGGTGATGGGGCGGAACTTGGGGCCCACCTGCTTTTTGCTGATCTCGTCCACGCCGCCGTTGATGGCGTACAGCAGGCACTTGGCCAGGTTGGCCCGGGCGCCAAAGAACTGCATCTCCTTGCCCACCCGCATGCTGGACACGCAGCAGGCGATGGCGTAGTCGTCGCCGTGGGTCACCCGCATCAGGTCGTCGTTCTCATACTGGATGGAGCTGGTGGCGATGCTCATCTTGGCGCAGTAGCGCTTGAAGGCCATGGGCAGCTTGGTGGACCAGAGCACGGTCATGTTGGGTTCCGGGGCGGTGCCCAGGTTCTCCAGGGTGTGCAGATAGCGGAAGCTCATCTTGGTCACCAGCGGGCGGCCGTCGATGCCCACGCCGCCAATGGACTCGGTCACCCAGGTGGGGTCGCCGCTGAACAGGGCGTTGTACTCGGGGGTGCGGGCAAACTTCACCAGGCGCAGCTTCATGATGAAGTGGTCCACCATCTCCTGGATCTCCTCCTCGGTGAAGGTGCCGCTTTTCAAGTCACGCTGGGCGTAGATGTCCAGGAAGGTGCTGGTGCGGCCCAGGCTCATGGCAGCGCCGTTCTGCTCCTTCACCGCCGCCAGATAGCCGAAGTACAGCCACTGGATGGCCTCCTGGGTGTTCTGGGCAGGGCGGGAGATGTCGAAGCCGTAGATATTGCCCAGCTCCTTCAGCTCTTTCAGCGCCTTGATCTGCTCGCTCAGCTCTTCCCGCTCCCGGATCACATCGGAATACATGATCACACGGGTGGAGTTCTTCTGATCCTGCTTGTCCTCGATCAGCCGGTCCACACCGTACAGGGCCACACGGCGGTAGTCGCCGATGATGCGGCCCCGGCCGTAAGCGTCGGGCAGGCCGGTGATGATGTGGCTGGAGCGGCAGGCCCGCATCTCGGGGGTGTAGGCGTCAAACACGCCCTCGTTGTGGGTCTTGCGGTATTTGGTGTACATCTCCACCACTTCCGGATCCACATGGTAGCCGTTGTCCTCGCAGGCCTTGATGGCCATGCGGATGCCGCCATTGGGCTGCAAAGAACGCTTGAAGGGCTTGTCGGTCTGGAAGCCCACGATCTTCTCTTTGTCTTTGTTCAGGTAGCCCGGCCCGTGGGAGGTGATGGTGGAGATGATCTTGGTGTCCATGTCCAGCACGCCGCCCTTTTCCTGCTCCTGGCGGGTCAGGTCCATCACCTGATCCCACAGCTCCGTGGTAGCCTGGGTGGGGCCGGCCAAAAAGTCCTCACCGCCCTCGTAGGGGGTGTAGTTCTTCTGGATGAAGTCCCGCACGTTGATCTCGTTTTCCCATACACCGGGTACAAAATCGGTCCATTCCTGTCGCATTTGCGTATGCCTCCTGTTTGGCTTGCAATTTGGGTCTCTCTCCTTGCCGCGCTTTCCTTCGCGGCAAACGCCGTTTCGCATCGCTCCGCAGGCTCCCATTTTCCCGCGGGCAGCAAAAAACCGCGTCCTGCGGGCCGTTTCAGCGCCGTTTTCCGCCGCCGGCCCGGTCCGTGTTCTCAGTATAACCAATTCCCACTAAGTTAGTATGTTGTATTCCCAACAGTTCGTTATTTTTTATACACGTATCCGGGTGGTTCCCGATTAAAAACAGCGCCGAAACCCGCCTGCCAGGCCGCTTTGTGGGAACGGTCAGCTCCTCACGGGCTGAAATACGCTTTCAGCTTGTCCTTGTCCTCGTATTCGATAAAGGTGTACAGCCCGAACACGAACACCTTTTCCGCCGGGGTCAGCACCTGGGGCAGCGCTGCGCCGTCCCACATCAGCTTCGCCAGTTCTGCCCGGCGCTGTGGCTCCAGCATCGCCTCGGCCTGCTCAAAATTCAGTTCCATCTTCATCCCCTCCCTTTTCCTGGCTATGGTCTCATCTTATACCAAATATCTGCCGGGCGCAACCGTTTGGCTTTCGTTATCTTTTCTACTTTCCAACGATTTTTGTCTCCTTCGGCCAAAACGCAAAAAGGCCCGGCCCTGTATCCCACACAGATCCGGGTCTTTTCTCACACAAATCTCTTATTCTGCCGGCTGCACTGCGGGCCACTGACCCACCACCTGGCTCGCCAGCTGGATGCGTCCGCTGTCCAGCTCTTCCACGAACACCGGCACAAGCTCCGGGTCAAACTGCCGCCCCGCTTCTTCCTGCAGGATCTGGATGCCCCGCTCCAGGCTCACCGCCTTTTTATAGCAGCGCTCGCTGGTCATCGCGTCAAAGGAATCCGCAATGCACAGGATCCTCGCCAGCAGCGGGATGTCCTCCCCGCCGATCCGCCGGGGATATCCGCCCCCATCGTATCGCTCGTGGTGGCCGATCACCGCGGGAACGATATAGTCCAGGGCAGGCAGATGGCGGATGATATCCACCGCCGCCTCCACATGGCCCTGCATCTGCTCGTACTCTTCCTGGGTCAAACGGCCCTTTTTGTTCAGCACCGGTTCCGGCACACCGATCTTTCCGATGTCGTGCAGCAAAGCCGCCTGCCGCACGATCTCCACCATATCGGCATTCAGCCCTGCCGCCTTCGCCAGCGCAGTGGCGTAGTAAGCCACGTTGTGGGAATGGCTGAAGGTATAATGATCTTTTGCGTCAATGGCCGCCATCAGGGCCAGCACCGTCTGCTCGTATTCCTCGTAGATATGGGTGTGATCCCGTTTTTCCACTTCCTGGCCCTCTTTGCGCAGCACCGACTGGAAGATCTCGATCCCGTTTTTGCCGCTGTGCTTCACATGGTAGACCGCCATATCCGCATTGTCCAGCAATTCTTTGCTGGTGCAGGCATCGAACGGGGCCACGCTGATGCCGATGCTCAGGGTGAGCACCTTGAACTTGTGGTCCACCGACTGCCGGTTCATATTGTACACCTGGTCCCGCACCGACTCCGCCAGTGTGCGGGCAGCCAGCACATCGTAGCGGGGCAGCAGCACGGCAAATTCCTTGCCGCTGTAGCGGGCCACGGACCCATTGCTGCCCACACTGCTCTGAATGATGCCGGCGATGCGGCGCAGTGCCAGATCCCCTTCCCGCTGGCCGTACAGCTGGTTGTACAGCTTAAAATCGTCCACATTTACGATCATCAGCGCCAGGGTGCTTTCCCGGGTCTTTTCAAACTCCTGTTCCAGGGTCTGGTAAAAGTATTTCCGGTTCAACAGGCCGGTCAGATCGTCCAGCCGGGCCTCCTGATAAGCTTGTTCATACAAATCGGCATTTTTCAGCGCCATAGAGGCCACCGATGCCACCGAAATGCCCCATTGCAGATCTTGCTGGCTCAACCGCTGCCGGCCGGAGGGCTCGGCCAGAAGGATCAGCCCCGGCATATCCCCCTCGTCGCCCAGCAGCGCGATGCTCCCGCAGATCTCAAGGCTGCGCAGCTGATTTTTTTCGCTCTCCCACATGGCTTTGTACGCCACACTGGACTCAAACTGCCGCCAGGTGACGCATTTTTCCCGGCAAAGCATCGCGGCCAGCGGGCTGTTTGCCCGCAGTGCGAAGGACAGGTCCTGCAAGGGCCGGTCGCTGTAACGGGCCGCATAGTCCCCGGTTTTCGGGTCCCTCAGGCAGATGTACACGCCACCCACGTTGATGCCCTCCCGGATCACGTCCACGGTCTTTTCCATGATGTCCTGCACGTCCAGCAAACGGGGCACCTGCATGCTGTATTCCCTCAGCGCCTCTGCCTGGCGGTTTTCTTCCCGCACGAACACATTGTTCACCAGCACCCGCCACAGCAGTGAGAACACGCCCGCACAGAGCAGAAAGAACAAAGCAAACAGCATCACGCTGTATTCTGCCGCCGCCGGGATCAGATCGTTGATCGCCTCCATCAGATAGGGTTCCAGATTGCAGAACAGCAAAAAGGTGACGAACATCCCCACCAGGTAGCACACGCTTTCCGAGGCCAGCAGCTTCAGCTTGAACAGCCGCTTCTGCACCAGGGCGTAAAGAAGCAGCACAGCGTTGCCCACGCCCGCCAAAATGTCGATGGGAAAACCGGAAAACACCGGCAGCATCAAGGCAGCGTGACCCAAAAACAGCAGCACGATGCCCTGGATCACCGGCCGGAACTGCCGCCGGTAGATGGGCTTTTGCCGGTACGCCCCCGCAAAGCGAACGATGCTGTGCCCAATGACCCATCCCACCGCCAAAAACAAAAAGATCACCGGCCAGGTGATGGTGTACTCAAACCGCACCTCATCCCCCAGCACGATCCTCCGGGGCGGCTGCAAAAACACGCCGGTGGCCACATTGGCCAGCGCGATGGCGGCCATCAGCGCCAGATAGATCCTCCCCCAGGGGCCGGTGGGTTTTTCCACAAAATTGCTCAAAAAGCAAAAATACGCCCAGGCCATCAGCAGCAGGCCGGAAATGGAAACATGATACCAAAACACATAAGATGGATATACCTGCCAACGCATCAGCATGGATCCGCCAGACCAGGCGATCATCGTCATCAATAAACACAAAAACGATTTGATCAGCCGCGTCTTTTTCGAGGCCAGCAATACCAAAAAAATGCTGCTGTAAATAAACAGCGCGATCGTTGAAATATACCCGTAAATATCCATGGGCATCACCTTCTCCCTCCGCGTTCTATCCCCAAACGCTGTCGTTCCAGCAGCTCTTCCAGCTGGCAGTGATCCGGGTTCATGTGCCGCGGCGGGCGGGAATGCTCGGCGCAGTATTCCGCAAAGGTCCCGTTGCGCAGAACGGTCACCTCCAGCGGGTCCATGCCCAGGATCTTTTTCAGATCCCGATAATCTTGATCGGTATATTTAAAATAAGTGGTCAGCAGGTCCCGCAAGACCTGCGCGTTCACCGCCCGGTTCAAAAACTCCGCTTTCTCGATCTCCACATACAAATGGAAATAGGGCCGGTCGTTGGCGGTGTACTCCTTCACCGCCACCCAGCCCACCACCGGCAGGCCGGAAAGAGCCAGCACATTCTGGATGCCGTTTTCGGAAATTCGGGTAAATCCCGCAATGTCGATGATGTCGGGCACCCGGTCCACATATTCAAACCGGGGGATGCTGGTGCCGTCCTCCCGGCTGGTCAAACCCACGCAGCGGTAGGTGTCCCCCACCCGGTAGCGGGCGAAGGCCCCGCCCTTGAGCACCGTCAAAACGATCTCGTACACCTCGCCGGGCCGCACCTCGTCCATCAGGTAGGTGCGGGGCTGCAGGTCCGGCTGCTCCATCAGGCGGATGGTGTCTTTCAGCGGCAGGAACTCGTAAAAGCAGGTGTCCGGGAAAAAGTACATCCCGTTGCGGGTCCAGGTCTCGGTGCCGATGATGGACGGCTCGGTCCCCGCGAACAGCTCCATCGGCCGCACGCCCCAAAGCTCTTCCAGGTCATCCTTGTAGCAGCGGTTGTCCGTGCCCGCCACCATAAAGCCCTTCAAATGGAACAGATCCTTGGGCCGCAGCGGCCTGCCCTCTTTTTTGCAGCGGTGCTTTGCCCGCAGGATGCGGGCCAGCATATCCGGGCGGAACTTCAACAGCTCTGCCTTGTTCACGCTGCCCTTGCCGCCCATCTCGGCCAGGCTCTGGCTGACGGCGTAGGCCACGCTGCCCAGGCCGAAGAAGAACTCCACGTCCTGCTGCATTGCCATCTTGAAGCCCAGCTTGTTCCGGGCGCTGAAACTCATGTTCACCGCGTCCTTCACCGCAGGCAGAAACCGGATGTCGATGGCCTCGTTCAGCGCCAGCGGGAACAGCCCGGTGGCATAGGGCAGCGGGGCCAGGCCATACAGCACCTTGTCGGTCTTGTCCACCGAAAAGCTGCCCTTCTGGCGGCTGGTGCTCAGGATCAGGCAGGCGATCACATTATCCCGGAAGGTATCCAGCATGCTGCGGGAATAGGGCGCCAGCTTGATGGGGTGCCGCCCGCCCTCCCAGGTGGTCTGGATCCAGATCACCGGATTGTCCGGCAGCATACTGGCATTTTTGCGCAAAAGGATGTCCGCATAGTCCTCATAGCTGGTCAGCGGCACCATCCGGCGGAACTCGTCGATGGTGGCAGGCTTTTTGCCTTTCAGGATGGACTGGCCCAGCATGCTGGAGCACCAAAGCTCCATCTGTTCTTCCATCAAACGGCGCTGGATGGCCATGTATTCTTCCATGCTCAGGTCCAGAAATCCGCAGTACTGGCTCCAAATCGCATCGTATTCCTGCCGTTCCAGCTTTTCCTGCAACGTCATGTTTCCTTCCCCTTCCTTCCCAGCGTGCGCGCGCAGCGGCCAATGCTTTTTGGTGTGGGCAGCAAAAACGGCGTGCCCGCCTGATACTCCCTATAATTCACAAAGGTTTGGGGAAAGATCCACAGATCCTGCAAAAAGATGTATGCAAGATCCCATAGGCTCACCCACAAGCAGAACAGCGCGGCGGTATTCGTTGCCAACAGCATCGCAAGGCAGAAATACAGCCCGATGAACCAAAGCACGCCCGGATGGCGGCACAGCGCGTACACACCTTCGGTGTAGGCCATGCGCGGCCCGCTTTTCTCCACATAGGTAGCCTCAAACGGCAGCGCAAAAAACAGCGTGTAGATCAGCAGCAGCAAAAACACGCCTGCCCCCACGCACCATCCGGCAGCGCCGCCGCCCCATTCGATGCCGGACCATCCCTTCCACAGCAAAAAGGCCGTTGCCGCAGCCTGCATCCCACAGCCTGCCGCAAACAGGTGGTGGAACCAGGGCCGCACCGGCCGCACCGAATCCACGTCATAACAAAAAAACAGCACAAATCCCAAAGCCGCCAATACAAACTCCATTTTGGGCACTTCCCCCTCTTCCCACAGTTTCCCCTCCGAATAACATTGCGATCCTATCGTGTTATTCTTTGATCTTTCAAAAACACGTTTCAATTTATCATATCAAATTTTTAATGCAAAGACAATTTTTCCATCACACTTTTTTCATATTTTATTGCATTTTTTTCAAATCCGTTCCGTTTCAAGCCCTATGTTACTATCCGGTTAAATTTATTTTTCGATTTATCTAAAATTCGACATTTTTTTATTCGTTTGCATATAAGATCCGCATATAAAAAAATCGCCGGAGCAGTCGCTCCAGCGATTTTTGCATTGTTTTGATTTTTGCGCTTACATCTGCGCCAGGGTCTCCAGCATAGCGGGGATCATCTGCTTTTTGCGGCTCACCACGCCGGGCAGCACAACGCTGCCGTCCTCTTCCCGCTGGCTGCGGAAGGCGCTGCCGATCAGCTGCTCGGCGCCCTCGCCGTTGAACAGCACCCGGCTGGACTGGTCCTTCACACTGGTCAGCATGTAGAAGATCATCTGCACGCCTTCCCGCTTCAGGGCTTCCGGCAGGTAAGGGCGCAGCAGATCGGCAGCCCGCTGCCGGTTCTTCTCGCTCATATAGCTGCCCTGGCCCACGCCAAAGCGCAGGTCGCCGTGGGTGAAGATCTTAAAGTCCTGGAAGAACACGTCCTCGGCGGCACGGCCTTCCAGATTCTCGCCAGCCTCAAAGATCTCATTGGCCAGCGCCTCCGGCTCCACACCGGCGATCTTGGCCAGCTCCTGGGCGGCGGCCTTGTCGGTGGGGGTGCAGGTGGGGGAGCGGAAGCACAAAGTGTCCGACAAGATGGCGCTGAGCATCAGGCCGGCCATGTTGGGCTCGATCTCCACGCCTTTTTCCCGGTACATCTGGTACACGATGGTGCAGGTGCAGCCCACCGGCTGGTTGCGGAAGAACACCGGCTGGCTGGTCTCCAGGCTGCCGATGCGGTGGTGGTCCACCACCTCCAGGATCTCGGCCTCTTCCCAGCCGTCCACGCACTGGGTCTTTTCGTTGTGGTCCACCAGGATCAGCTGCTTGCGCTTCAAATTCAGCAGGTTACGGCGGCTGATCAGGCCCAGGTACTTGCCGGAGTTGGTGTGCACCGGGAAGTAGGTGTCACGCACCTGGCTCATCAGCTTCTTCACCTCTTCCACCGGGGTGGTGGGCACAAAGGTACGCAGCTTTTCCAGCGGGGTCATGTGATTGCTCACCGGCACGCTCTGCTTAATCAGGTTGGCCACCGCATAGGTGTCGTAGGGGCTGCTGATGAGCAGGCAGCCCCGCTCAGCCGCCAGCTTCACAATGGTCTTGGTCACGGCGGAGCCCATGCACACCACCACACAGGAAGCGCCCATCTCGATGGCGCACAGCTGGGTCTCGTAGCGGTTGGCCAGCAGCACGATGTCGCCGGCCTCCATGGTGTTCTCCAGCACGTCCGGGCTGGAAGCGCCCACCACGATCTTACCCCGCTCAAAATAGCCGCTGTCGTCGCCGGCCAGAACAGTGCCGCCCAGCACATCCACCACATTCTTCACCGGGGTCTTTGCGTTGGACAGGGCCCGGGCATCCAGGCTGTCCATGTTGGCCACTGCCAGATCGCCCAGAGTGATCAGGCCTTTCAGATAGCCGTTCTCGTCCACGATGGGCTGGCTGTTGGCCCGGGTGTCACGCATGGTCTCCCACACCCGGCGCATGGTAGCGTTGCCCCGCACGCCCGGCACCTGGCGCATCTCAATGTCCTGCACCTGGGGGCTCACGTTCAGGCAGCGGCGGGGGGGCTTTGCGCCGAACCGCTTCAGCACATAGGCGGTCTCCTGGTTCAGCTCGCCGGCACGGCAGGCCTCGTAAAAGGGCCCGTCGCTCTTATTTTTCAGGTTCGCATAAGCGATGGCCGAGCAGATGGAGTCCGTGTCCGGATTCCGATGGCCAATGACCATCACCTTGCTTTTGGTGTTGCGTTCCATAGATTCGTCTCACTTTCTACGCTGTTTTCTACGCTGTTCATGAAAAAACGTTCCCGGTTTCCGCCGCGGGCCATCCAAGGCCGGGGCGCCGGCAAAGCGTGATAGCTTTTTATACGAAGTACATTATACTATATTTTTTGCAGTAAAGTACACTAAATTGCTCAAATTGTTTTTATTTTTCCCGAAATGCCGGTGTTTTTCCTTTTTTCATCCAACGAACTGGTGATTTTGCGGTCATTTCCTAACGGTTTCCATGAAAATGCCGCAGTCTCCTTTTCCGTGCCCGTTTCTCCTGCGCTATGCATTTCCCCGCCGGAAACGGCCTCCTCCAGCCAAAACGAAAGGGCCCGCCGCCCAGGATCCCAGGCAGCAGGCCCTCTTTTGTTTTCCGCGGCAAGTTCCCATCTTGCCGCAACCTTTCCCTTTGCAAAGCAGTCCACCGATTTTGTGATCGGCTTCCCTCAAAAAACGCCCTTCTTTCCGCCGGGGCGTCAGCGGCCTGTTTCTCACTCTTATACGTTCCCTCGTTCCAGCAGCGGCAGCCCCCCTCTAGGCCGCCGGGCCGCCTTACAGATGCCAGATGTCCCGGTTGTACTCCGCAATGGTGCGGTCGGAGGAGAAGAACCCTGCCTTCGCAATGTTCACCAGGGCCTTGCGGCTCCAGGCCCGTTCGTCCTCGTAGTCCGCCAGCATCTTTTCCTTCACCGCAATGTATTCCTTCACGTCCAGCAGGGTCATGAACCAGTCCTTGCCCACGATCTCCTTGTACAGGCGGCAGAGGCTCTCCACGTCCCCGATGCGGATCATCTTCTTGTCGATGATGAAATCCACCAGCCGGGCGATCTCCGGATCCCCGTCATACAGGTCGGCGGCATGATAGGCCCCCTGGTCGTACAGCCGGATGACCTCCTCCGAGCTCTTGCCGAAGGTGTAGATGTTTTCCGGTCCCACCAGCTGCTCGATCTCCACGTTGGCGCCGTCCCGGGTGCCCAGGGTCAGAGCGCCGTTGAGCATGAACTTCATGTTTCCGGTGCCGGAAGCCTCCTTGGATGCCAGGCTGATCTGCTCGGAAATATCGCAGGCAGGGATCAGCTTTTCCGCCTTGGTCACGTTGTAGTTCTCCACCATGACCACCTTCAGGTGGGGGCTTACCTCCGGGTCGCTCTCGATCAGCTGGGACAAACAGAGGATCAAATGGATGATGTCCTTTGCGATGGTGTAGGCCGGGGCCGCCTTGGCCCCGAAGATCATGGTCACCGGCCGGGCCGGGATCTTCCCCGCCTTGATCTCCAGGTATTTGTAGATGGCGTACAGGGCGTTCATCTGCTGGCGCTTATACTCGTGCAGCCGCTTCACCTGGATGTCAAAGATGGAGTCGGTGTTCAGGGTGATGCCCTGGGTCTTCTGCAAAAATGCCGCCGCCTGCTCCTTGTTCTGCCGTTTGATGCGGCGCAGGGCATCCAGCACCTGCTGGTCGTCCTGATAGGCAAGCAGCTTTTCCAGCTCCGCCGCGTCCTTTTTGAAGCCCGGGCCGATCAGCTCCTCCAGATAGGCGGCCAGGGGCTGGTCACAGTGCAGCAGCCAGCGGCGGAAGGTGATGCCGTTGGTCTTGTTGTTGAACTTTTCCGGGTACAGCTCATAGAAGGGCCGTAGCTCGGAGGTTTTCAGGATCTCGGTGTGCAGCGCCGCCACGCCGTTGACGCTGTAGCCGTAATGGATGTCGATGTGGGCCATGTGCACCCGGTCCTGGTCGTCCAGAATGGCCACCCGGGGGTCGCCGCTCCGCTGCTTTGCCCGCCGGTCCAGCTCTTCGATGATGGGCACCAGCTGGGGCACCGCCCGGCGCATAAAGTCCATGGGCCACTTCTCCAGCGCTTCCGCCAGAATGGTGTGGTTGGTGTAGGCGCAGGTCAGGCTCACCTCCCGGATGGCGTCGTCCATGCTCATCCCCTCCAGAGCCAGCAGCCGGATCAGCTCCGGGATGATCATGGTGGGGTGGGTGTCGTTGATCTGCACCGCCACATGCTCGTGCAGATCCTGGATGCCGTATCCCCGCTCCTTCAGTTCTTTCAGGATTAGCTGGGCCGTGCTGCTCACCAAAAAGTACTGCTGGTACACCCGCAGCAGCCGGCCCGCCTCGTCGCTGTCGTCCGGATACAAAAACAGGGTCAGGTTGTGGGCAATGTCGCGCTTGTCAAAGCCGATCCCCTCCCCGATGATGGATTCGTCCACCGTCTCCACGTCAAACAGGTGCAGCTGGTTGCACTGGCCGTTGTAGCCGGGCACGCCGATGTCATACATCACCGATTGCAGCGAAAACCCGCCAAAGGGCACCGTAAAGCGCGCCCCGGTATCGGTCAGCCAGCTTTCGGGCGTGATCCAAGGGTTTTTCTCCTCTTTCTGCTTTTTGTTTTCCAGCTTTTGATAAAACAGCCCTTCATGATAGTTCAGGCCCGCGCCGTCCCCGCACAGCCCCAGGGTGGCGATGGAATCCAGAAAACAGGCCGCCAGCCGGCCCAGACCGCCGTTGCCCAGCGAGGGCTCCAGCTCCGCCTCCTCGATCACCGAAAGCTCCCGCCCATGCCGGGCCAGCAGCTCCTTCGCCTCGTCGAACAGCCCCAGGTTGATCAGGTTGTTGCTCAGCAGCTTGCCAATGAGGAACTCCGCCGACACATAGTACAGCTTTCGCTTGCCCTCGGTCTTTGGCATTGCGGCCATGCGCTCCTTGGTCAGCAGCATCAATGCGGTATAGACCTCCTGGTCGGCGGCGCTGTCCAGATCTTTGCCGAAGCGTTCCTGCAAAATGCTCTGTAGTCTCTGTTCCATAGCCTTTTCCTCTTTTCTTGGATGTCAGGTATCTTATTTTCGGGCCTTACGCCGGGCGTTCCGGCGTCCTTTCCCTTGCAAAGGCCCTCGGCGCAACGTTACGAACCACCAAGCGGCCGCAAGTTCCTGCCCGCCGCCCCGGAATTTGTTTCGTAAAGTTTCGCACCTTCACTATACTCTTTCTCTCCCGCACCGTCAAGCGAGAACCGGCTTATTCTCTTATTTTCCCCTTTCTGCACAAGGAATTATCCGCACTTTTGTCACTTTCCACAACTTGTTTTACAAAACTTTACGAAACGTAATTTCCGGAACTTCACAATTGATTTTCCCGGGAATCAACGGTATAATGAAAAAGAAGATTCATTATTTTGCAGGGAATGGAGGGGCCTCATGGCCAGGATCGAAGACATCGCCAAAAAACTAAAGGTCTCCAAGGGCACGGTCTCCAAGGCGCTGAACGGCGCGCCGGACGTGAGCGAAACCTTGCGAAAAGCCGTGCTGGAGACCGCCGTGGAACTGGGCTATTCCCGTTCCATGCACAAAAAGGGCGCAAAAACGCTGTGCCTCTTCATCGAAAATATGACCTACACCGAACCCGGCGACTTTGGCTACGACATCGTCACCGGCTTTCGCAAGGCGGCGGAACCGGCGGGGTTCGTGGTGCGGGTGGTCCCCCTCGCTGAACAGCTGCAAGCCCAGATCTCTTACGATGAATATATGCTGCAAAACAATTATGTGGCCGCCTTTTTTCTGGGGCTTTCCCTGTCGGATGTGTGGCTGGACCAGCTGAAAGCCAGCCGCACCCCCGCCGTTTTGCTGGACAACCGCATCCCCGCCAACCCGGCCAGCTGCTATGTGGGCGTGGACAACGGCGAAGCCATGGATCTGGCCATCGCGCACCTGAAAGCCCTGGGGCACCGGCGGGTGGGCTACCTCAGCGGCTACCTGGGTTCTTACATCAACCAGGTGCGTTACAACGCCTTTTTCCAAGCGCTGCAAAAAAACGGCCTGCCGGACGATCCCTGCCTTGCGGGCAGCGCCTATTATTCCTCTGAATGCCTGCAAAAGCACCTGCCCGCCCTGCTGGAACAAAAGGTGACAGCCATCCTGTGCAGCCACGACCTGCTGGCCCACACCGTCATGATCCACTGCCAGGAGCGGGGCCTGCGGGTGCCGGAGGACATCAGCATCATCGGCTTTGACGACCTGCCCCTGTGCGGCTACACCGTGCCGCCCCTGACCACCCTTCGGCAGGACCGCACCCAGCTGGGCAAAAGCGCCTTTTATGCCCTGTCCAGCCTGCTGGCGGAGGTCCCCATCAGCACCCTGCTGCTCCACCCCAAGCTGATGGTGCGCCAGTCCACCGGCAGCGCCCCGCCGCAGCCCTGATCCCCCGGGCCAGCGTTCCCCCGTTTCAACAAAACCCCCGCTTCTGGACACATCCAAAAGCGGGGGTTCTATTTTTAACCAGCAAACACACAAACTTGTACAAATTTCCCGGATACGACAAAAAACAGCCGCTCAAATTGAGCGGCTGTTCTGGCGGAGAAGGAGGGATTTGAACCCTCGCGCCGGTTTCCCGACCTACGCCCTTAGCAGGGGCGCCTCTTCGACCTCTTGAGTACTTCTCCAGAGCAAAGTCCATAAAAACTATGAAATTGAATGGCGGAGAGGGTGGGATTCGAACCCACGGCCCTTGCGGGTCACCGGTTTTCAAGACCGGCTCCTTAAACCACTCGGACACCTCTCCAAGAGTGGGCACCACACACGCCATCGTTAGTGCGTTATCTATGTTATCACACAGTTTGTTATTTGTCAACACTGTTCTGAAAAAAATTTTTCCAAAACACAAAATTTATCCGGCGGCAGCTGCTTGCGGGGCTGCCGCCGGAGTCTTTGGCCAGCGGTCAGGCCGCCCGCAAAGGCTGCGTTTCGCTGGAGGCTTTGCTCGGAACAGGCAGTTTCTTTCCTGCCGGTCTCGCCGCGGCAGGCCGCCGAGGCCGCCGGGCCGCAGGCTTCTCCCCTTCCAGATAGACTGCCCGGATGCCCGCCGCCAATGCCGCCAGCAACACCAGAGCGCCAGGCAAAGCCATCGTGCCCTCAATGGCCGCCCCCAGCACCATCAAAAAGGCCAGTGCCGCCAGGATCGTCAACGTATTACACATCATCTTTTTCATGATCTTCCGCTCCCTTTGCCGGGCGTTTCCCGGCCTTTCGCTCATTTTTGCTCCATTCATAAAGGCTTTGTACGCCTTTTGATTCCATGGCCCCATTTTATAACAACAATTCGTTGTTGTCAATGGTTTTCCAACAACTTTTTTGCGTTTTCCATTTACAAACACAATCTTTAGTTGTATAATAAAAGCAACGATGAAAGGAGTTGTGGCATATGTTCCCCGAGCGCTTGAAAGAGCTGCGCAAAGAAAAAGGCCTCAGCCAAAAAACCCTCTCCCAGCAGCTGGGCGTCACCCAGCAGGCCGTGGGCAAATGGGAGACCGGCCGTTCTTCTCCGGACCCCTCCACCCTGGCCCGCCTGGCTTCCCTGCTGGATACCTCGGCCGACTATCTGTTGGGGCTGGATGTCATCAGCCCCGCCGGCGGGGCTGGCCGTCCCTTCGGCGCTTACGCCGAAAGCCCCATCCCGGTGATTGGCACCGTGCGGGCGGGCTACGGCAGCCTTGCCTTTGAAGAGGATTACGGCGTGGAATACGCCTGTGTAAAAGACCCCGCCAACTATTTCTACCTGGTGGTCAAGGGCGACAGCATGGAGCCCCGCATCCAGGACGGCGACCTGGCCCTGGTGCACCGCCAGCCCACGCTGGAAAACGGCGACCTGGGCGTGATCGTCTTTGGCGAGGGGGAAGGCACCCTGAAAAAATACCTCCAGCGGGGCAACGCGGTCATCCTCCAGCCTTTCAACCCGGCCTACGAGCCCAAGGTCATCCGGGGCGAGGAACTCAACCAGCTGTTCATCGCAGGCAAGGTGGTGGAGACCAAAGCCAAATGGTGACCGCTTTCCGCAGCTCCTTCTGTTTCTGCCTTCCAATTCTGAATGAAAGGACCGACCGTTTATGCAGCCCACCCGGCTCTATCTCATCCGCCACGGCCAGACCGACTGGAACCTGGCCAGCCGTCTGCAAGGCCAGACGGACATCCCCTTGAACGAGACCGGCCGCCAGCAGGCCCAGGAAGCCCGCCAGCGGCTCTCCGGCGTCACCTTCCAGGCGGTGTATTCCAGCCCCTTGTGCCGGGCCATGGAAACGGCAGCTTTGGCCAGCGGCCTGCCCTTGGAGCAGGTGCAGCCTGACCCCCGCCTGATCGAGATCGCCTTCGGCCCCTGGGAGGGCTGCGCCCCAAAAGAGCTGGGGGATGCCTTTGCCCCCTTCTTTGCAGACCCAGCCCGCTACCAGCCCGCCCCCGGCGGCGAGAGCCTGCAAGCCCTCACTCAGCGGGTGAGCGCCTTTGCGGACTATGTGCGCACCGCTCATGCGGGCCAGACCGTGCTGGCCGCCAGCCACGGCGCCGCCCTCCACGCCCTGCTCACCCACGAGCTGGGTCTTCCCATGCAGGATTTCTGGAGCCTGAGTCTCGGCAACTGTGCCGTGGCGGTGCTGGAAGAAGAAAACGGCCGCTTCGTGCTGAAAGAGATGAACGGCCCCACCAGCGGCAATTATTTAGAAAAGTACTTAAAGTAAGGGATCTGCCCCCCGTTTTTCAAAAAAGCAAAAGCCTTGTATTTCTTCTCATTGTTCAAAGCAGAATTGCGCAGGGCTTTCTTTTTTGCGCCTTTTTTGCCCTTTTGCCCCTTTCAGCCCCTAAAAATCCAAGCCAAAGGAGGCCTTCTCTGTGGACCTGATGCAAAAACTCACCATCCTGGCAGACAGCGCAAAATACGACGTGGCCTGCACCTCCAGCGGGGTGGACCGGGGCGGCCAGCCCGGCAGCCTGGGCAGCACCCACGCCCCCGGCATCTGCCACACCTTCTCGGCGGACGGCCGCTGCGTCAGCCTGCTGAAAGTGCTGATGACCAACGTCTGTGCCTACGACTGCGCCTACTGCGTCAACCGCCGCTCCAACGACCTGCCCCGGGCCCTCTTTACTCCCCGGGAGCTGGCGGACCTGACCATCCAGTTCTACCGCCGCAACTACATCGAGGGCCTGTTCCTGTCCAGCGCCGTGCTGGTCAACGCGGACTACACCACCGAGCGGATGATCCAGGTGCTGGAACTGCTGCGGGAGGAATACCATTTCCGGGGCTACATCCACGCCAAGGCCATCCCCGGGGCGGACCCCGCCCTGGTGCAGCGGCTGGGCTTTCTGGCAGACCGGCTCAGCGTGAACATCGAGCTGCCCAGCGCCGCCAGCCTGGGCCGCCTTGCGCCGGACAAAAAGAAGGCCGCCATCCTGGCCCCCATGAAGCAGATCGCCCTGGGACACGCCCAAAACCGGCAGGAGCTGGCCGTCTACCGGGCGGCCCCCAAATTCGCCCCCGCCGGGCAGAGCACCCAGATGATCGTGGGGGCCTCGCCGGAGACCGACCGGCAGATCTTAAAGCTCACCGAGGGCCTGTACCACAAATACCAGCTCAAGCGGGTGTTTTACTCCGCTTATATCCCCGTCTCCCAGGACAGCCGCCTCCCCGCCCTGGACACAAAGCCGCCCCTGCTGCGGGAGCACCGGCTCTACCAGGCGGACTGGCTGCTGCGCTACTACCATTTTACAGCGGACGAGATCTTAGACGACGGCAGCCCCAACTTCGATCCCTTCCTGGACCCCAAGTGCAACTGGGCCATCCGCCACCTGGACCAATTCCCGGTGGACGTGAACCGGGCCGCGCCGGAGATGCTGCTGCGGGTGCCGGGCATCG
>CASEVW010000162.1 GCA_949291395.1 uncultured Oscillospiraceae bacterium | reverse complement strand
CTGGCAGGTGGCCGCCGCAACGGACAGCGGGCCGGGGCGCAGATCTGCCCCGATGACCCGCTGTGCTTTGCCGGTGCAGGCCAGATATGCCGTCAGCTTGCCGTGGTCGCAGCCAATGTCCGCCACGGTGCCGCCGGGGCGCACCAGGTCAGCCGCCGCCTGCAAGCGGGCGTCCAGCCGGGGCGTTTTCTCAGTTGCCAAAGTGCTTGTTCAGCTTGGCCACCAGCTCGTCCGCATTGGTGCCGTGCACCATGCAGGCTTCCTCGATGGTCTCGCCGCGGGAAGCGGGGCAGCCCAGGCAGTGCATGCCGATCTCCAGGAAGTAGGGGGCCACGGTGCCGTCCGCGTCCAGAATGTCGCCGATGATGGTATTCTTGGTGATGATCATGATGATTTTCTCGCTTTCTATCGTAAAATTTTGGTTTTCTTCCAGGCAGGCCGTTTGCCGGGCCTGTCATCTTATACTATACCCAATTTCTCCAGATTTTGCAACCTTCAGCAGCCGCAGAACAGCGCAAAGGCTTGCAGGATCGCCGCGGCGCTCACAAAGCCGCTGGCGGCAGCGGTGCCCCGGGCAATGTTCCGCCGGGTGCACACCGCACCGTTCTCCCCGATCAGCAGCAGGATCAGCGGCAGCACCGGCAGCAGGTACCGCCCCTGGATGCCGAACACGGTGACCGCATTGATGGGCGTCCAGATCAGCGCCGCCGCCACCATGAGCAGCGCCACGCCCACCACGATAATGCCCGCGCCCCACCGTTGTGTTACGGTCAGGCGGGCGGGCTGGTCGTTTTGCCGCAAACTGGCGCACAGCAGCACCAGCACCAAGGCCAGGGTCAAGGTCCAGCTCAGTTCCAGGCCGTGCACGATGGGTTCGCCCGGCAGCGCCCCCACCAGCCCCTGCAGATACACCGGCAGCTGCTGGCTCACGGTGTGCAGCAGCAGCTTGAGGGTGGTGTCCGGGTTGGAGATCATATAGCCGATGCTGAAGGTATAGATGGATTCCCCGTTGGGCTGGATGCCCGCCGCCAGCTCTTCCGGCGTGAGGGTCTGGCCGCTGTTGCCCAGCACCCACACGGCCACGCAGCCCGCGGCCGCTACCGCCAGCAGGCCGCACCCGATGGCCGCCTTGCGGAACAGGGGCTTTTTGCCCCATTTATACCAGGCAAAGCCGAACAGCGCCGCCAGGATCACCGCCGGCCCCGCTGCCAGCCGGATGCGTTCGGTGTCCACGCTGCGCAGCATGTAGACCAGCGTTTCCAGATTCATCATCAGCCAGCTGGCCAGCGCCGCGGCACTCACCGCCAGCTTGAACAGCCGGCTGTACAGCTTGCCGCCCAGGTTTTCGGCCTGGATGAAGAAGCACAGCCCCACCAGCAGGATATAAATGGCCTTGGCCGGGGCCAGCAGGGCCGCCACCACCAGCAGGGCCGCTTTTTCGGGCAGGCCCAGGGGCGTTTTTTCCTGCATCCCTTTCAGGCAGAGGGCGGTGAACAAGAAGGCCATGCCCAGCACCGTGGTATCGGCGGAAAAGCTGCCCGCCAATTCCAGCCCCATGGGCAGCAGCGCCGCCGCAGAGAACAGCCGCTTGCCCACCGGGGTCAAACGCACGGCGGCAGTCATCAGGGCGGTGTAACAGGCCACGCTGAACACCCGCCCCAGCAGCAGCATGGGATAAAAGCCCAGGCCCAGCAGCCGGGCCAGAACGATGCCCAGCGCCTGGGGCAGATACTGCACCGGCTGGATGCGGGCGGGCGCCACCACCTGTGCCGTCTGGCTCACCTCGCCGCTGTTGCCAAAGCCGCCGGGATGGTCCAGCATCGCCTTGTAGGCGAACACGCCCACCTCGCCGGACCGGCTGCGCATATAGGGCGCGTCGCAGGCCCGCATGGGCAGCAAGTAGACCGTTTTGCCGTTCTCGTCAACTTCCAGCTGCACGGCGGGCTTGCCCAGCATCTGGTTCGCCATGGAGTAGGCCCCCGCCAGGTGGGTGTATTCATCCGGCGCGGCCATGGGCGGGGTGACCAGCGCGAAGGTCAGCCCCAGGCTTGCGGCAAACCAGGCAAAGCTCTGGTGGGGTTTTGCTTTTTTGCAGAAGATCAGCCACCAGCCGCCCATCACCGCCGCAAACAGCAGCAGCGCCACCGGGGCCACCAGCAGAATGCCGACCCCGCCGCTGTAATTGATGATGTACTGCATGGCCGCCGTGGCGGACAGGCCGCTGGGGGCGGCGGCATCCACCAGGAGGAAGGCGGGGTTCGCCGCATTGGCGCTCACCGCTTTGGCCGGGTCGGCCACCACGGGGATGCCGTTTTCGTCCAGCTCCACCTGCTGGGGCATGGGGCCGGTGCCGTAGATCAGGCCCAGCACGTCCTCGGAGGTCTCGGGGGCGTAATAGACATGCAGCCGGTAGACCGTACCGTCCGCCTCCGGAAAGACCGGATGGTCGAACACGATGCCCTGGAAGTCCCGCCCCAGGATCTCGGTCATATCGCAGACGCCGCTGGCCAGCACAGTGCCGTCCCCGTTTTCCAGGTCCACATGCAGCGTGCCCCGCACCACCCGGTCGAAGGTGTCAAAATACAGCCGGATGCCGTACAGCGGAGTATCCGGCCCGGCCTGGATGGTCTGGTACCAGCCCGCCGCCGGGTCGGAGGCCGTAAGAGCCTGGTTCTCGTCGTAATAATCGTGCACCTGCAAATACTGGGACTGCCCATTCACGGTATGGATCACGTTATAGCCCGTCCAGGCCAGGGCCAGGGCGGTGATGCCCGCCGCCAAAAGCCCCGCCCACACCAGCCGGTAGCGGCGCAAAAGCGCGTTCAGCTTTGCCATCTGCGCTCCCCTTTCTTATATATACCTATTTTATAATAGAATAGCCACGATAAAGCGCGCGAAAGCCCCGGGCAGCGCCCGGCTGTTTTCTCGCCTGTTCATTGTACCCTAAAAGCGGGCAAAACACAAGGCGAACGCCTCAATGCGTGCAGACAAAAAAGAGCGCCCCAGCGATGCGGGGCGCTCTTTTGCTTTGCAAAGAATAAGGTGCTTAGTTTTCCTTCATCTTGGCGAAGCACTCGCTGCAGTAAACAGGGCGGTCTTCGCGGGGCTGGAAGGGAACGCGGGCTACCTTGCCGCAAGCGGCGCAGGTGGCCTCGAACATCTCGCGGGTACCACGGGTGGCGTTCTTGCGAGCGTCGCGGCAGGCTTTGCAGCGCTGGGGCTCATTCTCGAAACCACGGCTGGCGTAGAATTCCTGCTCGCCAGCGGTGAATACGAACTCCTTACCGCAGTCTTTGCATACCAGGGTCTTGTCTTCGTACATGCTAGTTTCTCCTCTGCATTTGTAAAAATTTGCCCGCGGAAGGATTTCAACCGACACCTTTGGTTTGACCAATGCTCTAAATGTTAAGCTACAGGGGCACATAATATATTATAAACCCAACGAGGGTCTATAAACGGGTTATTGGGTCGACCGGCGGCTTTTTTTCAGCTTGCGCCGCAAACGGGTCAGGGCGTTTTCCACCGTTTTGGGGGTGCGGCCCAGCGTTTTGGCGATCTGCTCATAGCTCAAGCCTTCCAAAAACAGTTCCAGCACGCTGCGTTCCAGGTCAGACAGCTGGCTTTGAATGGCGTCCAGGGTATCCTGCAGGCGCTCGTTTTGGATGGCCAGCTCTTCCGGCCCGGGGGTGGGGTGCACATCCTCCAACGGCACGCTCTGGTTCAGCGGGCCGTGCTTTTTGCGGCCTGCCGCCCGGCGGGCGGAGAGGATGGCGTTTTGTATGCAGGCGGCGGCGTAGGTCTCAAAGCTGGCCGCCCGGCCCGGATCGTAGGTTTTGATGGCGCCGAACAGGCCGATGATGCCCTCCTGCACCGCGTCGTCAAACTCCATGCCAGGGCATACATGATCAGCGGCCCGGCTGCGGATGGCCGGCATCATCTGGGCCAGGACGCCGGCGACGGCGGCCTCCTGCCCTGCCTTTGCCCTGCGTAAAAGCTCCGGGGTGATCTTGGACATAAATGGGACCTCCTGGTCATCGTTTTGGCAAACGATTTCCAGACCTTTTCTGCATATGATTAAAGCATACCGTTTTATGATTGGTTTGTCAAATGGGATTATAGCCAACTTTTTTTGCATAAATATTGGCAAATTGCCCAATAAACAGCTGCCCGCCGCCGATTTTCCCGGAACGAAAGCCATAAAACTTCTACTTTTTCCAAATACCGGCAGATATGTTATTATTTTAGCACAGTGATGCCATGCCGGTCAATAGAAGCTTTTAACCCCCCATTTTTACAGCAGGCGCACCTCCACCCGGCTGCCCTCGCCGGTCTTTTTCACCACCAGCTGCTTTTCCACCCGTGCCTTCAACTCCGGCACATGGGAGATGATGCCCACCAGCCGCTGGTCCTCAGTGAGGGCGTGCAGGGTCTGCACCGCCTTTTCCAGGCTGTCCTCGTCCAGGGTGCCGAAACCCTCGTCCACGAACAGAGTATCGATCTGCACCCCGCCCGCCTGGTTCTGGATCACGTCCGAAAGCCCCAGCGCCAGGGCCAGCGCCGCCTTGAAGGTCTCCCCGCCGGACAGGCTGCCCACGCTGCGCTCCTTGCCGGTGTAGTTGTCCAGCACGTCCAGGTCCAGGGTGCTGCCGGTCTCGTTGTCCCGCATCTCGTGGCAGCGCAGCTCGTACTGGCCGCCAGTCATGCCCAGCAGCCGGTCGTTGGCGGCATCCACCGCGTCCGCAAAGCAGGCGGACAGCACATACTGTTCAAACTGCCGTTTGCCCAGCCCTCCGGAGAGGGTGCCGTTGGCGGTGCGGTTCAGATGGTCGATGGCGGTCATCCGGCGCCGCTGCCGGCTGCACTGGGCCCAGGTCTCCCGGATGCCCTCCACCGCCTTCCGGTTGGTGGAAAGCCGGCCGTTCAGCTCCATCAGCTGCTGATTCTGCCGCTGCCGGGCCTCTTCCTGGCCGCAGATCTTCTTTTGCAAGGCCTCGGGGTCGATGTCCGCCCCGTTTTCCAGCTGGGCCCGCAGGCTTTCCAGGGTCGTTTTCACCTGGCTGCGCTCCTCCTGGCTTTGCAGGATGGCCTGTTCCAGCGCCCGCACCTCTTCGTCCGGGCGGCGGGCATCGGCAAAGGCCGCCTGATCCATGCCGCTGGCCGTCAAAGCTGCCGCCCAGTCTCCGGCGGCCTTGTCCCGGGCGGCCTGAGCCTGTTCCAGGGCGGCGGCCCGCTCGGCCTGCTGGGCAGCGTTGGCGGCAGCCTGGCTTTGATAGGCCGCCAGCCGGGCGTCCAGCTTCTGGATCTGCCCTTCCAGCTCCTTTTGCCGGGCCTTGGTATGGGCCAGGGCCTCTTCGGCGGCAGACCGGCCGCCCTGAGGCAGATCCCGGCCTTTCTCCTGCGCCGTGGCCCGGGCGGCTGCCAGCTGGGCTTCCTGCCGGGCTTGCTCCGTTTCCAGCTCTTTTACTGCTGCTTGCAGCTGTTCCAGCTTTGATTCGCTTTCCTGGCAGGCCGTTTCCGCCGTTTGCGCGGCCAGCACCGCCGCCTGCCAGCGCTCTTGTTCCTGCTGCAATTCCTGCTGCCGCTGGCCCAGCCGCCCGGCGCAGGCTTTCAGCGCCAGGCTCAGCGTCTTGGCATCCGCATCCGCCGCCGGGGTCTCCCCGCAGGCGGTGAGGGCCTGGGCCGCCAGATGCATGTACTGGGTGCGCTGGGTCTGGGCCAGAGTCACTGCTTCCCGGCTGGCCCCGCTCTTTTCCTCCCGCAGCGCCCGGGCTCCGTCCAGCTGCTCTTTCAGGGCATCCAGGGCGGCCTTGTCCAGCACGGTGGGGGATTTTTGCGCCGGGGCCGGGTGGTGCAGGCTGCCGCACACCGGGCAGGGCGTTCCCTCCGCCAGCTTCTCCGCCAACAGGCCCGCCTGCTCGTTCCAGAACAAAGCGTCCGCCTGGTCGTACCGTTGTTTCAGCGCCTGGTAGGTTTCCTCTGCCTGCCGGTAGGCCTCCTGGGCGGCGGTCATCCGCTTCTGGGCTTCCACCAGCTGCTTCATCCGGGCCAGCACCTCATCTGCCTGGCGGGCCTGCCGCCGGGTCTCTTCCAGCTGGGTCTCCGCCTGCCGCTGGGCCAGCTGGGCTGCCGCCAGCTGCTGGGCCTGCTGGCGCAGCGTTTTGCCCCGCTGGGCTTCCTGCTGTTGTTGCTGCCCGGCCTTTTCCAAACTGCGGGCAAGCTGCTCTGTCTTCTGTTCCAGCCCGGCAACCTGCCGCCGGGCCTGTTCCAGGGCTTCAAACCGGTGCAGGGTCTGGGCCTGCTGGTCTTTTTGCAGCGCCAGCGCAGTCTGCTCCTGGCGGCAGGCCTGCCCCAGAGCGCGGGCCTGTTCCATTTCCTGGGCCTGTTCGCCCAGTTTCTCCCCTTCCTCCCGGGCCTGGCGCAGCCGCTCCTGGGCATCCGTCAGCCCCTTTTCCGCCGCCTGCACCTTGTCCCAGCGGGGGCCGAGGGTATAGGCGGCAGTCTTCCAGCGGTCCAGCCGGTCTTTGGCTTCCAGCCACTGGGGCTGCTGTTCCTCCAGCTCCTGCTGCCGCTTTTGCAGCTGCTCCTGCCGCAGGCGCAGCGCCTGAGTATTGCGGGCGTTTTCCAGCAACGCGCTGTCCTGCCGGATCTGCCGGTCCAGCGCGTCCCGCTGCTGCACCAGCGCCGCCAGATCTTTTTCGTCCTGTTCGCACAGGGCCTGGGCGTGCCGCAGGATGCGTTCCGCGTCCGCCGCCCGGTCCGGCAGGGCCAGCAGTGCCCGCAGCTGTTCCAGTTCCGGCGCTTCCTCTTCCTGCCGCTCCGGCAGCTGGAGGCCTGCCATGTGCTGTTCCAGGGCCTGGCTGTTTTTTTCGCTGTCCCTGCGGCACTGGGCGGCCATCTCTTTCAGCTTCTCCTGTACCTCCCGGTATTTCTGGGTACCGAACACCTGGCGCAGGATGTCGCTGCGGTCCCGGCCGGATTTGTTCAGCAGCTGGGAGAATTGGTTTTGGGCGATCATGCCGATCTGCCGAAACTGCTTGGCGTCGATGCGCAGGATCTCCCGCACCGCCTCGTCCACCCGGCTCTTCTGCCCGGCCAGCAGCACCTCGCCCTCCTCGTCCAGGCGGTACAGCTCGGCCTTGGCGGCCTCTTTTTTGGTGGGGTCAGCCCCCTCCCGCCTGCGCTTGCGCAGCACCATCTGTTCCGGCTGGCGCATCACCCGGTAGCGGCTGCCCCGGTGCTCGAACACCAGGGTCACGCTGGTGGGCAGGGCCGGGTCGGCGTAGTCGCTGCGCATCATCTTTTCACTGCGCACATCGCCGGTCAGCTCGCCGAACAGGCCGTAGCAGATGGCGTCGAACAGGGTGGTCTTGCCCGCGCCGGTGTCGCCGGTGACCAAAAACAGGCCGCTGTGCCCCAGGGCGGTAAAATCCACCGTCTGGGCGCCGCCGTAGGGGCCAAAAGCGGTCATCGTCAATTGCAGCGGTTTCATCCTTCCACCTCCTCAAACAGCTTTGCCATAATATCCCGCTCCTCCTCATCCATGGGGCGGCCGTGCACCGAGCGGTAAAAATCTTCAAACACCTCCACGCCGGGGCGGGCTTTCAGCTCCTGCCCCCGCTGGGAGGCCGCCTTGCGGGTCCCGGTGCGGGGCCGGAAGTCCAGCTTGACCAGATTGGGGTAAACGCTGCGCAGCCGGGGTGCGGCGTTCAGCGGCGCTTTTTCGTCAGTCAGCACCGCGTAGATGTAATCCTCGCTGGGCACGGCGCTCTCCATCAACGCTTCCAGCGGGCCCTCCAGCCGGCGCAGCGGATGCAGCGGATGCAAGGGCAGGGCCTGCCAGTTCACCTGGCCCTTTTGGCCCAGCTCCACCAGCACCACGCTTTTTTTGTGCCGCGTCTCGCTCACGGAATAGGCCAGGGGCGAGCCGCAGTAGCGCACCGTCTCCCGCCCCACCTGCTGGGGGCCGTGGATATGCCCCAGGGCCACATAGTCAAAGCAGTCGAACACCGAGGCATCCACGTTGTCCAGAGTGCCCAGGTTCAAACTTTCGGACTCGCAGGTCTCGGGCGCTTTGCCCCCGTAGGTCACGAACTGATGGGCCATCAGCAGGTTGCGGGCCGACGGATCCACCCCTGCATGGCGCACCAGCACCTCCACGGCGCTTGTGTAGTCGGCGATCTCCTCCTCCGGCCAGAAGCCGCGCACATTGCCGGGCCGCACAAAGGGCAGCGCCCACAGGTGCACCGGGCCGTATTCGTCCTGCAATTCGTAGTGCTCCAACGCGCCGCTGAACACCGAGGCCAAATGTACGCCCCGCCCTTCCAGCAGGCGGCTGCCAAAGCCCAGCCGGTCGGCGCTGTCGTGGTTGCCGCTGATGAGATACACCGGGATGCCCGCCGCCGAAAGCCCGGTGAGGAACTCGTCCAGCAGGCCCACGGCCCCCACCGTGGGCACGCTTTTGTCGTACACGTCTCCGGCGATGAGCACGCCGTCCACCTGGTGGCCCTTGGCCAGGTCCAGGCATTGGGCCAGGATGTGGGCCTGGTCCTCGGTCAGGTCCATCTCGCACAGGCGGCGGCCCAGGTGCAGATCGGACAGATGCAGAAATTTCATGTCGGTCTCCTTATGCAAAAACAGCGGACGCTCCCCCGCTGCGGTATCATATAATAGCATTATACCATGCCGTATGCCGGAAATCACACGATCCTTTCTTGCGGTGCGCCGCCCCGCCGTGTTACCATAGTCTTATTAAACCAAAAGGAGGCGTTTTATGGAGGACCTGCGCTTTGCGCCGCCCTGCCCCGCCCACCGGGCCCTGCTGCTGGAATACAAGCGGGAGTTCGAGCAGGCCGGCGAGTCCATCGACGGTTCCGCCGGGCTGGGCCTGTACCGTGCGTTTGACCAGTGGCTGCGCTGCGTGCAGGACAACGCCCGCCCCGAGACCCTCCGCCCGGGCAGCGTGCTCACCAGCGTCTATCTGGTGTTCGACGGCGAACTTTTTGTGGGCATGGTGGACATCCGCCACCGGCTGGATTCAGGCCCCAGCGTTACCTTCGGCCACATCGGCTACAGCGTGCGGCCCGCTTTGCGCCGCCGGGGCTACGCCACCCGCATCCTGCGCAAGGCCCTGGAAGAATGCAAAGCGCTGGGCCTTAGCCAGGTGGTGCTGGTCTGCCGCCAGGAAAACGCCGCCTCCGCCCGGGTGATGCAGCGCTGCGGCGCCCGGCTGCAATGCTGCCAGCGGCTGGGCCAGATCGTTCTGTGCCGCTACTGCGTGCAGCTGTAGCGGCGGCACGGCCATTTTACAAGAGCCCCACGGGCTCTTTTTTCTTTTCGTCAATTTTTGTTATTTTATATAGTAATTTTTCATACTCAGATTGTACTTTGTGAAAAAAAGAGCTATAATAAGTGGTACGATTTTTTCGCTTCGGCTTCGGCCGAAAGAAAAAGAGCAAAAAAGGAGTGGTCATACGATGAATGGCACCAACGAATTGCTGCGGGCCATTTTGAAAATGGACGAAGAGGAACGCCTGCGCACGCAGGCCACGGAGGAATACCGCCGCAAGGCGCAGACCGACCGCAGCCAGGCTGCCCGGCAGCAGGAGGAAGCGATCATGGCCCAGATGCGCACCCAGGTGGATCAGTTCGCCGCCAGCG
Organism: uncultured Oscillospiraceae bacterium; assembly: GCA_949291395.1. Lineage (GTDB taxonomy): Bacteria > Bacillota > Clostridia > Oscillospirales > Ruminococcaceae > Allofournierella. Next base: position 4,502 of record CASEVW010000162.1, on the reverse strand, counting down.
AGCGGGAGCGGGCCAGCCAGCAGCTGGAACAGCTGGAACAGCGCAAGCAGCAGGTGCTTGCGGAAATGGAGGCCTGCCGGGATCAGAACCTGGATACCTGGGTAAAGACCATCACCAGCCGCGTGCTGGACCGGGAGGCCTGAGCCATGGGCAACAAACAGGCCTCAAACGCCATTCTGGCCAAAAGCCGGGCGCTTTACGGCCGACGGCTCACCGCCCGGAACTACGAGGAACTGGCGGCCTGCCGTGACCTGCCGGAGCTGATCACCTACTTAAAAAACCGCACCAGCTACCGCCAGGCGCTGGAAAACGTGGATCCGAACCGGGTGCGCCGGGCCGAGCTGGAGCTTCGCCTGCGGCAGGATCTGTTCGATCACTACTCGGCTTTGTGCCGGTACGGGATGAACATCGGCCACGAGTTTTACCGGTACTTCATCATCCGGGCCGAGGTGGAGGCCATCACCGGCCGCGCCCAGGAGATCGCCGTGCCCGGCAGCGACAAGCTGCATTTTCACCAGATGCCGGAATTCATCCGCCGCCATTCCAAGCTGGACCTGATCGGCCTGAGCCAGGCGGCGGACCTGTACCAGATGACCGAGGCGCTGGCCGGCACCGCCTACGAGCCCATCCTGCACCATTTTGAGGGCATCCCCGGCTTCTCCCTGGACAAGGACGGCGTCATCCAGCTGGAGGCGGCGCTGGACCAATACCTGTACGATGTGATGGAGCGCCTGGTGCAGAAAAAGCTCAGCGGCAGCGCCCGCCGGGACATGGACTATCTTTTGCGCCGCAAAAGCGACATGCAGGCCATTGTGGACATCCACCGCATGAAGAGTATGATGGGGGCCGACCGGGCCTACCTGATGCCCCGGCTGGCGGTGCGCTACAGCAACATGACCCAAAAGCAGCTGCTGTATCTGATGGACGCCAAGGACCCCCGGGACCTGATCTACCGGCTTGCCCGCACCCCCTACGCCCGGGAATTTTTCGGCATGGAATTCAAATATGTGGAGGACGCGGTGCAGCGGCTGGATCACCGCTGGCATTTAAAGCAGTTCCGCTTCTCCACTGACCCCAGCGTCGTTTTGTTCTGCTACGTTTTCCTGGCGGAAAACGAGCTGAACAACCTGATCCATATCATCGAAGGCGTGCGCTACCACCTGCCGCAGGACCAGATCAGTCAGCTGCTGGTGGGCGTGGGCGCCTGACCCAAAGGGAGGTACCGATACCTTGCTTTTCGATCCCAAAATGCAGCTCGTGTGGGTGGACGGCCCCCTCAGCCGTCTGGACGAGTTCATCCAGACCTGCTGTGTGGATGGCAAAGAGGCCCATCCGGCCCGCGCCCTGGATAACATGAGCGCCAGCGCGGGCTTCGCCGCCCCGGAGGAGGACGGGGCCTGGGGCCAGCTGGTGGAACGGCTGGAAGCCCTTGCCGGGCAGGAAAATATGCCCATCGTGCAGGCCGGTCCGGACGCCGCCCGTTCCCCCGAAGCCCTGGAATACTTAGAGGACCTGGAACGCCAGGCGGCGGCCTTGAAACAGGACGTTCAGCTGCTGCAAAACCAGCGGGACGTGTGCCAAAAAGGCATTGATTCTTTCGGCCATTTTGCCGACCTGGACGTGCCCGTGGACGAACTGGACCAGTGTGAATACATCAAGATCCGGTTCGGCCATCTGCCCAAAAGCGGATACGCCATGCTCCAACGGGAGTATTCCACCGACCCGTCCATCCTCTTCGTGCCCTGCGCCGAGGACGACACCAGCTATTGGGGCGTGTACTTCGCCCCCCGCCGGCAGGTCACCCGCATCGACGCGCTGTTCTCCGAACTATTGTTCGAGCGGATCCGGCTGCCCGGCGCCGCCGGAACGCCCCGCCAGGTGGTGGAGAACCTGCAAAGCAACGTGGACCTGCTGGATGCCGAACTGGACCGGCTGCGCCAGCGCCAGGACCAGCTTTGGCAGCAGAACAAGACCCGGCTGGCGGCGCTGTATGCCTCGGCCTGCAGCCTGGCCCGCCTTGCGGAACTGCGCAAATGCGCCGCGGTGCGGGGGCAGCACTTTTTCTTCTGCGCCTGGCTGCGTCAGCCGGATCTGCCCGCCTTCGAGGCCCGCTGCAAAGCGCTGGAAGGGGTAAATTTTGCCCCCGACCGGGTGCTCAGCCAGCGCAAGTGGAAACAAGAGACCGGCACACGCTAACGAAAAGCGGCCCGCCCCCCATGCGCCGGGCGCGCCGCCTTGAACGAAAGTGAGATGAATCGATTTGGCCATTGAAAAAATGAAACTGGTCCGTGTGGACGGCCTGCTCAGCCATCTGGACGAGCTGATCGCCAGCTGCTGTTTGACCGGCGACTTCCACCCGGAACCCGCTGTGCAGCACATGTCCGGTTCGCTGGGCTATGTGACCCTCAGCGAGGAAAACCCCTACACCAGCGACGTGCAGCAGATGGAAGAACTGTTCGCCCTGGCGGGCCAGACAGACGACCTGCCTCAGCTCACCGGAAAGCCCCGCCACATCAAAGACGAGGAGCTGGAGCGGGTGCACCAGGCAGCCGCCCGCCTGCACGACCTTTCCGCCGAGCGGGAACAGCTGCAGGCCGACAAGCAGGACCTGCAGGAAAGCTTGAGCAAATACTCCCATTTTAAAGGGCTGGACGTTCCCCTGGACCAGATCCTCAACTGCCAGTACATCAAGATCCGGTTCGGCTTTCTGCCCCGGGCCAGCTACGCCCGGATGATGGTGGCTTACGCCGAAAACCCCCATGTGCTGTTCGTCACCTGCGGCGAGGAGCCCGCCGGGTACTGGGGCCTGTATTTCACCCCCCGGGAGACCGCCGATGAGATCGACGGCATCTTCTCCACCCTGTTCTTTGAGCGGCTGTACCTGCCCAAGGCCACCGGCACCGCCGGCGAGATCGTGCAGGAGCTGGAAGCTCAGCTGGCCGGGCTGGACCAGAAGATGGACGCGCTGCGGCAGAAATTCACCGATTACTGGGGCCAGGAAAAAGCCCCCCTCATCGAGATCTACCAGCAGCTGAAGTGGCATCAGAACGTGTTCGATATGCGGCACTACGCCGCCTTCCGGGACAACTACTTCTTCTTTGTGGGCTGGGTGCCCGCCGATAAATCGGAAGAGTTTGCCAAAAAGGCCCGGGCCATCCCCAAAATGCGGATCACGGTGAGCGACCCCGGCGAGGTGGACACCAGCCAGCCCCCCACCAAGCTGAAAAACAGCTGGTTCGCCCGCCCCTTCGAGATGTTCGTGGACATGTACGGCCTGCCCAGCTACGGCGAGATGGACATCACCGGCTTTGTGGCCATCACCTTCACGCTGCTGTTCGGCATCATGTTCGGCGACCTGGGCCAGGGCGCCGTGCTGGCCATCGGCGGCGCGATCCTGTGGAAATGGAAAAAGATCGCCCTTGCCCGCCTGATCGTGCCCTGCGGCATCTCCAGCATGGTGTTCGGCTTTTTGTTCGGCTCGGTCTTCGGCTTTGAAGAGGCCCTGGGCCCCATCTACCACGCCCTTGGCTGGTCCAGCAAACCCATCAGCTGGTGGCCCGGCGCTCCCCACTCGGTGCTGGATACCGCCGCCATCAACCCCATCCTGGTCTGCGCCATCTTCATCGGCGTGGCCATGGTGTTCCTGGCCATGTTCCTGAATATGTACTCCGCCGCCCGCAAGCATCACTGGGGCGAGGTGCTGTTCTCCAACAACGGCCTGGTGGGCGTGATCGTCTACGCCGGCGGCGTCTCCTTTGTGAGCAACTTCATGGGCGGCCCCACCTTTATGCCCAACTCCCTGGCCTTTGTGCTCATGGGCTGCGGCCTGGTGCTGCTGTTCTTCAAAGAGATCCTCATCGGCCTGGTGGACCACCACCCCAACTGGAAGCCTGAAAGCTGGGCGGACTATTGCATGCAGAACATCTTCGAGCTGCTGGAATATGTGCTCAGCTATTTCAGCAACACGGTGTCCTTTTTGCGTGTGGGCGCGTTCGTGTTCGTGCACGCCGCCATGATGATGGCCATCTTCAGCCTTGCGGGCGACCCGCCCAACATGATCGTGGTGGTCATCGGCAACGCCCTGATCATCGCCCTGGAAGGCCTGCTCTCCGGCATTCAGGGCCTGCGCCTGGAATTTTACGAGATGTTCAGCCGCTGCTACGAGGGCGGCGGCCATCCCTTCCGCGGCGTGGACCTGACTAGCAAAAAATAAATTTGTTTCATCTTGATTTGGAGGTATTAACGTATGAATTCCGTAATCACTGCTCTGATCGTCGCCCTGCCCCTGGCCCTCATCATGGGCTGCGCCTTTGTGCTGGCCAAAAAGTCCGCCAACGGCATGCCGGTAAAACGCACCCTGGCCATGAACATCACCTGCTTTTTGGTGGTGATGCTGGTTGCCGGCTGCTTCGCCTTTATGGTAAGCGCTGAGGACGCCAGCGCCGCCGGTGCTGTGATGACCGCCGCCGAGCGGGCCGCCAGCAACGAGAGCATGGGCCTGG
>CASEVW010000161.1 GCA_949291395.1 uncultured Oscillospiraceae bacterium | reverse complement strand
TCTCAGCCTTTCTGTTATACTTACCTCGTTGTAGTTGCTTCATGGTAGTTTCAACTTACAACAAAAAAGAGAGATTGGAAACCCTTTTCGGGGAAGCCGATCTCTCTTTTTCTTTCGGGGCTGTTTTGCAACAGCCCCTTTGTTTTTTTAGAGATCTTATTTTTTCTCGATGTAAACGCTGGTGGAGGGGAAGGCGAAGCTGCATCCATTCTTGGCCACCAGATCCATCAGGTCCAGGTTGATCTCTTCCTGGATCTTCAGGTAGTCGGCCAAAGCACTGACCTTCACATAGTACTGGAGCAAAATGTCGATGCTGGAAGCGCCAAAGCCGGTCAGCTGCACCTTTACGGTGTCCTCAAAAACGTCCTCCCGCTGGGCCAGCATGGCGCGGATGTCCGTCAAAAGGGATTCCAGCTGCTGGCGGGAAACGTTGTAGGTGATGCCCAGGGTGAACTTGGTCAGGCGGCGGTTGATCTTGCTGTAGTTGGTGAGGGCGTTGCCCACCAGGGTGCTGTTGGGGATGACCAGCACCGAGTCGTTCATCTGGCGGATGCGGGTGGAGCGGAAGGTGATGTCCTCCACTTCGCCTTCGCCATCGGCGCAGGCGATCCAGTCGCCAATGGAAAAGGGCTTCTCAAAAATGACAACGGCGCCGCCGAAAAAGTTGTTGGCGTAGTCCTTGGCGGCCAGCGAAAGAGTCAAGCCGACCACGCCCAGGCTGGTGATCAGGCTGCCCACCGGGAAGCCCAGTTCCTGCAGCAGCATGAGAACGGCAAACACCAGAATAGTGCCTTTCAGCAGCTTGTTCAGAAAGTTGGCGGCGGTGTTGTCCATTTCCAGGTCCAGCTTGCCCCGCATATCATGAAAGAGCACCGGTCCCAGGTCGCTGCTGCCGATCAGGCCCCAGGCCAGCAGACAGATCATGGTGACCCGCAGCACTTTGCTCATAAAGGAGGCAAAAACGGTGGCAATGTCCAGGGGAAGGGGAAGCAGCACGCAGGCAAAAAAGATGCCAAGGCTCCATACCGCCACGGGCGCAGGCTTGGAGAAGCCCTTGGCCAGGATGTAAAAGCCCTTTTTCTCCCGCTTACTGGTTACTTCCATCAGCCAGGGCATGATCTTAAAGCGCACAAGGCGGCTGACGATATAGAATACGGCAAAAATCAGCAGGCAAAAAACGAGACGGGGCAGTGCGCCGTCGGTAGTCAAAAAGTAGTCTTTGATTCGTTCGAGCATATCGAACCTCCGTTCGGTGAAAGATGATTGTTTGAGCCATTCAGACCAAACAGGCATATCCATAGTATAACACGCTCCTTGCCGGTAGTGCAAATGATTCACCGTAATTCATATGCGCTAAATTGGAGTTTTTTTCAAAAAGGGCTTGCATTTTGCTTGAAGGGGGCATATAATGAAGCCAGAAAGCAGTTTCAGGGCGGGGTGAAAGTCCCCACCGGCGGTAAAGCCCGCGAGCGCCTGGTTTGGGCGTTGATCTGGTGCAAGTCCAGAGCCGACGGTATAGTCCGGATGAAAGAAACGGCAGCGGGAATTTTGTTGTTGTTCGCCCTTTTACAGGTTTTGCACTGTAAGAGGGCGTTTTTGTTTGCCAAAACAGCAAGCCGGGTTCCCAAAAGCCGTTCACTCGAATGGCTTTTGAGTACAATCGGTTGGAGGAAACAACAATGAAACGAAACGACAAGGTATTGAAAATGGCCGTGACTGGCCTGCTGGTGGCAATGGCGGTCATGCTGGTGGCGCTGATCCATTTTCCCATCTTCCCGGCGGCGCCTTTTTTAGAGTATGACCCGGCGGACATCCCCATCTATGTGGGCACCTTCCTGATGGGCCCTGTGGCGGGATTTGTCATCACGCTGCTGGTCAGCCTGGTGCAGGGGTTGACGGTCTCCGCCGCCAGCGGCCCCATCGGCATCTTGATGCACCTGCTGTCCACCGGCAGCTTTGCCCTGGTGGCAGGGGCGATCTACCACCACAAAAAGACCCGCAAAAACGCCATTCTGGCCCTGGTAGCGGGCGTGGTGGTCATGTCGCTGGTGATGGCGGGCTGCAACCTGGTGTTCACACCCATATTCATGGGCACGCCCCGGGAAGCGGTGGTGGCCATGCTGGTGCCGGTGATCCTGCCCTTCAATCTGCTGAAAGGCGGCATCAACGCGGTGATCACGTACATTATCTATAAGCCCATCAGCCGTGCTACCAGCCGGTTGTTCGGCAGCGTGGACGACAAAAAGGCCGCCGACAAAGCCTGAGCGTGAATTTTTGGGCGGATTTGAAAGAAATCTGCGGAAAAATGGTTGACAACGGCAGAAAAATCATGTATTATATACAGGCAGCTCACCGAGCTGCCTGTTATACTATGGAAAGATGGCTGAGCTGGTCTAAGGCGCACGACTGGAAATCGTGTGTGGGCCATAAACCCACCGAGGGTTCGAATCCCTCTCTTTCCGCCAGAAAAACCCCGGTAGAATGCGATTCTACCGGGGTTTTTGCGTCTGGGTACACACTTAGGTACACATATCCGAAACGATAGGAAAGCAACAAGAACGGTTTGCGGAAGAAATGAAGCTCGCTGTCCTAAAAGGGCGGCGAGCTTTTTTATGCCCATTTTTGCGATATAGCGCAGCCCATCGCCCCTCACAAAAAGCACTCCTTTGCACAAGCAACAAAGGCTTTCAGCGCCGGATTGCCTTGCAGGGACCGGTAATAGATCCCGAAAGACGTCGGTTCCACCCCCGCCAGCGGGACCCGGGCGATCAGGGGCATCTCCGGCACCAGCAGATCCGGCAGCACCGAGATCCCATATCCCGCCGAGACCAGCACAGAGATCGATTCAGCCGATTCGCAAAAATAAAATTCCGAGGGCGGCCGGTCCCCCATAAGCTGCCCCTGCAACTGCGCCATGGAGCGGGAGGCCTTTGGCGGAACCAGCAGCGCCAGCCGTTCCTGCTTCAATGCGTCCAGCGTTACTTCCGCCTGACCGGCCAGCGGGTGGCGGCTGGAACAAACGCATACCAGGGGAACCTTAGCGAACTCCTTATAAACGGCGGCGATCTTAACGGAAGATGGCTCTTTGAACCCCACCACCGCATCCAGGTCGCCCTCTTCCAGCAGCCGGTAGATGTGCTGAAAGGGGATCACCTGAAGCCGGGGATGCAGCGCGGGACGTTCCGCACGAAGCTGCTCCAGCGCATCGGCCAGGGTAAACATACAGGGGAAATTGTAAAACCCCAGCGCCAGGGTCTCGATGTCCCGGGGCGCTGCGCTGTCAAACCGCTTTTTCGCCCGGTCCGAAATGGCCACGATCTGCCGGGCGTCGTTCAAAAAGGCTTTTCCTTCTTCCGTCAGCTTTACCGAACGGGTGGTGCGCTGGAACAGCTTCACGTTCAGCTCCTTTTCCAGGGATTGGATCTGCTGGCTGACCGCCGGATGGGTCACGTGAAGCTGCTGCGCCGCCCGGGCGAAGCTGAGGTATTCCGCAACTGCCAAAAAACAGGAAAGCTGGAATGTATTCATAAACGCGTCCTTCTTTCAACTCATTAAAAAGGTTTTCTTTCTAATAGTAACAGATTCTGAATTCACTTTCAACGGGAAATCCGTATAATGGTACACAGACGGAAGGCAGGCCCCGGGAACTCCATTGCCCACACGAAAGGGAAGAGCAGGGCGGCTGCGCTCAACAAGCCAGCGGGCCGCAGGAGGGCTTGGCCCGTCTGCTTGAAAATAGAAACGAATCCAGATCGGAGGAACCTTTATGATCAAAACACTGTTGGCACAGATCAGGCAGTACAAAACCGCCGCGATCCTTGCGCCTGTTTTTACGGTATTTGAGGTGTTGATGGAGGTGCTGATCCCCTTTGTCACCGCCTCGATCATCGACGAGGGCATCGAAGCGGGAAACATTCATCAGGTGTATTTTTACGGCGGCATCATGCTGCTGATGGCGCTGCTGAGCCTGGTGTTCGGCGTGCTGGCGGGCCGCAATGCGGCGAGAGCCTCTTCCGGTCTGGCCTGCAACCTGCGGGAGAGCATTTACGAAAAGGTGCAGACCTTCTCCTTCTCCAACATTGATAAGTTCAGTACCGCCGGTTTGGTCACCCGCATGACCACCGACGTGACCAATGTGCAGAATTCCACCCAGATGATCCTGCGGGTGGCGGTCCGGGCGCCAGTCATGCTGATCTGCAGCATGGTGATGTGCTTTTTCATCAGCGCCCGGCTGAGCGCCATTTTCCTGGTGGCCATTGTGATCCTGGCGGCGGCGCTGCTCTTTATCATGGTCAAGACCACAAAGATTTTCAATGAGGTTTTCCGAAAATACGACGACCTGAATGCCAGCGTGCAGGAAAACGTGTCCGCCATCCGGGTAGTGAAGGCCTTTGTGCGGGAAGACTATGAGAACAATAAGTTCACCAGAGCGGCCCAAACGCTTTATTCCTTGTTTGTAAAGGCAGAGGGCAATCTGGCGCTGAACAATCCGGTGATGATGCTGGTGGTGTATGGCTGCATTTTGGCCATCTCCTGGTTTGGAGCCTGGTTCATCGTGGCGGGCGATCTGACCACCGGCAATTTGACTTCGCTGTTCAGTTATGTGATGAACGTTCTCATGTCCCTGATGATGCTGTCCATGGTATTTGTGATGATCACCATGAGCGCCGCCAGCGCCAGACGCATCGTGGAAGTGCTGAACGAAGTGCCGGATATGAGCGACCCGGACCAGCCGGAGACCCAGGTGCAGGACGGCAGCATCGACTTTGACCATGTGACGTTTTCCTACAAGCACGGCAGCGGAGAAAAGACGCTGCGAGACATCGACCTGCACATCAAAAGCGGCGAGACCATCGGCATCATCGGCGGCACCGGCTGCGGCAAATCCAGTTTGGTCAGCCTGGTCAGCCGTCTGTACGATGTGGACGAGGGAAGCGTCCGGGTAGGCGGAAAGGACGTGCGCTGCTATGACATGGAAGCGCTGCGGGACCAGGTGGCCGTGGTGCTGCAAAAGAACGTGCTGTTTTCTGGCACGATCCTGGACAATCTGCGCTGGGGCAGGGAGGACGCTACCCTGGAAGAATGCGCCGAAGCCTGCCGGCTGGCCTGTGCCGATGAATTCATCCAGCGCTTTCCGGACCGATACGACACCTGGATCGAGCAGGGCGGCAGTAATGTTTCCGGCGGCCAGAAGCAGCGGCTGTGCATTGCCCGGGCGCTGCTGAAAAAACCGAAGGTGCTGATCTTGGACGATTCCACCAGTGCCGTGGACACCGCCACGGACGCCAAGATCCGGCAGGCCTTTGCCCAAAAGATCCCCGGCACCACCAAGCTGATCGTGGCAGAGCGGATCTCCAGCGTGCAGGATGCCGACCGCATTTTGGTGATGGACAACGGCAGGGTGAACGGCTTTGACACCCACGAAGCCCTGCTGAAAACGAATAAGATCTATCGGGAAATTTACGAGGCCCAGACCCAGGGCGGCGGCGACTTTGACCAGCCCGCCCAGACGGAAAAGGAGGGCGTTTAAGAATGAAGAAACAAAAGAAAGAAACAATGGACCTGCGCCAGCAGCTGGCCGCCATGAAGCGTGTTCTGGGCTATATGCTGCGGGATTATAAATTTTCCTTTTTCATGGTGGTGGTGTGCATTTTGGGCTCTGCCCTGGCCACTCTGCGGGGCACCTTGTTCATGCAAAGCCTGATCGACGACTACATCGTTCCGCTGACCCAGGCCCAAACGCCGGACTTTTCCAGCTTGGCGGCAGCGCTAGCGTCCGTGGCGGTCACCTACGGCATCGGCATTTTGTGCGCCTATGGCTATAACCGCATCATGGTGAATGTGAGCCAGGGCACTATGCGAAACCTGCGCATCCAGCTGTTCCGGCACATGGAGTCGCTGCCCATCCGGTATTTTGACACCCATGCCCACGGGGACATTATGTCCATCTACACAAATGATGTGGACACCCTGAGGCAGCTGATGAGCCAGAGCATCCCCCAGCTCATCAACTCCGCCGTGACCATCCTCACGTCGTTTGTCAGCATGCTGGTGCTGGATGTCCCGCTGACCCTCCTCACCCTGGTGATGATCGGCGTGATGGCCTTTGCAACGTCCAAGATCGCGGCAAAGTCTTCCGTCTACTTTGCAAAGCAGCAAAAGGACCTGGGCATCGTCAACGGTTACATTGAGGAAATGATGGGCGGGCAAAAGGTGGTCAAGGTGTTCTGCCACGAGGAAAAAAGCCTGGAGCAGTTCCGCCGGCTCAATGAGGAACTGCGGGAAAGCGCGGACAAAGCTAACACCTTTTCCAATATCACCATGCCGGTGAATATGAACCTGGGCAACATCAGCTATGTGCTGTGCGCGGTGGTGGGCGCTGTGTTTGCGCTGAATGGTTATCTTGGCCTGACGCTGAGGACCCTGGTCTCCTTTTTGACGCTGAACAAAAACTCCACCCAGCCGGTGAGCCAGATCAGCCAGCAGATGAACAGCATCGTCATGGCGATGGCGGGCGCCCAGCGCATCTTCGATCTGATGGACGAAACACCGGAGGAGGACAAGGGCTATGTGCAGCTGGTGAACGTGCAGGAACAAGCCGACGGTACTCTGCAAGAGACCGACCAGCGTACCAACGTCTGGGCCTGGAAGCACCCCCACAAGGCGGATGGCTCGGTGACCTATACAAAACTGGAGGGCGACATCACCTTCCACGACGTGGACTTTGGCTACGAAGAGGGGAAGATCGTCCTTCACAACATCAAACTGTATGCAACGCCCGGCCAGAAGATCGCCTTTGTGGGCAGTACCGGGGCGGGCAAGACCACCATCACCAACCTGATCAACCGCTTTTACGACATTGCCGACGGCAAGATCCGTTACGACGGCATCAACATCAACAAGATCAAAAAGGCCGACCTGCGCCGCAGCCTGGGCATGGTGTTGCAGGACACCCATTTATTTACCGGCACAGTGATGGAGAACATCCGTTACGGGCGGCTGGATGCCAGCGACGAGGAGTGCATCGCGGCGGCAAAACTGGCCAATGCGGACGGCTTCATCCGCCGTCTGCCGGATGGCTACCAGACGGTGCTGACGGGGAACGGATCCAACCTGAGCCAGGGCCAGCGGCAGCTTCTGGCCATTGCCCGGGCGGCGGTGGCCGACCCGCCGGTTTTGATCTTGGACGAAGCCACTTCCTCCATCGACACACGCACCGAGACCATCGTGCAGGCGGGCATGGATGCTTTGATGACCGGCCGCACCACCTTCGTCATCGCTCACCGGCTGTCTACCGTGAAAAACTCCGACTGCATCATGGTGTTGGAACAGGGACGCATCATAGAACGGGGCACCCACGACCAGCTGATCGAAGAAAAGGGGCGATACTACCAGCTTTACACGGGAAATGCCATTGGAGGCTGAGAACTGCCGCCCGGTGAAATCATAGAGAAAACAAAAAATGCGTACTGGAAATCATTTCCGGTACGCGTTTTTTTATACTCTGTTTAACTTTCGTTTCTGCTTTGTTTAATCCGCAAAGATACACTAAAGGCAGGAAAATACGCTTGCACCAAAATGAAAGAGGGGCCTCCGCTTATGAAGATATTGCTGACGACCGATTGGTTTGCGCCTGCGGTGAACGGAGTCGTGACTTCGGTGCTGAATTTACGCAGAGGGCTGGAATGCCGCGGTCATCAGGTACGTATCCTGACCCTCTCGCAGACCGCATATTCCTATGTGCAGGGACCGGTGACCTACATTGGGTCCTTCAGCGCAAGAATGGTCTATCCCGGCGCCCGGATGCGGGTGGCGCTGGGCGGGAAGGAGCTGCGAGCCCTTGCGAAATGGAAACCGGATGTGATCCACTCGAATTGTGAGTTCAGCACATTTTTTCTGGCCAGGCACTTGGCGGAAAAACTGGGTGTGCCGCTGATCCATACCTATCATACGGTCTATGAAAATTACACGCACTATTTTTCCCCCAGCCAAACCTGGGGCAGAAGGGCGGTAAAGCTGTTTTCCCGTTGGGTGGCCAGCCACACGGACGGCATCATAGCGCCCACCCAAAAAGTCGCCAGGCTGCTGCAAGGCTATGGGGTCCAGCGGCCGGTATATGTGGTCCCCAGCGGGATCGACCCGAACCTTCTTGCGGCCTCGGCCTCCCCGCAAGATGGCCGCAGGCTGCGCAGCCGCCTCGGCCTTTCGGAGGGCTGTTTCACACTGGTTTTTGTTGGCCGTTTGGCGAAGGAAAAAAACTGCGAGGAGCTGCTGCGGGGGATGGAATGCCTGCGGGGCCAGCCGGTGGAGCTTTTGCTGGTGGGGGAAGGCCCGGCGCGGGCCGAACTGGAGCGCTATGCGGCAAAGGCGGGCATCCGCGATCAGGTGTTCTTTGCGGGAATGGCAGATCCAAAGGCCGTGGGTGCTTACTACCGGCTGGCAGATCTGTTTGTCAGCGCCTCCACAAGTGAAACGCAAGGGCTCGCCTATGCCGAGGCGCTGCTTTGCGGCCGGCCGCTGCTCTGCCGGAGCGATCCCTGCTTGGACGGCGTTTTGATGGATGGGCAGAACGGATGGCGGTATCATACGCCGGAAGAGTTCGCCCGCTATGTTCTGCGCTTTCTGGAGCACCCCGAATGGCGGCCGGCTCTCCGCCAAAAAGCGCTGGAGGTGGGCACTTCGTTTTCCATAAATCATTTTGCGGCTCGCATCGAGGCGGTATATCGGGAGCAGTGCAGCCAAAAACGCCGAAAAGAGCGTGAGATTGCATGAGTGAATTGGAAATGAAAACACCTTTGCGCGTTTTAACGCTTCTATGCTTTTTGGGCTGCATTTTCTTGGCCATTTGGGGATGGCGGGCAGGGATACTGACCTCCCAGGACGTCATGGCCGCTTTCGTCCGTGGCGGCGGCGTGTGGGCGCCGCTTTTGTTCCTGCTGCTGCAAACGGTGCAAGTCGTGATCCCGATCCTGCCCGGCGGAGTCAGCTGCTTGCTGGGCATTCTGCTTTTTGGCCCATACTGGGGCTTTTTTTACAATTATTTAGGAAGCTGCATCGGGTCCATGATCGCCTTTGGCATTGCAAAGGTCTATGGGCGGCCGGTGCTTGCCAAACTGTTTCCTCAAAAATTGATCACAAGATACGACCGGTACACCGGCCCTTCCAAACATTTTGACCGCTGGTTTGCGCTTGCGATCTTTTTGCCGGTGGCGCCGGATGACTTTTTGTGCTACTTAGCGGGAACGACAGCGCTGTCCTGGAAAAAATTCGCCTGCATTTTATGGCTTTGCAAACCATTTTCCATCGCGTTGTACAGCCTGCTGTTATGGTTTGGATGGGATAAGATCCTTCAGTGGTTTGCATAGGGAGGTACTTATGTCTGTTTATTTATACGAAGGGGGCGCCCAACTTGTCAGAAAAAGTGGCGTTGGGCAGGCGATCGTCCATCAAAAGCAAGCGCTGCAACTTGCAGGCATCCCGCTTTCCAAAACCATGCGGGATGCAAAGATCGTTCATATCAACACGGTTTTCCCAGACTCGCTGATCGTCGCGTTCCGCGCAAAGCTGCGCCGCAAGAAAGTGGTTTACTATGCGCATTCCACGAAAGAGGATTTCCGGTGTTCGTTTTGCGGCTCGGATCTCCTGGCCCCACTCTTTCAAAAATGGATCAAATTTTGTTACCGGCGGGGCGATGTGATCGTAACGCCAACGGAGTATTCCAAGCGCCTTCTTTTGGGGTATGGGATCAGAAAGCCGGTCTATGCGCTGTCAAACGGGGTAGATACCTTGTTTTTTGCACCAAGCCTGGAACGCAGGGACGCGTTCCGGGCCCGGTATGGCTTGCGTGACACAGACAAAGTGGTGATCTCGGCCGGGCATACCATGGAACGCAAGGGGATCTTCGATTTTATTGCGCTGGCCACAGCGATGCCCGAAGTCCGCTTTTTCTGGTTTGGTCACACTCCGACCTATCTGATCCCAAAAGCCGTGCGGGACGCAATGGCATCGGCGCCGGAGAACCTGGTGTTTTGCGGCTACGTCACCCAGGCGGAGCTGCGGGATGCTTACTGCGGTGCGGATGTGTTTGCGTTTCTCAGCCAGGAGGAAACGGAAGGGATCGTTGTGCTGGAAGCCCTGGCCTGCGGCATCCCTATCCTTTTGCGGGATATCCCGGTATACGACGGCTGGCTGATGGACGGCGTGCAGGTCTGCAAAGCGCACGATCCAGGCGAGTTTCGTCAAAAACTAACGGAAATGCTGGCGGGAAGCAGCCGGGCTCTTTCCGCGGCCGGAAGAGCCGTTGCGCAAAGCAGGAGCCTTTCCGCAGTGGGGCAGCAGTTACTGCACCTGTATCAGGAGGTGCTGTTCTCCGCACAATGCACAGAACGTCCGGCAGACGGCTTCCGGCCGCTTCGTGAAAGAAAAAGGAGGTCGTTGTGATATGGAAAAGCTGCGGCAAAAAATTTTGGCGATCCGATCTGGCCGGCTGGTAAAATGGCTGGTGATCCTGGTATCGTGTATCGTGCTGTTTGCAATGGTGTTCTTTGGGGAAGTGAGGTGATCGACGTGTTATCCTTTGAATTGGGGATTCTGGATTGGATGCAGGCAAACCTGCATAGCCCAGTGATGGACCGGCTGATGCCTGCCATCACTGCTCTGGGCAATAACGGCCTGATTTGGATCGTCTGCGCCGGGGTCCTCCTTCTTTTGCCGAAACACCGAAAAACGGGGGCGACGGTTTTGGCTGGCCTTGCGCTGGAGGTGGTTTGCTGCAATCTTGTTTTAAAACCCCTGGTGGCACGCATAAGGCCCTTCTACATGAACGCTGCCGTGCCGCTTCTCATCCCGCAGCCCACCGGGTTTTCGTTTCCCTCCGGGCATACCGGTGCATCTTTTGCCGCTGTCTCGGCCCTTTACACAAGCAAAAACCGGCTTTGGCTCCCGGCTGCGGTGTTGGCTGTTTTGATCGCGTTTTCCCGGCTTTATCTCTATGTGCATTATCCCACAGACGTCCTGGCGGGCGCTGGGTTAGGCATCTTGTTCGGATGGATCGGACAAAAAGCAACGGAGAACCTATGGAAAAAACAGGCCGCTGAATGACCGCTGTAAGAGAAACAGAGCAATGTTTCCCACACTGGTTCGGCATAGAAAAAGCCCGAGAGACAAGGCGTTCTGCCTTGCCCCTCGGGCTTTTCGTTTTGGTTTTTGTTTTGTACCGGTGAAACAGCGGCGATGCCGCTTATGCTTCCCGGAGAAACTGGTCTTTCAGATCAGCGTGGTTCAACCCCAACACCGTGCTCTTCTGGTTCAGGGGAAGGGGAGCGCCCTCCATCGTGAAGATGGCGCCGCCGGCTTCCTCCAGAATGATCCGGGCCGCGTTGTGGTCCCAGGGGGAAGACCGCATGGTCACAAAGGCATCGGCCCGCCCTGCCGCCACTTCGCACAGTTCCAGCGCCACGGAGCCCAGCGAGCGCACGGCACGGACGTTCTGCGCCAGCCGCAGCAGCTGCTGCTGGCGGGGGTGAGGCTCCAAAAAGGTATATTGGATGCCCGGCGTGGTGAGAAGCATCTCTGCGATCTCCCGGCAGGGCGAGACCTGAAGGGGGCGGTCATCCTGCCAGGCGCCGCCGCCGTGTTTGGCCCAATACAGTTCCTGCCGCTCCACGTCCAGCACCAGGCCGAACAGCGGCGTGCCGCCCTCCCAACATCCTACGGAAATGGCGTAGTTCCGGTGCTGATTGACAAAATTGGTGGTCCCGTCGATGGGGTCCAGATACCAGGTGACGCTGCCACCGCAGCTTTCCTCCGGCGGATATTCTTCTCCCACGATGGAATCCTGGGGGAAGGCCGCCTGGATGGCGCTTCTCAGCTGCCGCTCGATCTTCCGGTCCCAAAAGGTGACCAGGTCCTGGGGGCCAGTCTTTTGGCCAATCTCGGTCTGTTTCAAATGGCACTGACGCAGCACCGCGCCAGCTGCCGTGATCATCTCCAACGCCACATCAAAGCGATCCATCTTTCACCCTCTTTCTCTTAGCTGTTGTTTCATCAAACCACATTGCGCACAATGTGTCAAGTTTTTTTACCAGATCACCTGCATCTCCCCGTTGTGCAGCGAGGGGACCGGGCTGTGCTCCTGGATATAGCGGGCGGTGAGATCCGGCATCTCCACGCCGCCCCGCCACAGCACGGGACACTCCCGCAGGATCTCATAGCCGCCGGTGCCGGTGGCCCGGTAGTTGCTGGTGCACAGGCGGAAAGGCCCTTTGCCCAGGGGCGAGCCGTCCAGCCGGGTCAGCCGGACCACCCGGCTGCCCACCGACTTGCGCAGATCAAAGGTGTAGGACAGGCCGGCGTAAAAATCGTAGTTGTAGTGCTCCACCTTGGGCAGCAGAAACTCCTCCGAGATCTGGGGCACGCCGTCCTTTAAGGTGAAGTAGGCGGCGCACCGTTCCAGCGTCTGGCGAAGGACTTCCTCCGTCACTTCCAGCACCACCAGGGTGTTGGCGAAGAGATAGGCCGCCGTCACACCGCGCATCGTCACCGGGGAGGTGATCCCCACCGGGTCGTTGCCCAGGCTGGTGCAGGCGAAGTCCGCCCCGGTGGCATCCAGCTGCACCTGGTTGAACAGGGCCGCCACCTTGCTGCCATAGAGGGCAGCTTCCAGCTTGCCCTCCGGCGGGATGGTCTGTTCCAGCGCGCCGATGGGCTGGTCCAGCCACTTCTGGGCGGCCTGCTCCAGGGGAAGCAGCGCCTGGAAGGGCTCTTCCAGATGCTGCCGGCCCACCGGCCGCAGCTGGGAGGAAAACACAGGCTTCTGCCCATCCCACCGGCCGGTGAGATGGAGGTACCGCCCCACGTTGGCGGGGCACTGCACCGCATAGGTGCCGGAAAGCTCCACGCCCTCCACCGCCATGTGCTGGTGGCCGGTGAGCAGCAGGTCAAAGTCCAGCTGACGGGCGATCTTGCAGGCGATGTTCTCGCCGCTTTCCGAGAGCACCCGGCCGGTCTCCAGATCTTCCTCAAAGCCACCGTGGTAGATGCAGACGCACACGTCGCACTGGTCTTTCAGGGCAGCAAGGGCCTTGCTGGCCGCCTGGAAGGCATCGGTCACCCGAATGCGTTCCAGGTTTTGGGGCTGCTCCCAGATGTTCACAAAGTCGGTGACCACGCCGGTCAGGCCCACCCGCAGGCCGTTTTCCAGGGTTTGCACGGCCCAGGGCCGGAAGGAAAGCTCGCCGCCCGGATCTTCCAGGTTGGCGCACAGGCAGCTGCCCTCCATGGCCCGCAGATAGTCCCGCAGAACCTCATAGCCGAAGTTGAAATCGTGGTTGCCCAGGGTGAAGTAGTCCAGCCCCAGGGTGTTGAAAGCAGCGGCCACCGGGTGAACGTTCCACTCCTTCCGGTGTTCCAGGTAATACTGGATCAGGGGAGTGCCCTGGAGGGAGTCGCCACCGTCCAGCACCAGGGTGTTGCCGTCCTTTTCCACCTGGCTTTTCAGGGCCAGAAGGCCGGAGTCCTCCGGCTGGTTGGCGGCGTAATTCACCGGGAAGATGTGGCCGTGGGTGTCCGAGGTGAAGTAGAGCTGAAAGGTCTTTTCCATGCTTACCCCCTGGCCAGCTTGACGCGGATCTTGGTGGAGATCCATTCCACGATGAGCACCAGCACGATCAGGCCGGCCAGAATGGCGCCGGCCTCTTCCCAGCGATAGGCGTTCATGGCGAAGATCAGCGGTGCGCCGATGCCGCCCGCACCCACCAGGCCCAGAACGGTGGCGTCACGCAGGTTGATGTCAAAGCGATAGATGGCGGTGGAAGCAAAGTTGGGCATCAGCTGGGGCAGGATACCGTAACGGATCTTCTGCCAGGTGGTGCAGCCCTCTGCGTCCAGGGATTCCAGCACCCGCACGTCCAGATCCTCAATGGCTTCAATGTACATCTTGCTCACCATGCCCACCGAGCACAGGGACATGGTCAGCAGGCCGGCAAATGCGCCGGGGCCGGTGACCCGGATGAACATCAGACCATACACAAAGGCGGGAACGGTGCGGATGGCCATGATGATGATACGGCCAATAAAGGCCACCGGCTTGGGGGTCAGGTTGGCGGCGGAAAGGAACGCCAGGGGAATGGAGATGATCGCGCCCACTACGGTGCCCAGGAAAGCGATGCAGATGGTCTCCAGCAGCAGGTAGGGCACGCCCTGTTTGGTCAGGTTGAAAAGCAGATCGGTGTCGGGATGGAAAATACCGGCCAGAATGTTCCAGGCGATCTTTGCGCCGTTCTGCGTGGTGCCCGCCGTTTCCACGGCGGAACCGCTCCAGATCAGCAGGGCCACTACCACCAGGGCAACGACCAGCTCAAAGACCCAGCGGCGGGGCCGCTGTTCATAGGCCGCTTCGATTCGTTTGTTCATGGCAGCCTCCTTACACCAGCCGCTTGCGCGCGGCGCGGCTGATGGTTTCGATGATAAATACGGTGACGAACAGGGCCAGCAGGATCATGCCCACACTGGCGTATTCGCGCCAGCCAATCTTCTCGTTGAGGATCAGGCCCAGGCCGCCCGCGCCCACATAACCCAGGATGGAGGCGTAGCGCACATTGCCCTCAAAGCAGAACAGGCAGTTGGACAGGTAGGAGGGCAGCACCTGAGGCACGATGGAGCTGATGAAGGCACGCACCTTGGTGGCGCCCATGGCTTCCATGGCCTCAAAGGGGCCCATGTCCACCGTTTCGATCTCCTCGTACAGGATCTTGCCGATGTAGGCAAAGGTAAAGATGGCGATGGCCGTGGTGCCCGCCAGGGTGCCAAGACCGAAGATGTAGGTGGCGATCAGGGCAGAGACCAGGGTGGGCAGGGTGCGGATGATGCTCAGCAGCAGACGCATGGCCGCCACCACCACCCGGCTATGGATGATGTTGGTGGAAGCCAGCATGGCAAAGGGCACCACCAGGATGGAGCCGATGAAGGACCCCAGCAGGGACATTTTGATGGTGTCGAACAACGGCTGCCAGATCTGGGGCATATAGCTCCAATCCGGCGGGATCATATCGCCCAGGATGACAAAGAACTGGTTGATGCGCTGGACCAGCACGCCCATGTCAAAGCCGGTGACCTCCACCGAGATGGCCGTCATGGCCAGCAGGATCACCGCCGCCAGAGGCGCCCGGGAGCGGGGCTTTTTGATCTGTTTGCCGTTGGGGAGGGTGATCACCTTGGGAGGGAAGATCTTATCGAACAGGCTCATACCGCTTCCTCCTGTTTGCCCTGGTAGATGGCATCCAGTACAGACTGATCCACCTGATCCGCCGGGCCGTCATACACGATCTCGCCGGCCCGGATGCCGATGACCCGGGTGGCGTACTGGAGCGCCAGTTCCACATGATGGATGTTGATGAGCACGGTAATGTTCATTTCCCGGTTGATGCGCTGGAAGTCGTCCATCACCTGCTTGGCGGTCACCGGGTCCAGCGAGGCCACCGGCTCGTCCGCCAGGATGATCTGGGGGTTCTGGGCCAGGGTGCGGGCCAGGGCCACACGCTGCTGCTGGCCGCCGGAAAGCTGGTCCGCCCGAACGAAAGCCTTGTCCAGGATGCCCATCTTGTCCAGGGCTTCCAGGGCCTTCATCTTTTCCTCTTTGTTGAAGATGCCAAAGGTGGCCCGCCACCAGGGCAGGTCCGGCACAAAGGCGGTGAGCACGTTTTTGATCACGGTGGTGCGAGTGATCAGGTTGAAGGACTGAAAGATCATGCCGATTTTCCGCCGGAACTTGCGCAGGCTCTTGCCATGCAGCGACATAACGTCCGTCCCGTCCACGGTCAGCTCGCCCTTGGTGATG
The DNA here is from genome assembly GCA_949291395.1 of uncultured Oscillospiraceae bacterium. Classification (GTDB taxonomy): domain Bacteria; phylum Bacillota; class Clostridia; order Oscillospirales; family Ruminococcaceae; genus Allofournierella. The sequence goes on along the minus strand of CASEVW010000161.1, from coordinate 12,564 downwards.
TCGTGCATCCGGTTGATGGTGCGGATCAGGGTGGACTTGCCCGCGCCGGACAGGCCGATGATGGCCACGAACTCGCCCTGGTCGATGGTCAGGTTGATGTTCTTCAGGGCCTCATAGCCGTTGGGATAGCGCTTGTCTACGTTTTTGAATTGGATCATGGTATTCCTCCCGATTTGAAATAAGGGAGGAAAGCCGCAGCCTTCCTCCCTCAGTCTGGGTCTTGTTGTGATTGACTTAGCCAGCGCTGTTCAGAGACTGGATCATCTCCTGAGCGGCACGCTCGGAGTCGTAGTCAGAGGACTGAGCAGGCATGTAGCCGTTGTGGCTGTAAATAGCAATGACTTCTTTGCCTTCCTCGGTGTTGCCGATGTTGATGAAAGCCTCGGACAGGGCAGCCTTAAAGGCGTCGTCCATGATGGGGGAAGTCTTGCTTACGCTGATGGTGTCGTTATAGATGGCGGGGGTAACGCCCACAACGGCGGTGTCTTCCCAGATGCTGTTGGTCATGGCGTACTCGCTGGTCCACTCGTCCTCGTAGTCACGGCGGGCGTCGGCGTAGGTGCACAGGATGTCCACCTGGCCGGAAGCCAGACGGGCGAAGGCGCTGCCGTAGGAGTCAGACTGCACAGCGTGGGGCAGGTCGGTGATGTTCTTATCAAAGTTTTCCTGCAGCCACAGGGAGGGGTAGATGTATCCGGCGGGAGAAGAGGAGTTGGCCACGCTCCAGTTGGCGCTGCTCACGTCTTCCCAGGTCAGCTGCTCGCCAGCATTGATCTTGGCGGCCAGTTCCTGGCCCTTCTCAGAGGGGCCGGCGATCATCAGAGCGCGGTAGCTGGTGACCTGCTCGGTGGTGGGCTCGGTGGGAGCGTTGTCGTTCCAGTCCTTGGCGCTGTCAGAGTCAATGGACAGGCCGTCGCGGGTAGCGGTGAGCAGAACGTCACAGCCGTCGTCGTAAAGCACATAGGTGCCGCCGGGGATCAGGCCCACGTCGGCAGTACCGGCGGACAGGGCTTCGCCTACCGCCTCATAGCTCGTGCCCACGGTGATCTCCACTTCGCCCACATCGTAGCCCAGCTTGGCCAGCTCGTCGGTGAGCAGCTGCTTCAGGGGCTCGGTGGCGGTGATGATCTCCTCAGGCTCCCGGGAAGGTACGAAGGCGATCCGCAGGGTGTCGATGGCGGTGTTCTCAGCGGCCTGGCTGGTGCTGGTGCCGGTGCTGGAAGCGCCGCTGGCAGCAGTGCCAGTGCTGGAAGCCTGAGGTTCACTGGTCTGACCGCCGCAGCCGGCCAGCAGACCAGCGCACATCGTGCCGGCCAACAGGAGAGAGAGAGTGCTTTTTTCATAACTGTAATCCTCCTCGTTCTTTTTCATGTTTTGGGATTTGGATCTATTTGTTATAGAGGAAGGCCCTCTGATAACCACAGTTGGATATTAGGCGGTATCGCCGATCTTTAAGTGGGTGGGAACGGTGACCGTTACCACCTGGGAGCGCCGCTGGCTGATCCGCCCGAACAGCAGCTCTAGCGCGTTTTCCCACACATAGTCCGGGAACGTTTCCAAACAGGTGCCGGTGGGCCATTTGCTTTGCAGGGTCTGGATGTCCTGGTAGATGATCACCGCCACGTCTTTGGGCACACGCACGCCCAGTTCCCGGAAGGCCTCCAAAGCGCCTTCCGCCACCTCGTCGCTGCCCAGCAGCATGGCTTCAGCCAGGGTGTGTTCCTCCACGGCCTTTTTGGCCAGGGCGTAGCCGCTCTCCCGGCTGATCTCGCCGATGTGGAAAGTGGCGGGGTCGTACTGCCCCCGGGCCTGCAAGATGCGCTGGATGGCGGCCACGCGGTGGGCGCCGATGCGGCCGTTTGCCCCATCGTAAATGCCGCCGATGTATCCAAGGCCGGTGTAGCGCTTTTGGTCCAGCAGGTAAGACACCATCTGTTCCTGCCCCCGGTCAAAATCCACCTGGACCTGGTCGAACTCGTAGTTGTGCTGATTGGAATTCACAAAGACGATGGCGAAGGTGAGGGAGCGCAGAAAATCGATCTCCGGCTCGCTGAACACGCCTAGAGCGATGATGCCGTCCACCTTTTGGGGCTCGCCAAAGGTCAAGCGCACAAAAGAGACTTCGTATTGATTGGTCATCATCTGCACCAGGCAGGAGAGGGAAGACAAGCGCACGTTGTGCCGATCCGGGCGGATGATGCGCCAGTCGGCCACGCCGATGACCAGCCGGGCCTTCTGCTCCGCCGCCCGCCGCTGCCGGGGGGAGACATACCCCAGGGCATGGGCGGCCTGGAAGATCCGGGCCCGCACTTCCGGGGTGACGGAGATGCTGTCGTCCTTATTTAAAACACGGGAAACGGTGGCAGCGGATACCTGTGCCGCCTGCGCCACATCTTTGATCGTTGCCACGTTCATCCCTTCTTTCGATGTTGTTCTAATGCCATTATAGGGCCTGCCATGTCGAAGTCAATAGATTTTACTAAATTTTTACTAAAAAGTAAACAAACCACAAAATACCACAATGACGGGAAAAATAAAACAAAAAAACCACCGCAGATCACTCTGTGGTGGTTTTTATTTGGTGGACCTGGAGGGATTCGAACCCTTGACCTCTGCGATGCGAACGCAGCGCTCTCCCAACTGAGCTACAGGCCCATGCCGAACTTACTTTTAACAGTATACAGCATTTTTTCAAAAAGTCAATAGCATTTTTGAAAAATCCGCCGTTTTTATAACATGTTATAAAGCAAGGCCGAAAAAGGCCCTCCTGCCGCAGCTGCACTCTGCGGCAGGAGATGAGCTTTGATAAAAGCAGGCAGGCGTTACCAAAGAGGATCTTCACAGAGAGGATCGGGGGCCTGCACCATCGGTAAAGATGCGGTAGCTCATTTTTCCGCTTTGGCCCCTCCGCAGCCGCCGCAGCCCGAGCAGCTCCACAGCTGATCAGCGGTGGGCTTCCAGTTTTCCGCATAGGGAGTGGTGCGGCCACACAAGGTGTCCACATCTTCCGGCGCTTCGTAGTCGGTGGACTTGGCGCCGGTGGCCTTTACCATGGCCCGCAGCTTTTCCGGGTTTTCCAGCATGGGGCAGGGCCGCAGCATGTTCTCGTTGAAGGGCTGGTTGTCGTGGTAAGCCATGAACAGGGGAGACTTCAGTGCGTCCAGCAGCGAGCAGTCCCGAATGTTCACGTTGGAATAGTGGATGAACACGCAGGGCTCCACATCGCCCCGGGCGTTGATGTGCATGTAGCGCCGGCCGCCAGCGATGCAGCCGCCCACATACTCAGCGTCGTTCTGGAAGTCCATGGAGAAGATGGGCTTGGTGCTACGGAACGCCCGGATGCGCTTATACATCTCGGTGCGCTGCTCCGGGGTGGGCAGCAGCGCGGGCATGGCGCCGCCGCCCACAGGCATGTAGTGGAAGAACCAGATAAACAGCGCGCCGGCATCGATGATCTGGTCAAAATATTCCTCGCTGCTCACGTCCTGCCAGTTGGCACTGGTGTAGCAGGTGGAGATGCCGAAGGGCAGCTTGTGCTCTTTCAGCAGCTTCATGGCCTGCATGACCTTGTTGTAAACGCCCTCGCCCCGGCGGCCGTCGTTGGCGTCCTCAAAGCCTTCCAGGCTGATGGCGGGGACAAAGTTTTTCACCCGCAGCATCTCCTGGCAGAAGGCCTCGTCGATGAGGGTGCCGTTGGTGAAAGAAAGGAACTCGCAGTCGCTGTGCTTCTCGCACAGGGCGATCACGTCCTTTTTCCGCACCAGAGGCTCGCCGCCGGTGAAGATGTACATATGGGTGCCCAGCGCCTTGCCCTGGGTGACGATGGAATCCAGTTCCTCAAAGCTCAGGTTCAGCTTGTTGCCGTATTCGGCGGCCCAGCATCCGGTGCAGTGCATGTTGCAGGCGGAGGTGGGGTCCAGCAGGATGGCCCAGGGCACGTTGCAGTTCTCGGTGCGGGAGACCTCATCCTGGGTGGCGCTGCCCAGCAGGCTGGCGTTCAGGATGAAATTCTGGAAGAAGGCTTTCCGCACGCCGGGGTCCAGCTCGTAGACCTTCATGATCAGCTGGTACCAGTTGCCCTTCTCCTCGATCACTTTATGGAACGCCTGCCGCTGTGCGCTGTACCACTCGGCGGGGAACAGCTTGTCGGCCAGATCCAGCAGCTTGGGGATGTTGGTCTCGGGATCTTTTTCCAGGTAATCCATGGCCTGATTCAGCGCGGTGCTCAACGCAGCATTTTTTACTTTATCGGTGATGCTCATACATGTGACCTCACTTTTTCATGTTTTTTTGAAACCGTCCCCCAGGGGCGGTCCCTTGTGTTGCCCCTATTTTAGAACGCCGCCAGAGCGGTGTCACTGGACGAAAAACAAAAAGTGTTTCCTTTTGTCCCACTTTGCGAAACTGGTCACCTTTTGAAACACTTTGGCAAAGTTGTCCATGTTTTCCCCAGGGAGCGGCTTTTATAATGAGGGCAAAGCAAACCAGCACAAGAGGAAAGAAGGGGACCTATGGACCACGCACAGATGGAACAGGCGGTGATGGAGGCCATCGTGAGCCGCAAGCTGGAGGAGATCCAGCAAGACCCGAAACGGAGCATCCGCCAGCTGGTGGATCTGGGCCAGGAAGCGGCGGTGAGCGCACTCTCCCGGCGGTTTTTATTTATCGCCCAAAATATGCTGCAACAGGCGGACAGCCCCTATTACACCCTGATCGAAAACGCGGTGGAAGCCGTGGACCAAAAACGCCTGCTGCGGTTTGGCGTTAACCTGTTTTGGAATGGGCTGACCAAGGGCGCCGGCCGCATCCGCCAGCTGGAAGAGCAGCGGGGGTACAACATCCCCTGGACGGTGTCGCTCTATTTAAAACAGACCGAAAGCGGCCTGAGCCTGTATGAACAGCTGGATCTGATCCGCCAGGGCACAGAGATGGGCATCTATACCTATATGCTGTTTTGCCTGGACGCCCCGGCGGTGGAGCGGGCGATGACGCTGGCAAACAAAGAGCCGGAATGCGCGTTCTTTCTGATGCTGCCCGGCGGCTGGGAATGGAAACCGGATGTTTCGCCGGAACAGATCCCCCAAAACCTGCTGCTGGGGGTGGACTGCGGCGCGCCCGGCTGGGAAGAGCAGGTGCGCTGGCTGAAAGAGGGCCGCTGTTTGTATCTGCTGTACCGCCGCTACGCCACCGAACAGGATGCACAGGAGATCCTGTCCGGCCAGTGGGTGGAAGCCATGCTGCCCTATGGAGGAGTGGCCGTCGTGCTGCTGCAGGAGGCAAAGGGACTGAACGAAGCCCACAGCGCCGCCGTGCGGGACTATGCCTTACAGGCCCGTATGAACCAGCGCTATCCCACGTTTGTGATCGACTTTTATGCGGACACCCTGTTCACCGATCAGCTTGTCTCGGGGGATGCCTGCTTTGCGGGCTTTTTGGCAGACGGCACCCTGACGGAATATCGGGACGGCCGGGAAGTGGCCACCGAGTGCTCCCTGCGCACGGCTCCGCTGGAGCAGCTGTTCCAGCGGTTCCCCAAGACATGACAGGAGGGCGTGTGAATGGAGCGGGATAAGATCAAGCCGTTTTTGTGAATCATCACCTATGCGGTGGGGCTGGTGCTGGTGGTGATCCGCATCGAGGAGATCATCCATGCGGTCGGCTTTTTCCTAGGGCTGTTAAAGCCCTTGTGGCTCGGCATCGTCATCGCCTTTGTGCTGCACCATCCCTACGAACACTTTCGCGCTTGGTACCAAAATCGATGGAAGATGCGCACCGGGGCGGCCAAGGTCACGGCCATCGTCTCGGTGTATGCGGCGGCCCTGGGCGGCATCGCACTGCTCATCGGCATCGTGGCGCCGGAAGTTGGCCGCAACCTGCTGATGTTTGCAGCCAACGTGGATCTTTATCTGGAAGAACTGCAAGCCCTTTTGAACCAGTTGACGGGCATGTTCGGCCTGGGGCAGATCGACCTGTCCGCACTGATCCAGATGGTGGACGAGTATCTGGGAGATCTGTCTCAGGCGATCAGCCAGGCGCTGCCTCAGATCGTGCAGGTCACCACCAGCGTGATCTCCGGCTTTGCCACGGTGGGCGTGGCGCTGGCCCTTTCCATCTATATCATGAGCGGCAAAGAGCGGCTGATGGCCCAGGTAAGACGGTGCGCAAAAGCCTATCTGCCCGCCCGGGCGAACCAGCTGCTCACCGGCTTTATGAGCACGGTGTACCAGGTGTTTGACAATTACGTGGCTGGCCAGTGCAAGGAGGCCGTGATCCTGGGCAGCCTGTGCTTTATCGGCATGACCATCCTGCGGCTGGACTATGCGGGCATGGTGAGCACGGTGGTGGGCGTAACGGCCCTGGTGCCCATTTTGGGCGCGTACATCGGCGGGGCCGTGGGCGTGATCCTGCTGCTGTTCGTGTCGCCGGTGAAAGCGCTGAGCTTTCTGGTGTTCCTTATCGCCTTGCAGCAGGTGGAAGGCAATGTAATCTACCCCAAGGTGGTGGGCCGCAAGATCGGCCTGCCCGGCATGTGGGTGCTGCTGGCCATCACCGTGGGCGGCGGCCTGTGGGGCGTTTGGGGCATGCTGGTCAGCGTTCCCCTTACAACGGTATTTTATCAGCTGCTGCGCAAAAACATCCAAAACAGGGAGCAGCGGCTGGCACAACAAACAACAAAAGACGGAGGCAAACCATGAAAAAACATCTCTTTGCATCCGAAGCCGTCACCGAAGGCCATCCAGATAAGGTGTGCGACCAGATCGCAGACGCCGTGCTGGACGAAGTGATGCGCCAGGACCCCATGGGGCGTGTGGCCTGCGAGGTGTGCGTCAATGGCAACGCCGTTTTGGTGATGGGCGAGATCAGCACCACCGCCCAGATCGACGTGGAACAGATCGTGCGGCAGACGGCCAGCTACGGTCACTTTGGACGGGCGGAACTGGCGCTGCCCTGGGAATGGGTGGACCGCACCAAAGAACTGAGCGAGATGGTCCCGGATTAAAAAAGCCCAGGCAGCGGGCCCGACGGGATGTTTCGGGCGCTGCCTGGGTCTTTGTGGCGGGATACACGCTATTCTTCTTTTATGTCTGATAGGTCTGCCTCTTGGGCCAGGACCTGATCGCTGATCAGGAGCAGACCACTCACCGCCTGGAGCCGGGCGAGGAATTTTTCCGGCGGAACCGGTGTGCCGCTGGTCAGCCAGCGCAGGATGGACACCAGCACGGCATCGCTTAAAAACTGCGCAAAAAACTCCCGGGCCTCGTCGGTGGCAAGGCCCGCCTGGCTGGCGGCAAAAGTGATCTCGCTGGAATCAAACCGGATAAAGGGCTCCACCGCTTCAAACAAAAACTGCCGGAAATACTGCCGGAAGGAGTTTTGGCCGGTAAACTCCAGCAGATTTGCGTAGAACGCCCGCTCCTTATAAAAGTAATGGCAGATGGCGGGCACAAAGGAATACCGATCTCTCACGTGGGACTGTTTGATCACGCTGACAAATTCCGTGTCAAAGATCCACTCCACCAGGTCGTACTTATCCTTAAAATGATAGTAAAAGGTCTTGCGGCTCACACCGCAGCTGTCGCAGATCTCGCTTACGTTCACCTTTTCAAAGGGCTGGGTGCGCATTAAGTCTTTCAGCGTAAGGGCCAGCACCCGTTTTGTGATATTGGAATCTGGCATAGGGTCTCACCGTCCTGCTGTTTGAAAATAGCAATGGGAACGAAAATCTTAACATTGTTAGTACAGTATACCAAATTATCCTAGATCAATCAAGCGGCCTGGCAAAGGTGGAAGGACGTTCCGCCTTTTGGCCAGGGCTGGGAGGTGCTTTTTTTGCGAAATCGATGGTTCCGGCAGATCCTGCGCCGCCGTGTTTTCATCATACTTCTTTTGGTCTTGCAGGCCGTCATCCTGGCGGCCCTCATCACGAACACCAGCCAGCTGGCCCGCTGGGTCAACGGGGCGTTCCGGGTGCTCAGCCTGCTGGTGGTGCTGCGGGTGGTGAGCAGCCGGGATAAGCCCAGCTATAAGCTGCTGTGGACCTTTTTGTGCCTGGTGGCGCCGGTGTTCGGCGGGCTGCTGTATCTGCTGATTTGCTTTCAGGGTTCCACCCGCTCCGTTGACCAGCGCCTGCGGGAACTGGAGGCCCAAAGCCGTCTGAATGAGAACACCGATGCCTACACAAAAGCCTGCCGCACCGCCCCGGACCACGCGCCCCAGATGACCTATTTGCAGCGGGCGGGGTTCCCGGTGTGGGAACACACCACCTGCAAATATTTTTCCCCGGGCGAGAAGGTGTTCCAGCGCCTGATCCCGGAGTTAAAAAAGGCGGAGCGCTACATCTTTTTGGAGTTCTTCATCATTCAGGAGGGCATCATGTGGAACGCCATCCACGATATCCTGAAAGAGAAAGTGCGGCAGGGGGTACAGGTGCGGGTGCTGTACGACGACATCGGCAGCTTTCTCACCCTGCCCAAGGATTACCCGAAGCAGCTGGAACGGGAGGGCATCCAATGCCGGGTGTTCAACCCGTTCCGGCCGGTGCTCTCCTCACTGCAAAACAACCGGGACCACCGCAAGATCATCTCCATCGACGGCGTGACCGCCTTCACCGGCGGCTTCAACCTGGCGGATGAGTACATCAACGCCTTTGAAAAGCACGGCCACTGGAAAGACGCGGGCATCCTGCTCCACGGCCAGGCGGCCTGGAGCCTCACCGTGTTCTTTTTGCAGATGTGGGATCTTTCCAGCCGCACCCGGGAGGATTTTTCCCAGTTTGACCCCTGGCTGTGCGCGGACTGCCAGCTGCCGTCGGACGGGCTGGTGCAGCCCTATGCGGACAGCCCCATCGACAAGGAAAATGTGGGCGAACACGTTTACCTTCAGATGATCAACAACGCGAAACGCTACCTTTATATCAATACGCCTTATTTGATATTGGACGACAGCCTGGTGTCGGCGCTCTGCCTGGCGGCCAAAAGCGGGGTGGACGTGCGCATCGTAGCGCCGCACCACTGGGACAAATGGATCATCCACATGACCACCCGTTCCTATTACCACCCCTTGCTGGAAGCGGGGGTGCGCATCTACGAATACACGCCGGGCTTTCTGCACGAAAAGACCTTCGTGTCGGACGATACGACTGCCACGGTGGGCACCATCAACCTGGATTACCGCAGCCTGTATCTGCACTTTGAGTGCGGGGTGTGGCTGTATCAAAACAAGGTGGTGGGCCAGGTGAAGGAGGATTTTCTGCAAACGCTGAATGAATGCCAAGAGATCACCAAAGCGCCGGACCACGGCCCGCTGTTCCGCCTGTTCCAGGAGCTGCTGCGCCTGGTGGCGCCCCTGTTCTAACAAAATCCCATAACAGATAAAAAGGCCTGCCCTGTGTCAAGTAAGACACAGGGCGGCCCTTTTTTGTGCAAAAAAATACAAAAATCTCCATTTACCGCGCCCGGCGGATGGTGCTATAATAGCCGAAGAGCGGCTTGCGGTCATTCAAAAATATCGTGCTGCACCACCTTGTCTCGCATGGGGAAGGCGGCGAAGTGCCCCTGCTTGTCGCAGGTGGCCAAAAATACGTCCCTCGCATGGGAGATGCCCTGTTGGTGCAGCTGTTTGTTCAGCCAGGTCTCGTCATGGCCGCTGTATTTCAGGTTCTCCCACAGGATCTTCCCGTCCAGGATCAGGTTCACGGCCAGGCTTTCCGGAGGAAGTTCCAGCCCCAGGTCCTGGGGGGTGGCGGGCCGCCGGTCTGCCAGGGGCATAAAGCTGATCTGGCCGTTGGTCTCCAGCACGGCGGCTTCCAGTTCGGTCAGGTCAAAATATCCGGCGATGCGGCACTGGGTCAAAAACTCGTTGCTGTCCATCCGGGCCTTGCGCAGGTTGCCCTTGTAAAGGCGGCCTTCCTCGTACAGTACCAGGGGCTTGCCGTTGAAAAAGCGGCGCAGCACCATGGAGTGGCAGGTGACGATGTTGATGGTCACCACCGCCAGGCCATACACCAGTGCGGCGGTGAGAGGCTCCCACCAGCGTTCCAGGTCGGTGGCCAGCTCGGCGGCAATGGAGCCGATGGTGATGCTGTTGATATAGTCGAACATGCTCATTTGGTGGATCTGCCGCTGGCCGATCAGCTTGCACAGCCCGAACAGCAGGCCGATGGACACCAGGCTGGTGACCAGGATGCGGGCAATGTCGGATACGATATCCATACTGTTTCTCCCTTCGCTGCCGGGCAGGCAGCGCTGGCCCCGGGCAGATTTGTTTGCGGTTAGGGTTTACCGCCGGGGCCGTTTTATTCCCGATAAAGCAAATGGAGGGTCGTTTTGTGCGGCATGTTTTTGTAGTCAATCCCATTTCCGGCAAGGCGGACGCCAGCGGCACGCTGGTGCCCCGCATCATCGAAGCGGCAAAAGCCCTGGGGGCGGAGTATTCCATCCATCTCACCGAATACCCCCGCCACGCCGACCGGCTGGCCCGGAAGGAGGCGGAAAAAGGCGATGAGGTTCGGCTGTACGCCTGCGGTGGCGACGGCACCCTGAACGAGGTGCTTCTGGGCGCAATGGGCTTTGCCAATGCGGCGGTGGGCTGTGTGCCCTGCGGCAGCGGCAACGATTTTGTGCGCAACTTTGGCGGTTCGGAGCCGTTTTTGGACCTGGCGGACCTGATGCAGGGCTTTGCGGTGCCCATCGATCTGATCGACACCGGCCACGGCATCGCGGCGGCCATCTGCGCTGCCGGTCTGGACGCCCAGGTGGCTTACGGCATCCCGCGCTTCCGGCGCATTCCCTTATGCGGCGGTTCCATGGCTTATAATCTATCCATCGTCAGCTCCATCTGCGGCAAGCTGGGCCACAAGCTGCGCATCCGGGCGGACGGGGAAGTGTTCACCGGCGAATTCCTCATGCTGGCCATCTGCAACGGCACCAGCTATGGCGGCGGCTTCAAAGCTGCGCCCCAGGCCCGCATGGATGACGGCCTGCTGGATCTGGTGATGGTGCGCAAGATCGGCCGGGTGCAGATCGCCAAGGTGATCGGGGTGTATAAAAACGGCGGACACATGCAGAATGGCCGGGTGCTGCCCCAGTTTGAGAGCCTCATCCAGCACCGGCAGGTGCGCCATGTGTCCCTGGAAACGCTGGATGGCCGGCCCATCATCGTGACCGAGGACGGGGAGTGCGCCCCCCGCAATGCCCTGGACGTGCGGGTGGTGCCCGGCGCAGGGCGGATCCTGCTGCCCCGCTCGCTGGAAAACACGGCGTTTCCCACCCTGTCCCACAAGGTGGGCAGCGCCTTGTAAAGAGAAAAAAACACACAAGATCGCCCGGACTCGGCTAAGCTGTCCGGGCGATTTTTCGTGAGCAAAAAACAGGGGAGAAGTGCCAATTTTGCGCCTGCTTCGCTGCGTTTTTCCACTTTTATGGAATTTGCGAGAAGAATTGCGGAAAATATGCGGTTTGTTCACAAAAATTTTTTAATTTATCTACTTGATTTTTCCAGTAAGAGCGATTAAAATATACATTAGCACTCGAGGATAATGAGTGCTAAAACAATTTGGTTCATATTTTATATTTTTGATAGGAGGATACCTTCCATGAAAATCAAGCCTCTTGCTGATCGCGTTGTGATCAAAATGGTAGAAGCCGAAGAAACCACCAAGAGCGGCATCATCCTGGCCGGCTCCGCAAAGGAGAAGCCTCAGGTGGCCCAGGTGCTGGCGGTTGGCCCCGGCGGCATGGTAGATGGCAAGGAAGTTGAGATGATCGTTAAGGTGGGCGATAAGGTCCTCACCAGCAAGTACGCCGGCACCGAGGTAAAGGTGGACGGCGAGGAGTGCACCATCGTTCGTCAAAGCGACATCCTGGCGATCGTTGAAGAGTGATCCATCTATTTTAAATCTTTAAATCTATTTTAACTGAACCGAACGCCCAAGCGTTCGTACACCAAAGGAGAGATTTATCATGGCAAAACAGATCCTGCATGGCGAGGCTGCCCGCAAGGCGCTTTCCGCCGGTATTGATACCCTGGCCGACACCGTCCGCATCACCATGGGCCCCAAGGGCCGCAACGTGGTGCTGGGCAAAAAGTTCGGCAGCCCCGTGATCACCAACGACGGCGTGACCATTGCCAAGGAGATCGAGCTGAAGGACGTGTTCGAGAACATGGGCGCTCAGCTGGTGCGTGAAGTTGCCACCAAGACCAACGACATCGCTGGCGACGGCACCACCACCGCCACCGTTCTGGCCCAGGCTCTGGTGCAGGAAGGCATGAAGAACGTTGCCGCCGGCGCCAACCCCATGGACGTGAAGCGCGGCATGCAGAAGGCCGTTAAGGCCGCTGTGGAGGCTTTTGCCGCCAACAGCCAGAAGGTGAACGGCTCCAAGGACATCGCCCGTGTTGCCACCGTTTCTGCTGACGACGCCACCGTGGGCGAGCTGATCGCCGAGGCCATGGAGAAGGTCACCGCCGATGGCGTGATCACCATCGAGGAGAGCTATACCGCCGAGACCTACTCCGAGGTCGTGGAAGGCATGCAGTTCGACCGGGGCTACATCACCACCTATA
>CASEVW010000160.1 GCA_949291395.1 uncultured Oscillospiraceae bacterium | reverse complement strand
GTTTCCAGCGCTGTGCCCACCTGTTCCAGGGGCTGCGCCTGGCTGGGCAGGCCGCTGGCAGCGAGGGCCAGCAGCGGCCCCACCGGCGCCAAAAAGAACACAAAGGTCAGCCCCAGAGCCAGCTTCTGGCTGCGCCAGGGCATCTTTTGCAGCACCGGGCCCAGCGCCAGGCTCAACAGGGCGGCCAGCGTCCCCGCCAGGGTGACGGGAAGCAGCCAGGTGTAAAACAGATCATACATCCGCCCCTCACCTCTCTTCCAGCCAGGCTTTCAGCTCGTCCAGCTCGCCGCTGGTGAGGGCTTTGTCCTGATACAGGGCCGCCACCATGCTTTTCACGCTGCCGCTGTAATACTTGGTCAGCACCTCACGGGCTTCCCCCGCCCGGTATTCCTCGCTGGTGATGCAGGCGGTATAGTGGTTCTGCTTGCCCTTTTTTTCCACCGTCAGTGCCCCCTTGCCCGCCATGCGGGCCAGGAAGGTGAGCAGGGTGGTGGGCTTCCAACCTTTGTCCGCCAGGGCCTGTGCCAGCTCGGCGGCCGTCACCGGCCGGCCCAGCCGCCAGATCTGCTCCATGATCTCAAGTTCCGCTGCGGAAAGCCGCATCGTCCTCATCTCCTTCTACAAGTTGTCGTCTTCACTTTTATCCTACACGATGTAGAGTATATTTTCAAGCCTTTCTCACATTTTTCGTAAAAGTTTCACCGTTCGTTCATGCTTCTTTTATTTGTATAGTTGCACAAATTACGTTACAGTTTCTTAGCCATATTGTTACTGTTTTGATTCCGTTCGTTCATAAATTCTTCATAGTTACCGGGTATCATTAGGACACGTTCCAGGGAATGCGGCGCATCCGTGCCCCCCTGCCGAACGGAGGATTTTTTGAAACATAACATGAAAAGGAGATCTTGACTTATGAAACTGTCTTCTAAGATCATCACCGTAGCTTGCGTGGCCGCTCTGGCCCTGTCCCTGGTCGCCTGCGGCGGCAGCGATGCTTCCAGCACCGCCACCAGCACCAGCACTGCCGCCTCCACCAGCACCGCTGCTTCCAGCGAGGCTGTTTCCGAGGAGAGCACCAGCGCTTCCGCTTCCACCAGCGAGGCCGCTTCTTCCGAGGCTGCCGAGTCCGCTTCCGCCGAGGCCTGATCTGCTTCTGACGCGTAACGCCGCATAACAAAGGGCGCTCTTTTGTCCCCTCTTGGGGGAGGAAAGGGCGTCCTTTTCTTGTGGCCGCGCCGCCCCGAAAAAAGAGGGCTTTTTCTCTGTTTTGCCCCGAAAATAGGCCCTCTTTTGCCCCTATTTGTAGGTTTACACAACTTCAAACCGGTGCGGGGACAAATTTTTGGAGGGCAGGCAGCGATTTTTTTGTCAAAAGGTCTTTGCAAACTGGCTATTTCTGTTATAATAAGCTCTAAAAGTGCCGCTTTGCGGCGACGGGCCCCGGACCACCGGGGCCCGTCTTTCTAGCCCTTACCGGGCGAATCGGTTTTAATAAGGAGAGGAAAATGGAAGAAACGATTCTGGAGCTCAAAGGCATTGCGAAACGCTTTGGAGATACCCCCGTGCTCAACGGGATCAGCATCTCCATCCAAAAAGGGGAATTTATCACGCTGCTGGGCCCTTCAGGCTGCGGCAAAACCACGACACTGCGCATCATCGCCGGGCTGGAAACGCCGGATGAGGGCCGTGTCATCCTGAATGGTCAGGACGTGACAGACACCGAGCCCAACAAGCGCGATGTGAACACTGTGTTCCAGAATTACGCCCTATTTCCTCATATGACGGTGGCCGCCAACATCGGCTACGGGCTCAAGCTGAAAAAGCGGCCCAAGGACGAGATCAAAAAAGCGGTGGACGACGCGCTGGCCCTGGTGCAGCTGGAAGGCTACGGCAAGCGGATGCCCTCGGAGCTGTCCGGCGGCCAGCGGCAGCGGGTGGCCATCGCCCGCGCCCTGGTGAACCGTCCCAGCGTGCTGCTGCTGGACGAACCCCTGGGCGCTTTGGACCTGCAGCTGCGCCGGCAGATGCAGCTGGAACTGAAGGCCCTGCAAAAGAAGCTGGGCATCACCTTCATCTACATCACCCACGACCAGGAGGAAGCCCTGAACATGTCCGACCGGATCGTAGTGATGAACGGCGGCCATTTTGAGCAGATCGGCTCCCCCGCCCAGGTGTACGACAGCCCCCGCACCAGCTATGTGGCCCGCTTTGTGGGCACCGCCAACGTGCTGCGCGGCACGGTGGAAGCGGTGGAGGGCGACGCGCTGCGCATCCAGTGCGCCGGCGGCTGTGCCGGGGCGCTGCGCCGGGGCTACGACTTTGCGCCCGGCGCGCCCATCACCCTGGCGGTGCGCAGCGAGCATGTGGAGTTCACCAAGGACCCCGCCGCCTGCGGCCTGCCGGCCACCATTCGGGAAAAGACCTTTGCCGGCGGAATGCTGCGCATCACGCTGGAACTTTCGGACGGCTCCACCCTCATTGCCAGCCGTCACGGCATCGACATGGACGTGCGCACCGGCGAGGCGGTGCGGGTGACCTGGGCGGCGGCCAACGCCGTTCCCGTTGACGTGGAGGCGAGCGAAGCAAAATGAAAACCCCTTCTGTACCTTTAAAAAAGAAGAAGCGCAGCAGCGTGTGGGTCACCCTGATCCCCCTGTATCTGTTCACGCTGCTGTTCGTGGCCGGGCCGCTGGTCTATATGTTCGTGCTCAGCTTCCAGACCCGGGCCGAGGTCTGGGGCGTGGTGAACCAGTTCACCCTGGACAACTACAAGAACATCCTCCAGCCGGTCTACTTAAACACCTTTGTGGAGTCCTTTAAGCTGGCCATCACCAGCACCCTGCTGATCTGCGCCATCGGCTATCCCTTCGGGTATTTTATGGCAAAGCTGTCCCCCGCCTGGAAAAAGCGGGTGATGCTGCTGCTCATGATCCCCTTCTGGACCAGCTCGCTGATCCGGCTGTACGGGTGGATCATCATCTTCCGGGCCAACGGCACGCTGGATAAGCTGCTGATGGGCTTAGGTCTCACCGACAGCCCCCTCAAGCTGCTGTACACCTACCCGGCCGTGGTGGTGGGCATGGTGTATGCCCTGTTGCAGTTTATGATCCTGGCGGTGTATTCCAGCGCCGAAAAGATGGACTGGAGCTTGGTGGAAGCCGCCCGGGATCTGGGGGCCACCCCCTTGAAGGCGTTTTTGACCGTCACCTTAAAGCTGACCCTGCCGGGCCTGCTTTCCGGCGTCATCCTCACCTTCATCCCCTCCATGGGCCTGTTCTTCATTGCCGACATCCTGGGCGGCAACAAGGTGGTGCTGGTGGGCAGCCTGATCCAAGACCAGCTGATGAAGGCCCACAACTGGCCCTTCGCCGCTGCCCTGAGCGTGGTCTTGATGATCCTCACCAGCCTGATGATCTCGCTGTATAAGCGCATCACACACACCACGGAACTGGAGGGCATCTTATGAAAAATCGCACAAAATTGCCCAATATCTATCTGGGCGTGGTCATGGCCGTGCTCTACCTGCCCATCGTGCTGGTAGTCATCTATTCCTTTAACGAGAGCAAGATCAGTTCGGTGTGGGGCGGCTTTTCCCTGAAATGGTACGAGACGCTGTTCAAAGACCGGGCCATGTTCGAGGCTTTGGGCAACAGCCTGGTGCTGGCCCTCTGCTCCAGCCTGGGCGCCGCCATCATCGGCACCCTGGGCGCCTACGGCTTCACCCGGGTGAAGCTGCGCAGCAAAAGCGTGGTGGAATACATCTCCATGCTGCCCATCATGATCCCGGAGATCATTCTGGGCATGGTGTTCATGACCTTCTTCTCCCTCATCGGGCTGCCCTTTGGCATGACCACCCTGATCCTGGCCCATACCACCTTCTGCGTACCCTATGTCTACATGCTGGTGAAAGCCCGGCTGGTGGGTATGGACAAAAGCCTGGGCGAGGCTGCCCGGGACCTGGGCGCCAGCGAGGCGCGGGTATTCTTTGACATCACGCTGCCGCTGCTGGTGCCGGCCATTTTGTCCGGTATGCTGCTCAGCTTTGCCATGAGCCTGGACGACGTGATCATCAGCATCTTCGTTACCGGCGTGAACGTGAACACCCTGCCCATCAAGGTGTACACCCAGATCAAGACCGGCGTTACGCCGGAGATCAACGCCCTGTGCACCCTGATGCTGGGCGTCACCATCCTTTTGGTTGTTCTCTCGAATGTTTTGGGCAAGATCGGAAAGCCCAAGGCCGGGAAACATCATAAACAGACCGGGGAGCTTTGCGGCCCCGGGCAGACCCAGTAACGGGCTGCAACAGCAATTGATTCATATAGGAGGCACATCAATGAAAAAAATCATCGCACTGGCACTTTCCGCGGTCCTGGCACTGGGCACCCTTGCAGGCTGCTCCAGCGCTCCCGCGTCTGGTTCTACCGCCGCATCCGGCTCCACTGCCGCTTCCGGCGCCGCCGCTGAAGCCGGCGAGCTGAACCTGTACACCTGGGAAGGCATGTTCCCCCAGGAAGTGCTGGATGCGTTTACCGCCGAGACCGGCATCAAGGTAAACTACTCCAGCTTTGACACCGACGAGACCATGCTGGCCAAGCTGGAGACCGCCAAGGGCGGCGACTATGACGTGGTCATCGCCGACGACTACATCATCGAGACCGCCATCGCCGAGGGCCTGGTGATGGAGCTGGATAAGGAGAAGATCCCCAACTTCGGCAACATCAACCCCCTGTACCAGGGCCAGTTCTTTGACCCTGAGAACGCCTACACCGTGCCCTACGGCTCCGGCGTGCAGACCATCGTTTACAACCCCGATCTGGTGGACATCGAGATCGACAGCTACGCTGACCTGTGGGACGCTTCCCTGGAGAGCAGCGTGGGCATCACCAGCAACTTCCGGGTAATGAACGGCATGGCCCTGAAGATGGCCGGCGAGAGCTACAACACCGATGACGTGGCCGCCATCGAGGCCGCCGGCGCCAAGCTGCTGGAGCTGGCCCCCAACGTGCGCCTGATCAAGGACGACAACCTGCAGGACGACATGATCTCCGGCGAGATCAGCGCCGGCGTGATGTACACCAGCCAGGTGACCCTGGCCTGCATGGCCAACCCTGACCTGAAGGTGGTCTACCCCTCCGAGGGCATTGGCTTCGGCATCATGGCCCAGTTCATCCCTGTGAACGCTCCTCATCCGGACGCCGCTCACGCCTTCATTGACTACATCCTGCGCCCCGAAGTTTCCAAGCAGTGCTTTGAGTACATTGGCTACTACTGCACCAACCAGGCTGCCGACGAGCTGATCAGCGAGGAGTTCCGTCCCTTCCTGACCCTGCCGGAAGGCTTCACCGCCGACAACATGGAGATGATCCAGAACGTCTCCGCCGAGGCCATGGAAGCCCACACCAAGGTGTGGACCGAGTTCCGCACCGCCTGCGGCCAGTAAGCCGCATGGCCCCCGGCCCGCGCGCCGGATCCGAATCCCACGGAATGGGGGCCGCCGAAAGGCGGCCCCTTATTTGTTTGTAAGGAGATCTTTTTATGGATACTGGCAAACGAACGGGCGCTTACAGCCCCGGCTTCGTTTGCGCTGAAACACGATCGTGATACATCAATAAGGAGGCACAAAGCCGATGGCACAACGCATCTGCTTTTTGGGGCGCGGCGGCAGCGGAAAAAGCACCGTCGCCCAGAATCTTAGCCACGCACTGGCCCTGAAAGGGTACCGGGTCCTGCTGGTGGGCAACGACACCAGCCTTTCCTCCACCGTCCTTCTGCGGGGCGAGGCGGACATCTCCCCCGCTTTGGAGGATTACCGGGAACATTACGAGATCGACCTGAACGATTACGTCATCCCCACGCCCAGCGGCGTGTACTGCCTGGAGCTGGGCAGCATCGACCCGGGCCTGGGCTGCCTTGCCCGGGGCATCAACATGATCGACGAGATGCTGGACAGCCAGGGCGTCTGCGACGCTTTGGATCTGGACATGATCCTTTACGATATTTCCGGCGAGACCCCCTGCACCGGTTACATCCTGCCCATCCGGGAAGGGGTGATGCACCGCTGCGTCATCGTGACCAACGGCAGCTTCGCCTCGATCACCACCGCCAACAGCATTTTGCAGGCGGTGGTGCAGGCCTCCGGGGCGGACGGCATGCCGGTGCAGCTGGTGGTGAACAACGCCTCCTGCGCCGAGACCCAGAACGAGCTGGTGAGCTATGCCGAGAAGGTGAACATCCAGATCCTGGCAAGCCTGGACTACTGCCGGGAACTGGAATACAGCTCGCTGGCGGGCAAGACCGTGTTTGCCACCGCGCCGGACAGCGCCTGCGCCCAGTGCCTGCGCCAGCTTGCGGACCGGCTGCTGGCCGTGCCCGCTTTTAGCCCGCTGACCCCCTTCCCCCGCCGTGAGCTGCTCACCTGGCTGCGCTGCTGGCAGCGCCGGGAGCTCAGCCGCCGTTTGGCTTTGGATCACGCTTTGGATCATAGGGAGGACTGCGATGGTTGATCTGGTATTCACGGGCGGGCGCGTGGTGGATGTGCGCCAGCGCACCAGCCGCATCGCGAACGTCGCCGTGGAACACGGCAAGATCGTGGATATCTCCCCGAATGAGCTGCCCGCAAAGCGGGTGGTGAACGCCGAGGGGCTTGTTGTGGCCCCCGGCTTTATCGACGTGCACGGCCATCTGGACGGCGCGGACTACGCCGGCCGCCTTTCCGCCATGCAGGGCATCACCACCACCATCGGCGGCAACTGCGGCCTTTCCCCGCTGGACATGGAGGAGTGGTTCAGAAGCCAGCAGCGGCAGGGTTACGTGATCAACCAGGCCGAACTGGTGGGCCACAGCTTTTCGTTGCGCCGGGCGGTGGGCATCGAGGACGTGAACGCCAAGGCCACCGCCGCCCAGGTGGACCAGATGGTGCGCATGGCCCGCAAGGCGCTGGACGAAGGGGCCGCCGGCGTCTCCCTGGGGCTGGATTACTCCCCCGGGTGCAGCCTGGCGGAGATCGACGCGATGGCCGCCCTGGCGGCGGAATACGGGCGGGTGCTGCCGGTGCACACCCGGCTGTTCACCCAGAACGACCTGTATTCCCTTTACGAGATGCTGGCCGCCGCCAAGCGCAGCGGCGGGCGGCTGCTGCTCAGCCACTTCGTCTACCAGTACAGCGGCTTCGGCACCCTGCGCCCGGCGCTGGACGTGGTGGACGCTGCCCGGGCCAAGGGCATGGACGTTTGGGTGGACAGCGGCATGTACACCGACTGGGCCACCTATGCGGGCACCGCCACCTTTGACGAGCAGACCATCAAGGACAATTCCCTGCGCTTTGGCGACATGGTGGCCGCCACCGGCAAGTACACCGGCACCCGGCTGAACCGGGAGCTGTATGAGCTTTTGCGCCGCAAATACCCGGACGATTCCATCATCTGCTATTCCGGCGAGCCCTACGAGATCTACGAGGTGCTGAAAAAGCCCTACGCCATGATGAGCACCGACGCGGGCGCTTACGCCCCCGGCGATGGCCATCCCCAGATCGCCGGCAGCTATCCCCGTTTTCTGCGCAAGATGGTTCGGGAGCTGGGGCTGCTCACCCTGGAAGAAGCGGTGTACCGGTGCACGCTGCTGCCCGCCGAGACCTTCCAGATGCCGGGCAAGGGCGTTCTGGAGCCGGGCTTTGACGCGGACATCCTGCTCTTTGACCCGGACACCGTGCGGGACAACGCCAAAATGCCCGACAAGGGCGAGCCGGACGCCGCCCCGGACGGGATGCCCTATGTGATGGTGAACGGCGTGCTGGCCGTGGACGGCGGGGTGTTCCAGAACACCCGCAGCGGCCAGATCATCCGGTATTAAATCGTTCCTGTGTTGCAAAAGGGAGCACCCGGCAAACGCCGGGTGCTCCCTTTGTCTATTCTAAATGTTTATCCCAGCACCCGTTCCAGTTCCAGCACCGCCACGGTGATGTCGTCCGGCTTTTGGTTCTCCCCCACCCGCCGCCGGGCCATATCCGCCAAAAGGTCGGCGGTCTGCTGGGGGGTGTTGCCGCTGGCGGCGCAGAGTTCCAGCTGCTGGCACAGCCAGCCGCTGCCGTCTATCAATGCGCCGTCGCTCACCAGCACGATCCACTCCCCTTCCCGCAGGGCGGTGGAATCCTGCTGGCCCACCACCTTTTCCAGGATGCCCACCGGCAGGCTGCTGCCCTCCAGGGCCTGGGCCCTGCCCCCTTTCACCACGAAGGTGGGGCAGGCCCCCGCCTTGAACAGGCTCGCTTCGCCGGTGTACAGGTCCACCGTCACCAGGTCCAGGGTGGCCCCGCTCTCCTCGTCGCTTTTCAGCGCCAGCGCCACGTTCACCAGCCGGGCCGCGCTCTCGGCGCAAAAGCCCGCTTCCAGCAGCCGGGCCGCCAGGGACGCCGCCAAGGTGCCGTCGATGGCC
>CASEVW010000159.1 GCA_949291395.1 uncultured Oscillospiraceae bacterium | reverse complement strand
CGCACTGCTCTTTTCTCTGACGAAATAGCCCTGTTTCAAAATTTCTCAGGGGCAGGGCTTGGTTTGGTGTTGCCTTTTTGCTGCTCACACAGCTCTCCTATGGCGTTTTCTTCTGTTGTTTTCGTGCATCACCCTCTTGACCTAATACCATTGGACTTTCTCAACGTATTGTTTTTTCCCAAAAAGCAAAACCAATACCCGTGGGAAAGCCAGAGCCGGAGAAAAACTTTCTCATCCGGCCTTGGCGAAAGCGCGGCCCGGGATGCGGTGGGAACAAAACACGTCTGCTTCTATGATATATGCCCCCGGGTGGCATAAAATGACGAAAGCGGGAAGGCCCCGCCCGCCGGAACGCCGAATATTCCCGGCAGGATTTGGGCAGTCTGTATAGAAATGGTTTGCTCTGGCCCCATAAATTTGCCTGAAACACTGGTATTTTTTTCCCAATGTGGTACAATGATAAAAACGGCGGCACGCAAAAAGGAGGAGGCGGCACGATGTACGATATGGCGGAATCCCAGCTGACCCTATACGACTATGTGCAGCCCTTTGAGGGCGCGCTGGACGAAAACAACCGGTGGATCCGGCTGGCAAAAGCCATCGACTGGCAGGCCATGGAGCGCCAGTACGCCCGCAACTTTGGCCGGGCGGGCAACCAGGCGCTGCCGCTGCGCATGGCCTTCGGCAGCCTGGTGATCCGGGCGGCGCTGGGCCTTTCGGACAAACAGACGGTGCAGATGATCCGGGAGAACCCCTATCTGCAATATTTCATTGGCATGACCAGCTTTTCCCACCAGGCCCCCTTTGCGGCCCACAGCATGGTGGGGTTCCGCCAGCGCATCCCGGAGGAACAGGTGCAGAAAGCGGTGCGCCAGTGGAAAAAATTCTCCCGGGCAAACGAGCGGTAACGCCCGTTTGATTAAGAAAAATCGACGATTTTGATGAAGCTTTTTAAAACGTGACTTCATCACTTTACTTTTCCACACAAAGTGATAAAGTAGGCATAAGTGGAAAGTATCACTTTTCCAGAATGACTTATGCTGAAGATAAAGTATCTGGATAGAATTGGGAGGTAATGCAATCATGAATCTGAAGGGTTCCCAGACCGAAGCCAACCTGATGACCGCCTTTGCCGGCGAGAGCCAGGCCCGCAACAAGTACACCTACTATGCTTCCAAGGCCAAGAAGGAAGGCTATAACGAGATCGCCGCTGTGTTCGAGGAGACCGCCAACAACGAGAAGGAGCACGCCAAGATCTGGTTCAAGCTGCTGCACGACGGCGAAGTTCCCGGCACGCTGGAAAACCTGGCCGATGCCGCTGCTGGCGAGAACTACGAGTGGACCGACATGTACGCCGGTTTCGCCGCCACCGCCAAGGAGGAAGGCTTTGACCGCATCGCCGCCCTGTTCAGCATGGTAGGCGAGATCGAGAAGGAGCACGAGGCCCGTTACCGCGAGGTAGCGAAGCTGCTGGAAGAGGGTAAGCTGTTTGCCCGCGAGACCGAGCAGGTTTGGATCTGCACCAACTGCGGCCACATCCACATCGGCACCCATGCCCCTGTGAAGTGCCCCGTGTGCGATCATCCCCAGGGCTACTTTGTGCTGCGCGCTGAGAATCACTAAGCGCCCACCGCATCCTTTTTATAACAACAAAAAGAGGCACAGCCGCAGGCTGTGCCTCTTTTTTGAGTCTGTATCATTCCGAACCGATGAACACCTGCACCTGGCAGCCGCCGGGGGCATCGCTGTCGGTCTGGGTCAGCTGCACCGCAAAGTCAGCGTCCGCCCGGTAGCGCTTTTTCGCCAGCGCCACCAGCTGCTGGGTGGCCTGTTCCAGCTGTTCCGCCGAGCAGGCCGCGCACAGGTAGGCCCCGGCGGGCAGCGCCTTCAGCTTTGTGCCGGCCGGGCTGCGGGTGCACACCGCAAACAGCTGGCGGCCGTTATCCCGGGCAAAAAATCCGGCTTGGGGGCCCAGTTCATACCGCTGGCGGGCATCCGGCCCCAGCTGGTCGTAGAAAAATCCGGGGGAGAGCTGGCTGGGATCCTGGGAAGGCGCTTCCGCATTTTGAAGCAGCAGGATATTCCGTTTGGAAAAGTATTGCAGCGCCGCCCGCAGGTTCAGCGGCTTTGCCGCCGGGACGGGGGCCGGTGCCGGGCGCTGGGCAGGCTGAGCCGGTTTGGGTCCCGACGTCGGTTCCGGTTTCGGCTGCACAGCGGCCTCCAGTTCCGGGGCTTCCTCCTGGCCGGTGCGGGCCGCCCGGATGCGGGCCTTTGCGGTCAGCAGCCAGCGGATCTTTTCCTCCGCCCGCGCCTCGGCCCACAGCAGGAACTCCTCCAGCTGCTGGGGCTGGTCCGCGTCCAGTGCCTGGCGGATCTGCTGCAAGGGGATGTCCAGCTGCTGCAACGCGTGCACCAGCTGAAGCCGCTGAATGTCCTGGGGGGTGTAGTAGCGGTATTTGGTCTGGGCGTTCTTCTCGCTGGGGCGCACCAGGCCGATGCGGTCGTAATAGCGCAGGGTGTCGCCGCTCATCTCCACCAGTTTGGCGGCTTGGCTCACGGTGTAACGGGACTTCATGGGGGCAAAACTCCTTTCTACTTGTGAGTAACTCAAATGTTTTACTCATTCTATCACGTATTTTGTCGAAAATCAACGCCGGGGCAGAATACAGGGCACAAAGCCCGGCTGTTTTTTAAAAAAATTGCAGCAAACGGAAAAAATCCTATCAAAAGGGCGGAAAAATAGGCCCGGGGGGCATTGTAAAGGGCGGAAAATCCCGCTATACTAAGACCCGTGCTGTTTTTTCCGTGCCTGAGCAATTTGCCCGAGGCCCGGTTTGTTGTGCGGGGCCTGCCGTCCTGCTGCCTTTTGGAACGAGGGGAAGGAGAGAAAAAATGATCCATGAGATCCTGCATGCGCTGGAGCATGCCGTTGTGGACAGCGTGAAGATGCTGCCCTTTTTGTACCTGGCGTATCTTTTGATCGAATACATCGAGCGGCGGCATGGCAGCCGCATCGAAAACGCCCTGGAAGGGGGCGGCCGCTGGGGCTTTGTGCCCGGCGCGGTGCTGGGCTGTGTGCCCCAGTGCGGCTTTTCCGCCATGGCGGCCAACTTTTACAGCAGCCGGGTGATCACCCTGGGCACCCTGCTGGCGGTGTTCCTCACCACCAGCGACGAGGCCATCCCCATGATGCTGGCCGTGCCGGAAAAATGGCCCCAGATGCTGGGGCTCATCGGGATCAAGCTGGCGGTGGCCCTGGTGGTGGGCTTTTTGCTGGACTTTGTGCTGCGGGGTGTGCTGCCCGCGTCGCTGCGGGGCGGCTACACCGGCCATGCGGAAGAGGTGGACTGCCACGAGGAGCACGAGGAGGAGCAGGGCATCTTCCGGGCGGCGCTGCACCACACCATCGAGATCTTTGTGTATGTGCTGGTATTCAGCTTTGCCATCGAGCTGGTGATGGAGTGGGTCGGCGAGGATGTGTTCACCGCCTTTTTGGCGGGCATGGGCGTGTTCCAGCCGGTGTTCGCGGCGCTCATCGGCCTGGTGCCCAACTGTGCGGCCAGCGTGCTGCTCACCCAGCTGTATCTGTCCGGTTCCATCACCTTCGGCAGCGCCGTGGCGGGGCTGTGCAGCAGCGCCGGGGTGGGCCTGGTGATCCTCTGCCGCACCAACCCCAGCTGGAAGCAGAACCTGTTCATCATCGGCCTGCTGTGGGCCATTGGCGCGGTCACCGGCATGGGATTGCAGCTGTTCGGATTTTAAATGAAAGCAAAAGAGCGGGGGCATCCCCGCTCTTTTTGTGTTCAGGCGGTGCAAAAAGTGCCCAGGTCTGAACATTTAAATTGTTAAATTTGCACGATTGTCCATTTTCCGGTTTCTGGATTGTTCCCGCCGGGCGGGTGCGTTATAATAGGGCTAGAATCAACATCCGCTCTTTCGAATATTACGGATAACAAGAAGGAGAGTTTTACCATGATCATCAAGAATGGCCATATCTTCACCACACAGGGCCGCTTTCTGGAAGCTGACGTAAAGCTGGAAGGCGACCGCATCGCCCAGATCGCCCCCGCCGGCACCCTGAACGAGGAAGGCGAGGAAGTCATCGACGCCGCCGGCAAGTACGTCACCCCCGGCTTTGTGGACATCCACATCCACGGCGCGGCTGGCAGCGATTTCTGCGACGCCACCACTGAAGACGTGATCAAGATCAGCCGCTACGAGGGCAGCCAGGGCGTGACCACCTTCCTGGGCACCACCATGGCCTTTGACGAGGAGATCCTCACGGGTGTGTTTGAGGCCGCCAAGCCCCGCTTCCATCAGGACGGCGAGGGCGCCGTGCTGCGGGGCGTGAACATGGAAGGCCCCTTCTTCAACAAGGCCAAAAAGGGCGCCCAGGCCGAAAAGTACATCGTGGACCCGGACTTTGCGATGTTCCAGCGCCTGTACGAGCGGTCCGGCAAGAACATCCGCCTGATCGACGTGGCCCCCGAGCTGCCCGGCGCGCTGTACTTCATCCGCCGCGCCAGCAAGATGTGCACCGTTTCCATCGCCCACACCTGCGCCACCTATGAGGAGGCCAAGGCCGCCTTTGCCAACGGCGCCACCCATACCACCCACCTGTTCAATGCCATGCCCGCTTTCACCCACCGGGCCCCCGGCGTCATCGGCGCTGCCGCCGACGACGCTTCCCACGTGGAGATGATCAGCGACGGCATCCACCTGCATCCTTCCGTAGTGCGGGCCGCCTTTGCCATGTTCGGGCCGGACCGGATCTGCCTGATCAGCGACAGCATGCGGGCCGCCGGCATGCCCAACGGTGAGTACAGCCTGGGCGGCCAGAAGGTCATCATGAACGACGGCAAGGCCACCCTGGAGGACGGCACCATCGCGGGCAGCGCCACCTGCCTGGCCGAGTGCTTCCGCCGCGCGGTGAAGTTCGGCGTGCCCCTGGAAGTCGCCCTGAAGGCCGCCACCATCAACCCCGCCCAGGCCGTGGGCCTGTTCGACGAGGTGGGCAGCATCACCGCCGGCAAGCGGGCCGACGTGCTGATCCTGAACAAGGAGACCCTGCAGCCCGAGACCATCTTCATCGGCGGCGTAAAGCAGTAAGCTGAGCCATTCAAAAGCTCCGTTCCAGCGTGAACGGGGCTTTTCTTTTTGGCGGATTTTCGCTACAATAAGGGCAGCGGCCTTGGGCCGAGTCAAATCAACAAACACAAGAAAACAGGGGTAAAGGGAATATGATCAAGCTGATCGCATTGGATCTGGACGGAACGCTCACCAACTCGAAAAAGCAGATGACGCCCCGCACCAAGGCGGCCCTCCAGCAGGCCATGAGCCAGGGCGTGCGGGTGGTGCTGGCCAGCGGGCGGCCCACCGTGGGGGTCTGGCCTCTGGCCCGGGAGCTGGAACTGGACAAACTGGGAGGCTACATTTTAAGCTACAACGGCGGCTGCATCCTGGACTGCGCCACCGGCAAGGTGCTGGCCCAGGAGGTGTTCCCCCGGGAGCTGGTGGCCCCGGTGTGCGAAGAGGCCCGCAAGGCCGGCGCGGTGGCCCTGAGCTACAGCAGCGAGGGCGTCATCACCGAGACCCCCCAGGATGAATATGTGCAGATCGAGTGCCGCACCTGCGGCGTGCCCGCCATTGGGGTGGAGGACCTGAGCGGGGCCATCCAGTTTGACGTGAACAAGATCCTGCTCACCAAAGACCCGGACCAGATGCCCCATGTGGAGGAGCGGATGCAGCAGAAATTTGCGGGCAAGCTGTCCATCTACAAAAGCACGCCCTTTTTTCTGGAGATCATGCCCCTGGGGGTGGAGAAAGCCCAGAGCCTGGCGGCCCTGCTGACCATTTTGGGCCTGACGGCGGAAAACCTGATGGCCTGCGGTGACGGCTGGAACGACATCTCCATGATCAAGCTGGCCGGGCTGGGCGTGGCCATGGGCAACGCGGTGCCCCAGGTCAAGTGCGTGGCGGACTGGACCACCGAGGACAACGACCACGACGGCGTGGGCCTGGCGGTGGAAAAATGGGTGCTGGGCGCCCAGGACTAAACCCGCCCCCTTGCCGGATGAGCGACGATGTGCTATAATTAGGAAAAATTACTATTTACAACACGGAAAGCGAGGGACGACAAATGATCACCTTTGTTTGCTACGAAAAATGCTCCACCTGCCAGAAGGCGAAGAAATGGCTGGAGGAAAAAGGCGTGGACTACACCCTGCGCCCCATCAAGGAACAGAACCCCACCGCCGCCGAGCTGGTGACCTGGGTGGCCCAGAGCGGCCTGCCGGTGAAAAAGTTCGTGAACACCAGCGGCCAGCTGTACCGGTCCATGGGCCTGAAGGACAAGCTGCCCGCCATGAGCGCTGAGGAGACCTTCGCCCTGCTGGCCACCGACGGCATGCTGGTAAAGCGGCCGATCCTGGTCACGGACAAGGGCGTGTTCCCCGGCTTTAAGCCCGAGGAATGGGAAAAGCTGCTGTGACTTATAGCAAAAAAGCCGTGAGACGAGCTGTCTCACGGCTTTTTTGCGTGCAGCAGGGTCACAGGCCCAGCAGGCGCTCCACCACGAACACGGTGACGCAGGCGCAGGCGGCCACGGTCACCAGGCCTTTGCCGGCAAAGCCCACCACTGCCGCCACCGCCAGCGCCGCCAAGGCGCTGACGGGGCTTTCGGTGGCGGTGAGGATGGCCGGGAAGGTCATGGCCGCCAGGCAGGCGTAGGGCACATAGTACAAAAACGACCGCAGCCACCGGTTGCGGATCTTTTTTTGAAACAGGGTCAGCGGCAGCATCCGGATCAGATAGGTCACGCCCGCCATAACGGCGATATACAAAACCAAACTCATAGGGCGGCCTCCTGTTCTGCCGGGGCGTCCTCCTCGGCCAGATCCATGGGGAAGAAAAAGGCCCCGATGCCCGCCGCCACAAGGGTGCTCAGGATGATGGCGAACCCGCTGGACACAACACGGGAAAGGCTCGTCCAGGCCAGCAGGCAGCTGACAGCCACCGCCGCCGCCACCACCACCCGCACGCTTTTCAGCTGCCGCAGGGAGGGGGCCACGATGGCCACGAACATGCTGTACAGCGCCACCCCCAGGGCGCTGCGCACCGCGTCGCTCAGCGCGCCGCTGGCCACCGCCCCGGTGAAGGTGCCGAAGGTCCAGCCCAGGATGGGCAGGGTGGCCAGGCCGTACAGGTAAGCCGGGGTCAGGGGGCTTTTGCGGCCCATGGCAACGGCGAAGATCTCGTCGGTGTTGGCAAAGGCAACGGCCATCCGCCGGGGCGTGGTGAAAGCCGGGCCCAGGCGCTGGCTCAGCGAAAGGCTCATCAGGGCGTAGCGCAGGTTGATGACCAGCTGGGTGAGGGCCAGCTCGAACAGCGAGCCGTGGGCCAGGATCACCGTGAGCCCGGCAAACTGCCCGGCGCTGGTCAGGTTGGTCAGGCTGATGAGCGTGGCCGTCAGGGCGGAAAGCCCGCCCTTCACCGCTAAAATGCCGAAAGTGAAGCTGACGGAAAAATACCCGATGCCGATGGCGAGCCCGTCTTTCAGGCCCGCCTGATATTCCCCTTTCATGGGGCGATCCCTCCTATGCGAAAAAAGAATGCTATAGCACATTATACTGGTAAAGCGCCCGGTTGTAAAGCGCAAAACCCGGGCCCGGGGCCGTCTTGTCCCCGGCGGGCAAATCGCCTATAATTACAAGGGTAGAATACAGTAAAATAAGGAGAAACGATATGACATACAAAGCGATCGTTCTGGACGTGGACGGCACCCTGCTGGCCCACGGCGAGCCTTTCGTGCGGCCCCAGGTGGCCGCCGCCGTGAAAGCGGTGCAGAAAATGGGGGTAAAGGTGGTCATCGCCAGCGGCCGCACCTCCTACGCCATCCGCCCCGAGATCCTGGGAGGCATCCGGCCGGATTACATGGTCTGCGCCAACGGGGCCCAGCTGCTGGACCGGCAGGGCCGGGCGCTCTATACCCGGGAGATGACCCCCGAGGAGATGTACGCCCTGGTGGATTATTTTGAGGATTTCGACCACCCGCTGGCTTTCTGTTTTCCGGATAATTATTATGTGTATGTGGAATATCAGAAGATGCGGGATTTTTACCAAAAGGCCACCGGCCACAGCGAGTATGTGCTGGATGGCGAGGACCAGGACCGGCACCTGGAAAACATGCCCTTTGGGGCCTTTGCCATCCTGCCGCCGGAGAACCTTGCGGGCTTTGACGAGCGCTACGGCTACCTGGGCCTGCGCTTCGTGCCCTACCGGCCCGGTTATTACGACGTGATCTGCCAGGGCGTGAACAAAGCCCTGGGCGTGCAGAAGCTGATGGAGCACACCGGCTGGACCGCCGACGAACTGGTGTGCATGGGCGACAACGACAACGACGTGGAGCTGATGGGCCTGGCGGGGCTTTCCTTCTGCATGGCCAACGGCTCGGAAAAGGCGAAGGCGGCGGCCAAGCGCATCGCCCCCGGCGTGGAGGAGGGCGGCGTAAAAGCCGTTCTGGAAGAGCTGTTTTTGAACGCTGCCAAGGCGTAAAGCGAAAAAAGGGGGCTTTTCTGTGAGCTTTGAACCTGTGTTCGGCCCGAACAGCCGGGCGATCATCCTGGGCAGCTGGCCCAGCCCCAAAAGCTGGGAGGAGGGCTTTTACTATGGCCACCCCCGCAACCGGTTCTGGCCCTTGATGGCGGCGCTGACCCAGCGCCCGGTGCCGGTGTCGGTGGAGGAGAAAAAGCGGCTGATCTTAGAAAACGGCCTGGCCCTGTGGGACGTGCTGGAACACTGCACCATCCAGGGTGCCCAGGATGCCACCATCCGGGACCCGGAGCCGGTGGACCTTGAGCGGGTGCTGGCGGCGGCGCCCATCCAGGCGGTGTTTTGCAATGGGACGGCGGCCTGGCAGCTGTACGAGCGGTTTTTGCGGCCGGTGAGCGGCATCCCCGCCGTAAAGCTGCCCAGCACCAGCCCGGCCAACGCCGCCTGGCCGCTGGAACGCCTGCGGGCGGACTGGGAGCCGAAACTGGCGCCTTTTTTGGCGAAAACATAGTTTTTTACAGCGTGTTCATTGATTTTTTTGTGTCCTCTTGTTATGATGAACAGTAAGAGTACCCGTTTTGTTTCCCGGCCGGGAAAAGGCCGGGCGGAACGGTTTGGAGGTGGAGACCACGAGCAAGTGGATCGAGGTGCGCCGCAAGTCGGTGCTGCCCTGGTATTTTGCCGGTTTGATCTGGCTGGTGGGGGCGGCGGTGCTGCCCATTTACCAGCTGTGGGCCCTGGCCGTCACGGCGGTGCTGTCGGTGGCCGGGTTCGTGCTGGCGCGCAAAGTGTGCCCGGATACAGTGACCCGCAAAGAGGTGCCGTTCATGACCGGCAAGGAAGACGTGGATGAGATGCTGAACCTGATCGACGCCAAAAAGCGGGAGCTGCATGCCCTGAACGTGCGCATCGAGGATGCGCCCCTCAGCGCCGCCATGGACCGGATGGAAAAAGCCTGCGAGGGCATTTTGCGGGAAGTGGAGCAGAACCCGGACAAGGCAAGCCAGATCCGGCGCTTTGCCAACTACTATTTGCAGGACGCGGTGAAGATCCTGACCCTGTACGCCGAACTGGAAGAAAAAGGCGTGCAGGGCGAGAACGCGGCCAGCGTGCGGGCCGAGGTGGCCCAGAACGCCCAGACCATCGCCACCGCTTTTGAAAACCAGCTGGACAGCCTGTTCGCCATGGATGCCATGGACATCAGCACCGACCTGGAAGTGCTGAAGGGCATGCTGAAAGGCCAAGGCCTTGTGGACCGATAAGAAAGGAAGCAGCAACAAATGGACGAGAACAAGATGACCCCGGAACTGAACTTTGACAGCTTTGACGCCTCCGCCATGCCCACCCTGACCCTGGACGTGGAGGAACCCAAGGCGGAGGAAAAACCCGCCGCGCCCGCCGCCGCCCCGGACCCGCTGGCTGAGGAGGCCGCCAAGCTGAGCCCGGAGGAGCAGAAGATGGTGGACGACTTTGCCGAAAAGATCGACGTGACCAACAGCCAGATGATCCTGCAATACGGCGCCGCCACCCAGAAAAAGGTGGGCGATTTCAGCGAGGCCGCCCTGGAAAAGGTGCGCACCAAGGACCTGGGCGAGGTGGGCGATATGCTCACCGACCTGGTGGGCGAGCTGAAAAACTTTGACGCCGAGGAAGAGAGCAAGGGCATCTTCGGCTTCTTCAAAAAGACCAGCAACAGCCTGGACCAGATGAAGACCAAGTACGCCAAGGCCGAGACCAACGTGGAAAAGATCGAGAGCATGCTGGAAGCCCATCAGGTGCAGCTGCTGAAGGACATTGCCCTGATGGACAAAATGTACCAGATGAACATGGTCTACTTCAAAGAGCTGACCATGTACATCCTGGCGGGCAAGAAAAAGCTGGCCCAGGTGCGCGCCGGCGAGCTGCAGCAGGCCCTGGACAAGGCCAAGGCCAGCGGCCTGCCGGAGGATGCCCAGGCAGCCCGGGACCTGGCGGATATGTGCGACCGGTTTGAGAAAAAGCTGTACGACCTGCAGCTCACCCGCACCATCTCCATCCAGATGGGCCCCCAGATCCGCCTTTTGCAGAACAACGACACCGCCATGGCGGAAAAGATCCAGACCAGCATCGTGAACACCATCCCCCTGTGGAAGAGCCAGATGGTGCTGGCCCTGGGCCTTGCCCACTCCCGCCAGGCCATCGACGCCCAGCGGGCGGTGAGCGACATGACCAACGAGCTGCTGAAAAAGAACGCCGCCGCCCTCAAGCAGGGCACCATCGACACGGCTAAGGAGTCCGAGCGGGGCATCGTGGACATCGAGACCCTGCAGCAGACCAACAAGAGCCTGATCGAGACCCTGGATGAGCTGGCCAAGATCCAGAGCGAGGGCAAGCAGAAGCGCGCCGCCGCCGAGCAGGAGCTGGGCCGCATTGAGGGCGAGCTGAAGCAGAAACTGATGGAGCTGCACTAAATGATGAACGGATTGGCAAAACTGGAACAAAAGCTGCCCGCCGGGCTGAAAAAGGCAGGCGTGCCCCAGCTGGCGGCGGTGCTGCTGCTGGCGGTGAGCGTGTTCGGCATTGGCGGCGCAAAGCTGGCCGGTTATTACAGCGAAACCATGGCCGGGTTCAGCAGCGGCCAGTACAGCATCACGGCGGATATGGACCAGCGGGTCAGCGCCGCGGCCAACGTGGTGACGGTGGCCGGTAAGATCGGCGGGGTGGACCAGCAGCTGCTGGCCGATGCCAAGCAGGCGGTGGACGCGCTGTCCACTCTGCCCGGCCCTGCCGAGACCTATGCCGCCGACCAAACGCTGGAACAGGCCATCGAGGCCCTGTACGACCAGGCGCTGCCCCTGGCCAGCGCCGACCAGAAAGATATGCTGGCCGAACAGCACTCGGAATTTATGAGCCGGGGCACCATCCTGCGCAACTCGAGCTACAACGAGCAGGCTGAGGCCTTTAACGAGGACCGGAACGCCTTCCCGGCCAACCTGATCGGGGCGCTGTGGGGCGTGGACGAGGCGGAGTATTTTGCATGAAACAGATGATGAAACGGCTGGCCGGGCTGTTCCTGGCCGCTTGTGTGCTCACCACCGCCGTGCTTGCGGCGGAAATCCCCGCCGCCCCCACCGGCCATGCGGTGCTGGACCAGGCCGGGGTGCTGAGCCAGGAGACCATCGATCAGGTGGATGAATACAATGCGGCGCTGGCCTCCACCGGCGCCCAGATCGGCGTGCTCACGGTGGATTTCACCGGCAATCTGAGCATTGACGATTACGCCTACCAGGTGTTCAACGCCTGGGGCATCGGTGACGAGGACGAGAACAACGGCGTGCTGTTCCTGCTGGTCATCGGGGACGAAAACTATTACTGCACCCTGGGCACCGGCCTGGAGGGCGAGATCACCTACAGCCGGGTGAAAAGCCTGCTGGACGAGTACGCCGAGCCGGGCTTTGCCGCCGGCGATTACGACGACTGCGTGACCCAGTTCACCGGCGCGATGTACAGCGAGCTGTGCGATCTGTATGGCGTGCAGCCCGGCGAGGGCGAGCCCCAGGCGCAGCCGCCCCAGCCCAGCCGGAGCAGCGGCATGGGAGGCACCTTCCTGCTGCTGCTGGTGATCCTGGGCGTGCTGCTGCTGGTGATGATCCTGGGCGGCAAAGGCGGCGGCGGAAACGGCGGCAATGGCGGCAGCGGAGGCGGCGGCCGCCGCCGTGACGTGG
>CASEVW010000158.1 GCA_949291395.1 uncultured Oscillospiraceae bacterium | reverse complement strand
GGCTCAACTGGAGGCGTCAGAACTTGACCCTGCTGTCCTACAGCTATTGTATCACGGGCACCTCAAAGCCTGCTGACTAACAAAGTGAACTAAGCAGATACACTTAAAAATCATCTGCAAATCTTATTATACGAGGAGGCGACGGGATGAAACGGGAGCATCACGGCTGGCAGATGATCGTGCTGATGCTGCTGGCGGCGGCCATGGTGTGCAGCCTGCTGGTGCCGGAACAGCTGCTGGACGGCCCGGCCCCTCAGCGGATGGAGGTGTCCATCCTGATCCGCCAGACCGAGAGCGGCGTCTGGTCCAACGCCCGCCAGGGCATGGAACAGGCGGCGGAGGACCTGGGGGCGGAGCTGCGCTTTCTCACCCTGAGCCAGGAAAACGACAGCGCCCAGCAGATCCAGCTGCTGCGCCGCCAGGCCGAGATGGGCGTGGACGCGGCGGTGGTGGTCCCGGCGGACAGCCAGGCCCTGGCCGAACACCTGGCCGATTGGCGGGAGCTGCCGGTAGTCACCATGGAATCCCCCGCCCAGGGCGCAGAGGCTTGGGTGGGGCCGGAAAACGAGACGGTGGGCCGCCTGCTGGCCGGGCAGGCGATCCAGGATCTTCCGGCGGGCAGCCGGGTGCTGCTGGTGAACGGCTGCCCCGGTTCAGCCGGAGTCACCGCCCGGCTGGAGAGCGCCCGCACCCGGCTGGAGCAGGCGGGCTTTGCCCCGGAGGTCTGCACGGCGGCAGACACCGAAACCATCTCCGGCGCAAAGGCGGTGCTGTGTTTTGACGCCGGCACGCTGGAACAGGCGGTGAGCGCCTCGGCGGTGCTGGAACAGCCGCCCCGGCTGTACGGGGCGGGGGTCACGGATGCCATCGTGGCCCAGCTGGAAAACGGCGGCGTGCGGGCCCTGGCCGCCTGGAGCGAATACGCCCAGGGCTATCTTGCGGTGAGCCAGGCAGTGGCGGCGGCCCGGGGGGAAGACCCCCAGGACCAAAGCCTGCCGGTGACTTTGGTGCAGGAAGGAGAGACCTATGACCCGGAACATCAAAAGCTGCTTTACCCGGTGTCTCACTAAAGGGCTGTGCGCCGCACTGGCCCTGGGGCTGCTGGCCGGGTGCGGCGCGCGCCGCACCCAGGATCCCCGCACCCTGCGCATCGGGGTGGCGGTGTACTTACAGTCCGACACCTTCATCAGTACCCTGGTGCAGGAGCTGGAACGCCAGGCCCAGGAACGGGAACAGACGCAGAACATCAAGATCAACCTGAACGTGGTGGACGGCCACGGCTCCCAGATCACCCAGACCGAGCAGATCGACCGGTTCATCGCGTTGGACTACGACGTGCTGTGCGTGAACATCGTGGACCGCACCAGCGCCGCCCTGCTCATCGACAAGGCCAAGGAAGCGGATATCCCCCTGATCTTTTTCAACCGGGAGCCGGTGGCGGAGGACATCCAGCGCTGGGACTCGGTGTATTACGTGGGAGCCAGGGCGGAGCAGTCCGGCCTTTTGCAGGGGCAGATCCTGCTGGACTGCTGGCTGGATGACCGGGAACGGGCGGACAAAAACGGCGACGGCGTGCTGCAATACGTGATGCTGGAAGGCGAGCCGGGCCACCAGGATGCCATGCTGCGCACGGAATATGCGGTGCGCACCCTGCTGGATGCGGGCGTGGAGGTGGAAAAGCTGGCCAGCAACACCGCCAACTGGGACCGCGCCCAGGCCTCGGCCCGGGTGACCCAGTGGGTGGAGGAATTCGGTGATTCCATCGAGGCGGTGATCTCCAACAACGACGACATGGCCCTGGGGGCCATCGACGTGTTCCGCCAGATGGGGATGGACGGCGAGACCATGCCCCTTGTGGTGGGGGTGGATGCCACCGCCCCGGCGCTGGAAGCGGTGCGCACCGGCGAGCTGAAGGGCACCGTGCGCAACGATGCCCAGGGCATTGCCCAAAGTATGCTGGACCTGTCTTTGACGCTGGCGGATGGCCAGGACCCCGCCGAGACCATGGAGTTGACCGATGGCCAGTACATCTGGCGGCCCTACGAGCAGGTCACGCTGAAAGACCTGGAACCGCAGGAGGCCGCCGCTTGAAGCAGGGCGGATGCGGCGGATTTGAACGAATCACACATAACATGGAATTTTATTGCATGTTTTCAAAAAGGATAGGAAATGCAGGGCGGATAAGATATAATTGCTTTTAGAATCAACGGTTTTTCTTGAAATCACAAGGAAAGGACTTTTGTTGCATGAAGATCTCGAAAAGATCCTTTGGAACAACACGGGACGGCCGCCCGGTGCTCTGCTACACCATGGAGCATGAAAGCGGCCTCCGGGCCGAGATGCTGGACTACGGCGCGACCCTCCGCCAGCTTCTGGTGCCGGTAAACGGGCAGATGGTATCCGTCTGCAAAGGGTACGAGACCCTGGAGGAGTACGAGGCGGGCACCGCCTATCTGGGGGCGGTGGTGGGCCGCTGCGCCGGGCGCATCGGCGGCGCGCGCTTTGCCATGAACCGCACCGAATACCACATCACCGCCAACGAGGGCGAAAACCACCTGCACGGCGGGGCAAAAGGCTTTGACCGCCAGGTGTGGGACAGCGAGGTCCTGCCGGACGGGGTGCGCTTCTCCCGCCTTTCGCCGGACGGGGAGGAGGGCTATCCGGGCGATCTGCTGGTGCAGGTGGACTATGTGTTCGGCCCGGACGGCGTTTTAAAGATGCGCTTTGCGGCCCGCGCCGAGGGGGATACCGTGGTCTCGCTGACCCATCACGGCTACTGGAACCTGGCGGGCACGGACAGCGACACCGTGGGCGGCCACCTGTTTTCCACCCCGGCCAAGGTGTTTGCGGCCATCGGGGCGGACAGCATCACCACCGGCGAGCTTTGCAGCGTGGAGGGACGGCCCTTTGATTTTTCCAGCCCCCGGCGGCTGGAGGACTGCTGGGACCAGCCGGACGAACAGCTGGCGGCGGGCCACGGCTTTGACCATACCTTTTTGGTGGAGGGGCAGGGCCTGCGGCCGGTGTGCCGCCTTGCCTGCCCGGAAAACGGCCTGACGCTGGAGGTACATACCACCCTGCCGGGCATCCACCTGTATACCGGTAACTTTCTGCCGGTGCGGCGCAGTGCGGCGGCGCTGGAAGCCCAGTTTATCCCCAACGCGCCCAACCGGCCCGGATTTCCTCAGATCTGGCTGAACAAAGGCCAGACCTGGGAGCATCAGATCCAGTATCGTTTCACCATCGAGCATTAAAGGAGGAAGCAGGATGCAGCGGTTTGAAGAGTTTGCGGAAAAGGTCCGCCAGGGCCGGTATGACCACCGGCTGAAAGAGTTGTATGTGTTCCACGGCACCCAGCAGGAGCTGGAAAAGGCCCGTGCCAGCGTGCTGCGGGTGTTGGAGGGCTTCCGGCAGGCCTTCCCGGAGGCGGCGGCCGAGGGCGGCGCCGTGTTCAGCGGCCCGGGACGCACCGAGATCGGCGGCAACCACACCGACCACCAGCACGGCTGCGTGCTGTGCGGCAGCGTGAACATGGACGTGCTGGCCTACAGTGTGCCCAGCGAGGACAAGGTAGTGCGTCTGGTGTCGGAAGGCTATCCCGCCCTCACCATCGACCTGGACGACCTGGAGATCCACGAGGAAGAGAAGAACACCTCCGCCGCCCTGATCCGGGGCGTGGCGGCAGGCATCGCCCGGGAGGGCTTTGAACCCACCGGCTTTACCGCCTACATGACCAGCACCGTTCCGGCGGGGTCCGGCCTGTCCTCCTCCGCCGCCTACGAGATCCTGCTGGGCAACATCTTCAACGCGTTCAGCTGCGGCGGCAAGCTGACCGCCGTCAAGCTGGCCCAGATCGGCCAGTACGCCGAAAACGTCTACTTTGGCAAGCCCTGCGGCCTGATGGACCAGGCCGCCAGCTCCATCGGCGGCGTGGTGGCCATCGACTTTAACGATCCTGCCGAGCCTAAGATCAAAAAGGTAGGGTACGACCTGGCCCGCTCCGGCTACAGCCTGTGCATCATCGACACCGGCTCCTGCCATGCGGACCTGACCGACGATTACGCCGCCATTCCCCGGGAAATGGGCGCCGTTGCGGCCCACTTTGGCAAACAGGTGCTGCGGGAGGTGCCCGAGGCGGACTTTATGGCCGCCCTGCCGGTGCTGCGCCAGACGCTGGGCGACCGGGCCGTGCTGCGGGCCATGCACTTCTTTGCGGAAAACGAGCGGGCCCAGGCCCAGGCCCGGGCCCTGGAACAGGGCGACATGGAGGGCTTTTTGGAGCTGGTGCGCCAGTCCGGCCAGTCTTCCGAGATGCTGCTGCAAAACGTCCGGTCCGAGCAGGACCCGGCGGACCAGGCAGTGACTCTGGCCCTGGCGGTGGCCGAAAAGGCGCTGGCAGGCCGGGGCGCGGTGCGGGTGCACGGCGGCGGCTTTGCCGGCACCATCCAGGCCTTTGTGCCGGATGAAAACCTGGATGCCTTTGTGGCTGCCATGGAGGCGGTGCTGGGCAAGGGCCGGTGCCACCAGGTATCGGTGCGGCCGGAAGGCGGCTGCCTGGTGATCGACAGCCGGGAGGTGTGAGCCATGACCACCGATCGTGCCATTGCCAGCCTGGTGCAGTACGCACTGGACAAAAACCTCATCGAGCCCTGTGAGACCATCTGGGCGGTGAACGCGCTGCTGGCCCGCCTGGGGCTGGACAGCTGGGAAAAGACCGACCCGCAGCCGGATGCCGCGCTGCCCCAGATCCTGGACACCCTGGTGGAGGACGCCGCCCGGCGGGGGCTGATCGACGGGGAGTCCATCACCCAGCGGGACCTGCTGGACACCGGCCTGATGGGGGTGCTCACCCCCCGGCCCGCCCAGGTCATCCGGGAATTTGAGCAGCGGTACCAGCGCGCGCCCCAGGAGGCCACCGACTGGTATTACCGTTTCAGCCAGGACACCAACTACATCCGCACCGACCGGATCGCAAAGGACCTGTACTGGCAGACCGGCACCGAGTACGGCCCGCTGGACATCACCATCAACCTGTCCAAGCCGGAAAAGGACCCCAAGGCCATCGCCCTGGCCAAGACCATGCCCCAGAGCGGTTATCCCAAGTGCCAGCTGTGCGCCGAAAACGAGGGCTATGCGGGCCGGATGGACCATCCCGCCCGGCAGAACCACCGCATCATCCCTCTGAACGTCTGCGGCGAGGAATGGATGCTGCAATACTCGCCCTATGTGTACTACAACGAGCACTGCATCTTTTTGAACGCCCAGCACAAGCCTATGGTGATCGACCGCAGCTGCTTTGACAAGCTGCTGGACATCGTGACCCGCTTCCCCCATTACTTTGTGGGCTCCAATGCGGACCTGCCCATCGTGGGCGGTTCCATCCTGGCCCACGAGCACTTCCAGGGCGGGCGGTGTGTCTTCCCCATGGAGCTGGCCGAAGTGGAGCAGCCGGTGACCATCCCCGGCTATGAGGACCTGGCGGTGGGCATCGTGAAGTGGCCCATGTCGGTGCTGCGGGTCAACGGCAAAGACCCGGCGCGGGTGGCCCAGCTGGCGGAGCACATCCTCACCGCCTGGCGGGGTTACAGCGACGAGGCGGCCTTTATCTTTGCCGAGACCGACGGCGTGCCCCACAACACCATCACCCCCATCGCCCGGCGGCGGGGGGAACACTACGAGATGGACCTGGTGCTGCGCAACAACATCACCACCCAGGAATATCCCCTGGGCGTGTTCCATCCCCATCCCGAGCTGCACAACATCAAAAAGGAGAACATCGGCCTCATCGAGGTGATGGGCCGGGCCGTGCTGCCCGCCCGCCTGAAGGAGGAGCTGGCGCTGGTGGCGGAAAAGCTGGAAAACGGCCAGCCGCTGGAAGCGGACGAACGCACCGCCAAGCACGCCGCCTGGGCCGGGGACATCCTGCGTCGGCACGGGGCCTTTGCGCCGGGCCAGGCCTGGCCGGAACTCCAGAAAGAGACGGGCGTTGCCTTTGCCAAGGTGCTGGAGCATGCAGGCGTTTACAAGCGCACCGAAGAGGGCCGGGCGGCCTTCCTGCGGTTCGTGGATTCCCTGTAAAAAATACGGATAAATCAAAAAGGGACGCATCGAAACGACGCGTCCCTTTTTTGTGTTATTTGCTCTGTTCGATCAGGTCCTGCTGCATGTGGCGGGAGACCGCCATCACGCCCTCAAAAAATTCGGCGGTGTAGTCCGCCATTTCCGGCGGCGCAAGGCGGCGGGCCTTTTCGATCACCGCCTGCTCCCGCTGGGGCTGCAATACTTCCATGCCGTTTTCCAGCTTGTAGCGGGCCACGCCCTCCACCACCTGCATCCGCTGCAAGAAGAGCTCCACCAGCTGCCGGTCGATGGCGTCGATCTGCCCCCGCAGTTCGTTCAGATCCTGTTTCATGGCCGGCCCTCCTTACTGTGCGGCGGCCAGGGCGGTCAAAAACGCGTCCACGGCCTCCGGCTTGGTGGCCCAGCTGGTCACCAGCCGGATCTCGGTGTTCTCGCCGTCCGGCCGGCTGGTCACCTCCCAGTGGAAGTCCTCTTTCAGCTGGTCCAGGATGTGGTTGGGCAGGATGGGGAACTGCTGGTTGGAGATGCTGTCGCTGCCAAAGCCGTAGCCCAATGCGGCGATGCCCTCTTTCAGGCGCAGGGCCAGGGCGTTGGCGTGGCGGCCGCCCTCCAGATACAGCCCGCCGGTGAACAGCTCCTCAAACTGGATGCCCAGCAGCCAGCCCTTGGCCAGCATGCCGCCCCGCTGTTTGATGATGTAGCGGAAATCCGGCTGCAGGGCCGGGTTCACGATGCACACCGCCTCGCCGAACAAAGCGCCGTTTTTGGTGCCGCCGATGTAAAAGGCATCGCACAGACGGCCCAGATCGGTGAGGCTGGCCCCGCCGGCGGCCAAAGCGCTGGCAAGGCGGGCGCCGTCCAGATACAGGTACAGGCCCAGCTCGTCGCACACCGCCCGCAGTTCTTCCAGCTCGGCGGTGGTGTACACGCCGCCGGTCTCGGTGGTGTTGCTCACATACACCAGCCGGGGCTTCACCATGTGTTCGTCCGGGTGGGCGGCGCAGGCCTCCCGCACCGCCTGGGGAGTCAGCTTGCCGCCGGGGGCGGCGGGCATGGCGATGCACTTGTGGCCGGTGGCCTCGATGGCGCCGGTCTCGTGCACGCAGATGTGGCCGCTGGCGGCGGCGATGGCCGCCTCGTGGGGCCGCAAAAAGGCGCACAGGCAGGCGGCGTTGGTCTGGGTGCCGCCCACCAGCAGGTGCACGGCGGCCTCCGGCTGGCCGATGGCGGCCCGGATCATCTGGCGGGCATGCTCACTGTGGGGGTCGTTGGAATAGCCAAAGTTGCCCTCCAGATTGGTGGTGGCCAGGGCTTCCAGAATGCGGGGGTAGGCCCCCTCGCTGTAATCATTGGTGAAACGATACATCGAAAAAACCTCGCTTTCCCAGGCGCGCGGCGTTTTGCCAGCCGCCGCCCCAGGTAAAATGACAGGATATGCTGCTTTTAATGATACCATTTTTTCACAGAAAGTCCACAGGGTGTCATTTGTTTTTGCAAACACTTTATGCTATACTCTATTATGTATCGGTATGCAAAAATACCGCCCGCAGGGGCATAGATACATAGATCGTTCCAAGCAGGAAGGGGATGGCAGATTGAAGGTCGTTGTGAAGGTGGGTACGTCCACATTGGCCCATGCCACCGGGCGGCTGAACATCCGCCATATCGAAGCGCTGTGCAAGGTGCTCAGCGATCTGAAAAACGCCGGGCATCAGATCATTTTGGTGTCCAGTGGGGCCATCGGCATGGGCGTGGGCAAGCTGAGCCTGCCCGGCCGCCCGGCGGATATGCCCACCAAACAGGCGGCGGCCTCGGTGGGCCAGTGCGAGCTGATGTACACCTACGACAAGCTGTTCACCGAATACAGCCACACCGTGGGGCAGATCCTCATCACCGGCGAGGACGTGGAGGATCCCCAGCGCAGCGTGAACCTGAAAAACACCCTGAGCCGCCTGCTGGAGCTGGGGGCGCTGCCCATTGTGAACGAAAACGACACCGTGTCCACCACCGAGATCGCCCTGGGCGACAACGACACCCTGGCGGCCATCCTGGCCCGCAGCGTGCAGGCGGACCTGCTGGTGCTGCTCAGCGACATTGACGGCCTGTTCACCGCCGACCCCCACAAGGACCCGGCTGCCCGGCTGCTTCCCGTGGTGGAAAAGGTGACGGCGGACATCGAGGCGCTGGGCGGGGGCATCGGCTCCAGCCTGGGCACCGGCGGCATGGCCACCAAGATCCGGGCCGCCCGCATCGCCACTGAAGCCGGGGTGGAGATGGTCATTGCCAACGGCGTGGCCCCGGCGGTGCTGTACGATATTTTTGAGGGCAGGCCGGCGGGCACCCGTTTTCTTGCCCAAAAGGAGGCATGACCATGACCACGCTGGAGACCCTGCACGCCGCACGGGGCGCCAAAAATGCCCTGATGCTGGCGGACAGCGAGACCAAAAACCAGGCGCTGCATGCCATGGCCCAGGCCCTGCTGGACCAGTGCCCGGCCATTTTGCAGGCCAACGCCGCTGACTTGCAGGCGGCAAAAGGCCAGGTGCCCGACGTGATGCTGGACCGGCTGCGCCTTACCGAAGA
The DNA here is from genome assembly GCA_949291395.1 of uncultured Oscillospiraceae bacterium. Lineage (GTDB taxonomy): Bacteria > Bacillota > Clostridia > Oscillospirales > Ruminococcaceae > Allofournierella. The sequence goes on along the minus strand of CASEVW010000158.1, from coordinate 49,637 downwards.
GCGGGTGGCGGCCATGGCCCAGGGCATCCGGGAGGTGGCGGCGCTGCCCGACCCGGTGGGCCGCCTGCTGGCAGAAGAGCACTGTCCGAATGGGCTGGTGCTGCAAAAGGTCACCGTGCCTATGGGGGTGATCGCCATCATTTACGAGAGCCGGCCCAACGTGACCAGCGATGCCGTCGCCCTGGCGGTGAAAAGCGGCAGCGCCTGTGTGCTGCGGGGCGGCAAGGAGGCTTTCCAGTCCAACAACGCCATCGCCCGGGCGCTGCAAAGGGGCCTTGTGGCGGCGGGGCTGCCCGAGGCGCTGGTCAGCCTGGTGCAGGACACCAGCCGGGACAGCGCTGCCCAGCTGATGAAGGCCAGCGGTCTGGTGGACCTGTTGATCCCCCGGGGCGGGGCAGGGCTGATCAAGGCCTGTGTGGAAAACGCCACCGTGCCCTGCATCCAGACCGGCACCGGCATCTGCCATATCTATGTGGACAAGGCCGCCGACCCGGCCATGGCTCTGGACATTCTGGAAAATGCAAAGTGCAGCCGGCCCTCGGTGTGCAACGCGGCAGAAGTCTGCCTGGTGCACCGGGACATCGCCCGGGACTTTCTGCCCCGGCTGCATGAACGGCTGGTGGCCGGCCGCCAGGCGCAGGGCCTTGCGCCGGTGCAGCTGCGGCTGGACGAAACGGCGGCGGGGATCATCCCCGGCACCCCGGCAGGGCCGGAGGACTTCGACACCGAGTTCCTGGACTATGTGCTGGCGGTGGCGGTGGTGGAGGACGTGCAGGCGGCCATCCGCCACATCGAGGCCCATTCCACCGGCCACAGCGAGGCCATCGTCACCGCCGACGAGGCGGCGGCCGCCGCCTTTGCCGCCGGGGTGGACAGCGCGGCGGTGTATGTGAACGCATCCACCCGCTTTACCGACGGCGGCCAGTTCGGCCTGGGCTGCGAGATGGGCATCTCCACCCAGAAGCTCCACGCCCGGGGCCCCATGGGCCTGGCCGAGCTGGTAAGCTATAAGTACATCATCCGCGGCAGCGGTCAGATCCGCTGACCCGCCCCGGCCTCAAGGAAGGAGAGCGAGCAATGCCAAATACCATTACCAAAGAAGAGCACGAGCGCAACCGGCGCCGCCGGTCCCGGCAGCTGCTGGGTGCGGTGCTCTGCCTGTTGATCATCATCGGCACCCTGAACGTGATCGGGTTTGCCATTGGGGGCGTGGCCGCCCTGTTTGACGACAGCGACCGCAGACTGGAATACGAACAGCGGCTGCAGACCCTGGTCATGTTCGACCCGCTGCCCTTTGCCAGCCTGGATCAGATGGACGATTCCACCGCCCGGCTGGTGCACGAAAGCGCCATCTGGTCCGCCTTGTACACCGCCCAGCAGAGCGAGAACGGGCTGGACAACTACGAGCGTGACCCGGACACCGAGGCGCTGATCATCCCGGCGCTGGAGGTGGATGCCGCGGTGGCCTCGCTGTTTGGCCCGGACTACAAGATCACCCACGAGAGCTTTGACGGCGTGGACATGAGTTACCAGTACCTGGAGGACAAGCAGGGTTACCTGGTGCCGGTGACCAGCCAGATGGGCCTGTACACCCCCCGTGTGGAACAGCTGGACCGGCAAAACGGCCAGCTGCGGGTGACGGTGGGTTACATCCCCACCCCGGCGCTCAGCGGCGACTACAGCATGACCAGCCCCTCCGAACCCACCAAGTACATGGACTACATCTTTGAGCGGGAGGGCCGTGAGTACTACCTGGTGGCCCTGGAGACCAGCGAGATGCGGCCCGCCGCCAGCACGTCGGACAGCACCGCGCCCGCCGCAACGCCGGAACCGGTGTTTGACCCGGCCAGCGCCATTGCCGGCAACGCCGGCAGCGTGCCGGAAGAGCTGACCGGTGACAGCGCCCCTGCCAGCGAAGGCGGCGAGGGCGCCGGCACCCCCGAGGACACCGGCGAGAACGCCGAGGGCTAAAAAACAATAAGAATTTAAGCGCCAGCCGCTTTTGCCGAGAGTATCCGGCAAGCGGCTGGCGCTTTTTGCTTGTTGGGAAAGCGGGGAACTTATGAGATCAAACATTAGAGCAAATCAAATGTTTGAAAGGGCGCAAAAAATCCCTCCGCTTTTGAAAAAACGGAGGGAAAAGAATGCACGGGATCAGTCTTTGGGGGGGATGTCCGCCACGCCGTTCAGCACCAGACGGGGCCGGAAGGGGAACTTGTCGATGTCCTCCCGGCTGGTCACGCCGGACAGCACCAAAGCGGTGTCCATGCCGGACTCGATGCCGGCGATCATGTCGGTATCCATCCGGTCGCCGATGATGATGGTGTCGGCGGAGTGCACGCCCAGCAGGCGCAGGCCGGTGCGCATCATCAGGGGATTGGGCTTGCCCACAAAATAGGGCTTTTTGCCGGTGGCGGCCTGGATGGGGGCGATCAGGCTGCCGCAGGCAGGCACCACGCCGGTCTCGGCGGGGTCCACCAGATCCCGGTTGGTGCCGATCAGCTTTGCGCCCTTGTTCACAAAGTTGATGGCCTTTACCACATGCTCAAAGCTGTAGTTCTCGGTCTCGCCGATGACCACGTATTCCGGGTCCACATTGTTGATGGTGATGCCGGCGTCGTACAGCGCGTTCATCAGGCCGTGGTCGCCGATCACATAGACCGAGCAGCCGGGCGACTGGCTGCTGATAAAACTGGCGGTGGCCAGGGCGCTGGAATAAAAGTGGCGCTCGTCCACCTCCAGGCCCATGCGGGCCAGCTTTTGCTGGTATTCCCGGGGCGAAAGGCTGCTGGAGTTGGTCAAAAATAAGAAGTTTTTGTTCTCACGATAAAGCCAATCCACAAATTCCTTTACACCGGGAAGCAGACGGTTGCCGTGGTAGATCACGCCGTCCATATCGCAGATAAATCCTTGTTTGCTACGCAGTTGTTCCAAAGCGATGCGCCTCCCTGTAACGCAAAGCCCCCGCTCTGCCGCGGAGCGTTCGGGGGCGGAAAATGAAATTAAAGCAATTGTTATTGTAGCACACCTGTGTAAAAAATGCCGCAAAAGAGGATGAAGTTTTGCAAAAAACGGCGTTGGGGCGTGCCGCCTGCGGCCGCAAAACCGCTGTGCGCAGGTGCGCCGAAGATCACACCAGCTCGATGGTGTAGTCGAAGCCGTACTCGGCCTTCAGGGCGTCCACCTTTTCCTGGCAGTCCTCAATGAAGGTGGGGGTGTAAACGCTCTTGCCCTCTTTTTTGTAGTCCTCCAGGATCTGGTTGAGCTTGGCCCAGGCTTCGTCCTGACGGGCCTGCTCCATATCTTCGGGGAAAGAGATCAAAAATTCACGGTGTTTGGGGATGCGAGCTTTCATACAATAGTTCCTCCTTGGTGATTTTTCCGCCATGTGGGGAAAAAGGGTCAGCGGCTGGCCGGGATGGCGAACAGCCGGTTGGCGTTTTGGGCGGTGGTGTGGAACACCAGCTGGGGGTCGATGCCCCGGATCTGGGCCAGGAATTGGCCGGTGTGGGCGATGAGGCCTGAGTCACAGCGGCGGCCCCGGCAGGGTTCCGGCGCCATGTAGGGGCAGTCGGTCTCCAACAGGATCTGCTCCAGCGGCAGAGCGGCGGCGGCTTTCACCGCCCGCTTGGCCCCCTTGAAGGTGAGGGCCCCGCCAAAGCCGATGTACATGCCCTGCTTTGCCAGCATCAGGGCATCCTCGGCGCTGCCGGAAAAGCAGTGCACCACGCCCTTGGGCTTATACTTTTGCAGCAGGGCGTACACGTCGGCGTGGGCTTTGCGGTCGTGCACGATCACCGGCTTGTCCAGTTCCAGCGCCAGCCGCAGATGGGCCTCGAACAGGGCCAGCTGGTCCTCTTTGGGGATGGGCCAGTGATAGTCCAGCCCGCATTCGCCCACGGCCACCGCCTTTTCGTTTTCAAACAAAGGCCGGATGGCCGCCAGCTCCGCTTGCCAGTCACCGCCGAAGCGGGCACGGGTGGAGGCATCCTCCTCGATCAGGCTTTCCGGGTGGATGCCCAGCGCCGCATAGAGATAGGGGTACCGGCCCGCCAGTTCCAGGCAGGCCAGGGACGTGTCGTAGTCGGTGGCGCAGTCCACCACTCCCACCACGCCCAGGCTGGGCAGAGCGTCCAGCAGCTGGGCACGGTCGGCGTCGAATTGGCGGCTGGTGTAGTGGGCGTGGGTGTCAAAGATCGGTGCGTTCATGGGCTCAGTGGATGGCGCTGCCGGGCTTTACGTCGTCCGGGAAGAAGAGGACAGAGGCGCCGCCGTCCGGCATATCCGCCGCCATCACCATGCCCTCGCTGACGTACTTGCCCTTCATCATGGGCCGGGGGGCCAGGTTGGCCACGATGCCCACGTTGCGGCCGATCATATCCTCGGGCTTATACCACTTGGCGATGCCGGAGAGGATGGTGCGCTCCCGCTCGCCGTCGAACAGGGTCATTTTCAGCAGTTTTTTGCTCTCTTTCAGGTTTTCGCAGGTGAGCACCTTAGCCACCCGCAGCTCAACCTTGCAGAAGTCGTCGATGGTGATCTCGGGCAGATGCTCGATGGGCTCGGCGGCTTCGGCGCTGGCAGCCTGGGCTTTTGCGGCGGCCAGCTCGGCTTCCTTCTGCTTTGCCTGCTGCTCGGCGGCCAGTTCGGCCAGCTCCTTGGCGGCGTCGATGCGGGGGAACAGGGCCTCGCCCTTGTGCACGGTGTACTCGGTGCGGGCGCCGTAGGTCAGCGCGTCAAAGGTAAGCTCGCCCTCGTCCAGGCCCAGCTGCTGGGCCATCTTGCCGGTGGTGTTGGGCAGAAAGGGGGTCAGCAGGATGGCGGACATGCGCAGCGCCTCGCACAGGTTGTACAGCACCATGGCCAGGCGGGGGGCGTTGGCCTCGTCCTTGGCCAGGGCCCAGGGAGCGGTCTCGTCGATGTACTTGTTGGCCCGCTGGATGGCCTTGAAGATCTCCTGAGTAGCCTGAGGGATCAGCAGGTCGTCCATGCAGGCGGTGACCTTGGCGGGCATGGCGTTCAGCACCTCCTGCAGCTCGGCGTCAAAGTCGCCGGCTTGGCGCTGGGCGGGCAGGGTGCCGCCAAAGTATTTTTCGATCATGGCCACGGTGCGGCTGAGCAGGTTGCCCAGGTCGTTGGCCAGGTCGGAGTTGATGCGGCTGATGAGGGCCTCGTTGGAGAAGATGCCGTCGTTGCCGAAGGGGATCTCACGCAGCAGGAAGTAGCGGATGGCGTCCACGCCGTAGCGCTGGCACAAAACCACCGGGTCCACCACGTTGCCCTTGGACTTGCTCATCTTGCCGCCGTCCAGCAGCAGCCAGCCGTGGCCGAACACCCGGTCGGGCAGGGGCAGGTCCAGCGCCATCAGCATGGCGGGCCACAGGATGGTGTGGAACCGCAGGATCTCCTTGCCCACCATGTGGATGCTGGCGGGCCAGAAGGTGTCGTAGTCGTGGTATTTCTCGTTGCCGTAGCCCAGCGCGCTGATGTAGTTGCTCAAAGCATCCACCCAAACGTACATGGTGTGCTTCTGGTCAAAGGGAACGGGGATGCCCCAGGGCACGGTGGTGCGGGAAACGCAGGTGTCCTGCAGGCCCTGGTTGATGAAGGAGATCATCTCGTTTTTGCGGCTCTCGGGCTGGATGAACTGGGGGTTCTCCTCGTAGAGCTTCAGCAGCCGGTCGGCGTATTTGCTGGTCTTGAAGAAGTAGGCCTCTTCCTCGGCGTCGTAGACCTCACGGCCGCAGTCGGGGCACTTGCCGTCCACCAGCTGGCTGTCGGTCCAGAAGCTCTCGCAGGGCTTGCAGTAGTGGCCCTTGTAAACGCTCTTGTAAATGTCGCCCTGGTCGTACAGTTTCTGGAAGATCTTCTGGCAGCTCTCGATGTGGTAGTCGTCGGTGGTGCGGATGAACCGGTCGTAGCTGATGTCCAGCAGCTTCCACAGGTCCTTTACGCCGCCTTTGCCCTCCACGATCTCGTCCACATACTGCTTGGGGGTCACGCCTTTGGCGGCGGCCTTGTCCTGGATCTTCTGGCCGTGCTCGTCGGTGCCGGTCAAAAACATCACGTTGCAGCCCTGCATCCGCTTGAAGCGGGCCAGAGCGTCACAGGCCACGGTGGTGTAGCTGTGGCCGATGTGCAGCTTGTCGCTGGGGTAATAGATGGGAGTGGTGATATAGTAGGTCTTGTTCTGATTCATCTTCTTCTATCCTTTCATAACGGGGCCGCGAATGGAACGGTCCCGGGATCACATGCCTAGAGCCAGTGTCAAAAGCCGACGGGGGTCTTGCCGCAGGCCAGCAGGGTCTCTTCGGCCAGCACCTCGGTGCTGTCGATGAAAAAGCTGTCCAGCCCTTCGTCCCGCTTGATGAGGGACAGCTCGGTGCAGCCCAGCACCGCCTTTTGGCAGCCCGCCGCCCGCAGCTCGTCTGCAATGGCGTGGAAAACGGCCATGTCCGCCCGGCGGCCCTGTTTGATCTGGCCGTAGATGATGTCCATCAGCTGCTGCTGGCGCTGGGGGGAGGGGACGACGCAGTCCAGATCCTCAGCCCGGCACATCCGCTGGTAGGTGCAGCTGTCTACCGTGCCGCTGGTGGCCAGGATGCCCAGCCGGGTGCAGCCCAGGGCCTTGGCCCGGCGCACGGTAAGCTGCACCATGTTCAAAATGGGCACCGGCAGGCTGCGGGCCAGCCGGTCGTAAAAATAGTGGGCGGTGTTGCAGGGGATGGCCAGCACGGTGGCCCCGTACTTCACCAGCATCTCGGCGTCCCGTTCCATCTGGGAGAAAGGGTCCTCGTTGCTCTCGCCCAAAATGTAAGCGGTGCGGTCCGGCGTGGTGGCCCGGCTGGAGATCACGATGTCCAGATGGTCCTGGTCGCACCGGGCAGGGGTGTGTTCGGTGAGCATCTGGTAAAAATAGACCGTGCTCATGGGGCCGAGCCCCCCTAAAATGCCCAAAACGGGATGCTGTTGCTGCATAAATAGAACGCCGCCTTTTGCTGTGGATTTGAAAAAAGCGCCAACGGCGCATGGAACGGGTTGCTTTGCTTTTTTGCCGAGTGACTCCATTATACCATGAAGCGGAGCAAAATGGTATAATTGCGCATCAAAAGCCGGTTGCCAGGCCGGGCCCATAAGGGCCGGAATGGCGAGGCTCTGCGCATTTGTTCTGGTATAATAGCCGCTCCGCGGCTATTATACCACTGTTGCGGCCGCTTTACAATAAAATAGACCGGGCGAAAAAACACAAAAAAACCGGGACGCCGGACACGGCGCCCCGGAAAAATGATTCAGTACATTGGTCTGCCCTCGATTTAGATGAATTCAAAACGCCTCAATACGACTTTCTCGTCATACATATTGATCACGCTTTTTTTCATATTACCAGCAGGCTTTGTTGCTTCACATTGCCTGCATCCCAGGTGGTCTACGGGCAAACATTCAGCACATTGGCGTTTTCCTCTTTCTTTTTGAATGGATCAGACCGGCTTTTTAACCGCTGAAACGGAAAAAGAAAAATGCGAACGATTTTTTAGTACATTGGACTCGAAGCCTCTTGTGGTTTGATTCAGATATTATTGGTCACACATAAAAGAAATGTTACCGTTTTTGTTGTTTTACAGATCCATTTTTGCAGGGCCGTCCGTCTTTGTTGGAGAAAGGATGTTTTGGTCGAATGCGTTTGCTGTTCAGGGCTTTTTGTCAAAATTCTTCTGATCTTATTTTTGCAATAAAACCAAATGAGTGGATTTTTTGATCCAAAGCGTTACCTGAAACCTCGCATCGCTCGGTAGAACCCTTTTTGACGGGGCCAATGCGTTTATGTTCCTCACATCGAAACGATTGATTTCACTGCTTTCTGTATGATCGGATCAGGATCAAAACCGTTTTCTTTTGATCTCTCTGCTTTGGCAGGGATGGGATCTGCTCGCTATTTGAATCGTTACAAGAACGTTTATACTTTATTTAGTTACCGTTCGGTTTTTCGCCTCATTGGTTCCCGCCGGTCAGCCTAGCCATCGGTTTTTTCCGATCCATCGATCTAAGAAATACCTGCTGTGATCTGACTCGGGTTGAGGAAGCGTTGGGCTTGGCCTTTGGTATTTCAAGAAATCATCTTGCTGTGAGAAAGTAGTTCTTGGATTCAGCGGCAGGTCCCATCCTGCCCTACCTGGCCGGGTTCTTCAATTACCATGATGGTCCTGCGCTCCTTTCATTCCTCGTCAGCGTTCCATCTTCTTTATGGAAGCGTTGAGTTTCTTGACCTCGGCTTTCTCTTCCTTGGTGTGTCTATAATATACCATAGGAAAAGCGGTTTGTATATTGGCAAAGTAAATATACTTCCGTTGCAAAATTTGTACAAATGTTGCCTTGAAAAAACGGCGGATTTGGTGGTATAATAAAAACGTTGGGGTGTCTCCTTTGGAGGCACCTCTTTTTCTGTATATAGAGAAAGAGACAGGCCCCCGGCCAATGCCGGGGGCCTGATTTGCGTTTTCGGGACATTACGGTGCAGGGATGAACTGCACGTCGATGCGGCCGTTGGTGGTGTGAGCGAAAAGGGTCTTGGTCCGCTCCGGGTCGAACACACTGGTCAGGTTGTTCTTGCCGTTCACGGTGCGGGCATCCACATTGTATTCCTCCAGCGCGCCGTACAGCTCGGCCATCAAAGCGCCGTTGCGGCTTTCCAGCCGCACCTTGTCGGCCTTGGCCCGGATGGCCTGGGCGCCGCCGTTGGTGGTGTGCAGCGCCAGCTCGTGGCAGGTGCAGTCTTCGGCCCGCACCGCGCCGTTCAGCGAGTTCAGGTCGATCAGATCGGCGCAGCAGCGGGCGGCCTTGGCCGCGCCGTTAGAGGTCTGCACCCGCATATGCTCTTCGGCCTCGATGCTCTCCAGCACGGCGGTGCCGTTGGAAGCGCATACCTCCACCCGGCGGGCGGTGAAGGAGGACAGCCGCACCGAGCCGTTGCGGCTGGTCACCAGCAGGATGCCGTTGTACCCGGCGGGCAGTTCCAGCGTGATCAGCCGGCTGGGCCCCAGCAGGGACTTGAAGTCTAAAAAGGACCAGGCACGGGTCTGCACAAAGCGCATCACGCCGTTTTCCTCGGTGAACTGCACCTCGTCCTTTTCGTCCATGCCCTCAAACCACACGCAGGGCAGGTCCACGGTGCCGGTGCGCACCTGCACCTTCACCGACTGCACCTCCAGCCGCACCGTGCGCACCGTACCGGTGGCGGCAAAGCAGGCGGGCTGGGGGCCGCTGGCGGCGGCCTGCTGGCTGTAGTCTGCCGCGATCAGGCGGGCGGCTTCCTCCGGGCTGCCCAGCTCGGCCAGGGCCTGGGCCTCGGTCTTGCCGTTTTCCGTGGCGTCGGCCACTAGCTCGGTGTAATAGTCGATCAGCTGCTGGCGCTCTTCGCCGGTGAGCATGGGCAGATTGGTCAAAAGACGGTGCAAAAAAAGATCCGGAGTCATACCGTTCCCTCCTTGTATTGTGTCTCGATAAACTGGTAGATGCGCCTCATCTCGTCCTGTTCGGAAAGGAAGACGTCGATCTTTTCCCGCCCTAGCTCGGTGAGCTGGAAATATTTGCGGGTGCGCCCGTTGTAGGCCGCCGTGTAGGTGGTCAGGCAGCCGGAGGTCTCCAGCCTGCGCAGGATGGGGTAGAGCGTGGATTCGCTGATCTGGATGCACTGGGAAACGTCCCCCACGATCTTATAGCCATACGAGGGGCCCCGTGCCAGCACGGCCAGAACGCAGATGTCCAAAAGGCCTTTTTTGCGTTGGATGTCCATATGCGGTCCTCCTTTTTTGAGTGGATACTGTGCATTGCATACTATGTATAATATGGTATCACGCTGTAGGGAAAAGTCAAGAGGAATGGCAAAAATTTTTGAAAAAACCGGAAGGGGGCAAAACACGCACCTTATTAGAAAAGACAAGATTCTAAAATTGGGCAGATAAAAACACTGTCCCGAGCCACGGGCATGTACCGGGGCTCGGGACACCTTGACAGAAAAAACCACGGATTTTGTGTGCTTTGTGCGCAAAATCCGTGTTTTTTTCGCCGGAAAAGGGTACTGGGGGAAACCAATAAGCATCCCCCGCACTGTGTGCGGGGTGTGCGTTTGGTGTCCCTCATAGGTGGGCGAATCATTCGCCCACCTAAGGTTGCAAAAACGTAAGGTTGGCCGGGTGCGTGTAAGCCGGGGAAATGGCAGCGCCCCAGCCCCTGCCGCTATAATGAAACCATCGAGGAACGCCGGACGGCGTTTGGCGCGGCCAAAGGAGGCGGACAGGATGCGGAAAGGACTGAGCGTGATGATCAAAGCGGCGACGGTGTTGGTGGTGCTGGCGGCGGTGCTTCTGGTGAGCCTGGTGGCGGGGCGGGGGTACCTAATGTACCGGCAGGCGCTGGATGCCCAGCCCCTGGCCCTCAAGGTGCAGCAGATCCGGGAGCAGCCCGGCTTCACCCCATTGAGCGAGCTGCCGCCCACCTATATAAAAGCGGTGATCGCGGTGGAGGACCACCGGTTTTGCAGTCACCATGGGGTGGACCCGCTGGCCCTCTGCCGGGCGATGTGGAACAACCTTTTGGCGGGGGAGTATGTGCAGGGCGGCAGCACCATCACCCAGCAGCTGGCCAAGAACCTCTACTTCAGCCAGGAGAAACGGATGACCCGCAAGGTGGCCGAGCTGTTCATGAGCCAGCTGATGGAGGAGTGCTTGACCAAGCGGGAGATCCTGGAGCTGTATGTGAACGCCATCTATTTTGGTGACGGCTACACCGGCATCGGCCAAGCCTGCCAGGGGTACTACGGCATCCAGCCAAAGCAGATGAACTTTGACCAGGCCACCATGATGGCCGGGGTGCCCAATGCCCCGTCGGTGTATGCGCCCACCCAGAACATGGAGCTGGCCCGGCAGCGGCAAAATCAGGCGATCCGCCGGATGGAGGCCTGCGGCTACCTGCCCAAAGACCAGGGCTGGCGGGCGCTGGTGAAGGCCTGGGAGGGGTGAAAAAGCCCCTCTCAGAAGGGCGATTTTGACCCTTCAAAAAAATGCAAAAAAAATTTTCAAAAAGCTGTTGACAAATGAAGTTTGAGAGGGTATAATGATGAAGCTGTCAGATGTGGCCCGTTGGTCAAGCGGTCAAGACGGCGGCCTCTCACGCCGCAAACGGGAGTTCGATTCTCCCACGGGTCACCACATATGCACTTCTAGCTCAGTTGGTAGAGCAGCTGACTCTTAATCAGCGGGCCCAGGGTTCGAGTCCCTGGAAGTGCACCATTTGTTCCTCAATAGCTCAGTCGGTAGAGCATGCGGCTGTTAACCGCAGGGTCGTTGGTTCGAGTCCAACTTGGGGAGCCAGAAACGACGTATCCGAACCCTGGGAAATGCTTGTCATTTCTCCTGAGGTGTTCGGGATAGTCGGCGGGGTCTTTTCTTAACGAAAAGGCCCCTTTTTTGTTGAAAACCCCGAACTGTTCGGAAAATCCGGACGGTTCGGGGTTTTCTCATGTGAACAGATCGTACAGCCGGATTGCTTCCGACCGGCTGAATCCTGCATCCACCAGGGCCTGCGTGGCGTTCCGCTTTTTGCTGCCGGAAATCGCCCGTCCGCTGGGCGATTTATCGCCCTCGGCTTCACTGATAATCGACCGGGCGAGCAGGACGTTCACCAGTTCGTCGGTCACCTCTGCGCCAGAAGTATCTGCTTCCTGCTGTACCTTGACCACCCAGCTGGCGGGCTCTTCGCCGGTGAACTCCGACGCCGCCACTTCCCGGGCATACGCCTGCGCAGAGCTGGCATACTTGGCCTGAACGTCTTCATCCATGCCATCGGCTACAGGTAACAGAGCGGACAAGATGTTATAGCTGGTCTTCTGCCTGGTTTTGGCAAATTCCACCTGCTCCGGCCCGCTCAACTTGACCGTTTCGCCGTCCACGGTGACGCTGGTGGTGGAATTGCTCGGCAGCACAGATTCTCTTCCGGTGCTGGCGGCCAGCTCATTCAGCCAGCTGTCCATTTCAGCGGTGCCTTCGGCCCCGCCGCTCATCTTCTCGTAGCTGGCCGGGCCATCGGCAGGGAACAACTGATCCAAAACGGCGGTATCGTACCCCGCTTGATATGCTTCGGTGTACGCCGTGCTTTTAGGCTTTGCGCCGGAATCATAGTATTCGCCCATTTCCGGCAGAGCACTCTTGCCGAAAACCAGGCCCTGCACGACGCTGAGGGGCTTTCTTTCAACGCTTGTTTGCAGCTGTTCGCCCTGCTTTGTCTGCTTGTAGGCGCCGCCGCGCGCCAAAGCGGTGCCGCCTTCGATGGTTTTACGCAATTGGTTGCCACCGAAAGGCAAAGCAGTAGAAAAAACAGCCGGCTTCACAAGCCCGTTCCAGATCTGATCGGCGGCGAATCTGTATTTGTTTGGACTTTTCTCAGGATCGTCGAACAATGTGTAGATGCCGTTCGCAGTCTGGATAAGATTTATATCCGGAAGGGGGATGCGGCCTTCACCCAGCCCTGCCAGCGCCATCGCAGTGGAAGCCCCGGGCACCTGGTTCAATACTTCGCTGCCCAGTTTTCCTGTTGCTTGTGCCACTCTGCGCACAGCGTTTTCGTCCTCTTCGTCGTCGAAAACTGCCTTTCCAAATTCCCACAGCCAGCGGATAACGTCGGGGGCCGGGGCGTACCCGGTGACCGCTTCCAGCAGCGTGTTCAGCGCAAAGCTGTAGATCATGTATTTTGCGGCGCCGGCCGCAATTTTTTTTGCCGCTTCCTTTTCGTTGTCCGCTTTTACCTGGCTTTTCACATATTCCGGCAGATCCTGGGTCAGGCTGTACCAGTCGTTGCTGATCTCTGTCTGGAACATGGTGAAAAGTTTCGCCTGGGGGTCTTTGGTCTCAAGATGGAGCGGGCGAGCCCCCTTGCTCCGCCGGGCGATCATATTGGCAGCGTAATCGTTCGCCACGCTGGCCGCGGCAAGGCTATCACCGCCGTTTTTATCCATCTGCTCCAGGTACTTTGCATAGAACGCCACGTCGCTGACCGCTTCTTCGATTGGCTCGAATGTGCGAGAATTCACCATCCGCATGATCTTCTGCGTGGGGCTTTCCACCAGCTGGCGGACACCTTTCTTTCCTTGCAGAAATTCGCTTTCGGCTGCCAGGTTTTGCAGCTCATCGCTGCGCAGCCCCATGATCGCTTTGGCCACATACTTTTGGTCTGTGGTGGCCATGATCTTGGGCAGGACGATGGTGTTATTCAGTGCGCTGGCAATGTTGCCCACCACGCTGTTTCGGGTAAATCTGGATTCGATCCAGTTTGCGATATTGTACGCCCTACGGCCCCACTTTTCTTCCGTCGATCTATCACCAAAAAGCTGCTTGTTCGCCAGCTTGTTGGTGTAGTTGGTGAGCCACTGGGCGAATGTGCTGTAGTTGCGGCTGGCCTCCATATCCATGTATTCGCCCTGCAGGATCTTGTCCATCACTTCAATGTCTTTTTCATCCAGGGGGAGGTTTTGCTTCGCCAGGATGCTGTCGATGGTATTTGCGATGTCGATCTCTTTGCTTTTGCCTCGGATCACTGCGTCAAAATTCCGCAGCCGCATAATGTCATCGGTGTGGTAGAGCATATCCGCCACGGCGTTTACATAGCTCTGGAAACCCAGGTCGCTGTCATAGGTCGTTTTCGGGCCGGTGCGCTTCTGAAAATACCCCACATACCGGCTATTGGGCCGGAACCACGCCGTTTCGCCGGCAATGCTTGTCGGCAGTCCGCTGGCACCTTCGATACCCAGCTGTTTCAGGGTTTTGGTCAGCGGGTCATCCTCGTTGAAGTGGGGGAAGTAGTTCTCGCGCTTTCCGATTTCCTCCATGCCATGTTCCAGCCGGAAGTCATTGATAACTTCCCGGAAGCTGTCATAGCGCTGGCGGTAAAAGGATACGGCATTTTTGACTTTTTCCGGGTCGGCTTCGTCCTGGTGTTCGATGATGTAATCCAGATCACTTTTCGTGATGTGCCCGGGCAGGCTTTCTTCGGTGATGCTCCGGTTCTTAATATCATCAATCGTGATAATAGAGCCGTCCTTCCCCTTAGCTCCCTCACCAACAAGCTGCACAAGTTTGCGCTCCACCAGGTTCAGGTTCAGCTGGCGAGCATCGTCGAACATCTGGTTGATGAACTGCACCTTTGCGCTTTCGTTGGCGTGGATGGGCCGGATCAGAAGATCACTCAGCTCCTTGCCCAGCCGTTCGCCGAACACATACCGCAGCACCCGTTCCGGGGTCCTCCGGTTCAGCTTGGCGATGCTGGTGTTTTCCTTGGTCACCAGCTCCGCCGGGTCTCTGATCTCCTCCAGGACACCCTTGAAGATCGCCTGCTGATGCTCAAAAATGCTGCGTTTCTGCGCCTGGATGCCGGTCTCTTTACTCCGTGCGATCCTGGTTTGAATATTCGCCAGGGTCTGCACCACTTCCGGGCGGCTGCCGGCAGACAGTTGCGCCATGGTCTTCTCGCCGGCAGCGATCTGCTTTGCATCGGCCTCTTCCGCCCGGGTGGAATCGCTGGCGGAACGGTACATATCCCATTCCTTTTGCAGGGCCTTTTTGTTCGTTTCCGCCTGCCGGATTTCCTCTGCGTTCTGGCCGTAGTTCACCCGCTGGGTGATGGGGTGCCGGGCAAAGGCATCCTTTACCGCATCCCCGGTCAGGCCGGCCTGCCGCTTTTGTTCCTCGTTCAAGCCGTCGGCGTCCGTTTCGGGCCCGCCAGCCGTTTCTTCCATTTCAGGCGCACCGGCCGTTTCTTCTGCTTCCTGCTGCCGCAGGCTGGTCTGTGCATCCATCTGCGCCTGTTCGCTCATGCCACGGCCTTGCGGGTCAGAGCGGAACAGCGTCGCCATGTCGTAGGGATCCCGCGCTTCCTCCGGGGATTCCGGCAGCTTGCGCATATCCTCCGGGGTCACCCGCCGGGTGGCAGCCTGGGGATCCGTTGCAAACAGGCTTTCCCAGATATTCCGCTCTTCCGGGGCCACCGGCTTCACCATGCCGGGGGCGACCCCGTTCGGGTCGGATTGGAACAGGCTTTCCCAGTAATCGGGCACGGGCGTTTCCGCCGCCGGGGTGGTTTCCGGCACCGGGGAAGCCCTTTCCGCTGGGGGAACTTCTGCCTGCTCCTGTGGAACGGCTTCTTCCGGTACGGTGTAGGTGTCGGTTTCGTGGTATCCGGTAGGGATGCCCTCTCGCTCTGCCAGCCGCACCAGGTAATCGGGGGCGTCGCCCCATTCGTTCGATTGTGACGCCACAGCCAGCCATTCGTCGAATGTCTGTGTGCTTTTACCCTGGGCCATCATGCGGCTTTTCAGGAAATCCCGCTGGCTGCGCAGCATATCCTCGTCCACATACGGCTTGTCCCGGTTTCTTTCCACCAGGCCGATCATGTCATCCACCGGGCTGTAACTGTCCTGCACGCCCAGGTTTTCGCCGGCCAGTTCCTGCATTGCGGTGTCCAGGGGGACAGCCCCCTGCGGTTTATCGGTGAAGCGCACCCCTTGGCGCATGTTCAGGCGGCCCAGGTTGGTTTCTCCAAAGGCCTCCAGAATGAGCTTTTTCTCCTCCGGGTTCAAATAGATCTTCGTTTGTTTTAAATAATCCCGCCGGGTCAGAATGGATTCATCCAACGGCTCGGTGTAATCCTCGGCGCGGATCACGCCCTCTGCAATGGCGCTCAGTTCGCTGTCCAGTTCTTCTCCGTCGATTGTGCCTGCCTCTAACCGGTCGTATACGTCCTGCAGCCGCCTTACATAGGGGCTTCGGCGGCTTCGTTCGAGGATCTGTTCTGCGGTTCTGGCGGAATCACTTTGCCCGCCTTCACCTGCTGGATCAGGAATTCCGTTGCCAGCTCCGCCGGGCTGATATTCAGCATCCGCCCGGCTTCGATGAAGCTGCTCACTACCTTCGGATACAGGTCCTCCCATCTGGGCTTGTTGCTCATTTTCGATCACTCCTTCATCCTGATTATAGGCAGCCTGGGTAGGGGCGTCAAGCTGCTGTTCCTGCGGGAAAAGATCCTGGACGCCGTTTCCCCGGCTCAGTGCGCCGGGGGCGCTCATCAGGCCGCCCGCCAATGCGCCAACGGCAAAGCTGTTCGCTTCGCGGGCGGGGTTGAACACGGCATTTTCCTCCAGGCCCGCCAGCGGGGCAGACCGATCAAAAACGGCAGCGTTCGCGCTGTTCGTGACCAGGTTTTGCAGCACTTCCTCCGTGCCTTCCTCCACGGCGCTTTTGGCAATGCCTTTCAGGCCCTTTTCAGCAGCCTCGGCAAACTGCGTCTGCACACCGCCGCCCACCTCGATCTGCGCGCCCAGCAGGCTGCCCAGGGTGCCGGCGGCCAGTGCCTGGGCTTCGCTTGCGCCCCGGCTTTTGGCTTCTTCGTAGCTGTCGCCCCAGGTCCGGGAGAAAGAAAACCAGAACTGCGGGTTCTGCACCGCTTGCTGTACGGTTTCACTTGCGGTTTTCATAAAATCAGCCGCCACATCCGCCTTTGTGGCAGCTTTTGTGGCCGTTGCCATCTTGGGCACGCTGGCCGCAGCGCTGGCGCCGCCGGTGGCCATCGCAAGGAGCAGGTCAGGGACCATTCCGCCCGCTGCCTGGAAGATGTCCGCCGAGATCCCACGCCCGGCCTTTTCGTTGTACTCGTCCGCCCAGGCAGTCACATCCTCGCCGGATTTTTTCATAGCGTCCAGCGCGCTTTGTACCGCCTTCGGGGTGATCTGGTCCGGCAGGACAAGGTCTGCCGTGCTGGCAAGGCCGCTTTCTGCCTGGGCAAGGCCGGCATATGCGTTCCGGCCCACCAGATTGGCGATGTCCTCTAGCGGGGTGTAGGGGGCGTTGTGCTCCTTTTTCCAGTTTTCCGCATACTCCCCGGCATAGTCATAGGGATTCCCCGTCAGCATGGACGCTGCACCTTTTACGCTGTTCACCGCTTGGTTTGCGGTGTAGCCCAGCAGCTCAGCGGCTTCTTTGCCTGCCGCCTTCACGCCCTTTTTGATGCTGTCGCCAAGCATTTTGTTCCCGAGTTTCTGCATCTGCCGTTTCGCCTGGGTCTGCTCTTCGGTGAGCGTCCCGCCGGAACTTTCGATCTCCCACAGTTGCTGATTGTAGTCCTTCATCAACTGGCGGGCTTCTTTTTTGTTGGCATCGTTCATCTGCCCCTGCATTAAGTTATTCGCTTTTTCGGTGGCAGAGAGGGCAGCAGCCTGCTGGCTGCCGCCCTCCTTGCGGGATACTTTCAGCGGGCCGCCGGAAGAGGCCGCCGGGGTAGCCTGATCAGTACTGAACCCGAAGTGCTGCATAAACTCATCGTGGCTCAGTTTTTTCTCCTGTTCAGTGCTGCTCCCGCCCTGTGTCGGGCGGCGCATTTCTTTCATAAATTCTTCATAGGACAGGGCCATTGTGCTTATCCTCCTTTAACCTGCGTAACCAAACCCGTTCAGGATCTGGCGGGCCGTATCCAGGCCCATCTGCCCGCCAGCGTACAAGCTGTAGAGGTAGTTCGCTACAGCCTCGCCGGCGTATTGATTTGCCTCCGTGTCCGAGTACTCCAGATTTTTCGCTTCTTGGTATCTCCTGTAATACTCGTTGCTTGCGTCCTGGTTCTGCTGCGTGGATACCTTTTCCGCGGTATTAGAGGCAGAGTAAGACCGGCTGGCCGCTTTCTGTGCCGCCTGGGCCGCCGCCTGCTGGATCTCGCCCATCCGAGAAATGTAATCCTGGCTCAGAGCGAACTGCTGGTCGTAGTTCACGCTGGCGGCATCTGCGATGGCGTTGGCCAGGTTCTGTTCCAACTGCATCTCATAGGCCAGCTTTGCCGCCTCGGCATCGGACAGCTGGCCGTTGTAGGTTTGCAGGGCGCTGGCCTTGCTGTTGTTGTACTGCTGGCCCAGATCGGCCAGGCTATCATTACGGCCGCTGTCGATGGTATTGCGGCTGTTGCCGTAGTTGTTGTACAACCCGGCCATCGTGCTTTCGGCAGCGCCGCCAGACAAGCCTTGGGCGCTCATCTGCTGTCCCATGTCCCGCTTGCTCATCATGTAATTGATATAGGCTTGCTGCTGGGCAGCGTCGGCTTGCTTGTTCACGCCGGACACCCCGGCATTATAGTCGCTTTCCAGCATGCCCAGGGTGCTGTCGTAGTTTTCTTTCAGGCCGGATAACTGGTTGTTATATGCGCTATTCAGCGCAGACATATTACGATTATAGGCCGCCTGTGCGGCCTCCCGCTTGCGCCGCTCGGCTTCCTCGGCGGCCCGGCGCTGGGCCTCATACATGGCCTGTAACTGGGCCTGGTAGGCAGCATACGGGTCATAGCTGGTCCCGCCGCCGGAACTGCCACCAGAACTGCCGCCAGAGCCTCCGTTCGAACCGCCGCTCGGCTGTCTGCCAGCACCGCCGCCGGCGTTTGGCTTTTTAAAAACGTCATTGCTAAGACGGTCGCCATTGTTATAACTATTGTCCAAAAGAGAGCCGCCGGGCTTAAAAGGGGAGCCGCCAGGCTTAAAATAAAATGCCATATAATTTTGCTCCTTTCTCAAAAAGCCCCCGCCCCAAAAGGGCAGGGGCTTTGCTCTGCATTATTTTTTCAGCTGTTTCACTGCCTGATCCGCACCGGTGGCGGCCAGGCCGCTCACGATGCCCACAGCCACAGCGGTGATGGGGTCGCCCGCCGGAAACTCAGGCATGACATGCATGCCAACCACACCCAGCACCGCACCGGCCACGCCGCACACGATGGGAATGATCTTATTGTTGTTCCAGGGGGTGGCCTTCACGATCATGCCCGCCAGGTAGCAAATCACCACGATACCGGCCACGCCGGTAATGCCCATAAATTCCATATGTATTCCTTCCTTTCTTAGCGGTTTAATAGATAGTTCTGCAGGTTGTCCCGTGCATCTTCCATTTGCTTCACATTGTTTCCGTCGATGGCGTGGGCCAGTAGAGCCAGAATAGCGCCCTGCGTGACCTTGTTGCCGTCCTCCATGCCGTCGATGCGTCGTTTATCGTTGGAAAAATACCCGTCGTGTTCGGCAAGTTTCTTATCGTGCTCGCGCAGGCGGCGGTCATGGTCGGCCAGCTTTTTGTCCTGTTCGGTGTTGGGCTTGCGCAGCCAGCGCCATACTTTGTACAGCGCCGCCCCGGCAGCCGCCACAGCCGTGATGAGGCCGCACGCCCCAAGGATAAACGTCACCAGCTCCGCCGGGGTGAAAATAATGGTGTTGTCCATGGGCTTCACCTCATACTGCGTGGGTGCCTTCCACGCCGCGGTTTTCGCGCGCCATGGTGCGTTTGCGCAGCCACAAAAGGGCCTCTTCCAGCGCCGTGATGGCCAGTGCGTTTTCCCGACACCGGAATTCAGACTGCTGGAAATGCTCCAAGCGGCAGATGACCATGTTGATGAGATCCTCGTTGCACACGCCGTTCACACCGCATTCCTTGATGGGGCCCTCCTGGAAATGAATGTCGGCAAGGGGCTCAGTGGAAGAGAAAACCTCGGGTGCCGGCGGGGCCTTGGCCACGATGAAGTGGTGCGGGGCATTGTACTGGAAGTCCTCTTCCACCAGCACCTGGGTGTATTTGCTGGTAAGCAGGTCCATTTTCAGTTCTTTCATTGGCTTCACCTCATTCCACCAGGGCCGCGCCGGCCTTTTCCAGCTTGTCCAGCACCTTGTCCAGTTTTGCCAGCGCCTGGTCCAGCTTGCCGTCCAGCTGCACCAGCATGAACATGATCTCGTCCAGCTCCATGTCCGGCACCTCCGGCACGTCCGGGTTTTCGGGGGTCTCCGGCTCATCGGGCTCTTCGGGCGGCAGATAGTCCGCCACCCCCAGGCCCAGCGCCTGGGCTTTGGCCGCCACCTGTTTCCGGTCACCCTCGCTGGCCGGGCCGATGATGATATGATCGCCCTCATCAAAATGGGGCAGACCCAGGCTGTCCGCCAGGGCCGCCATGGTCTTCCGGTCGCCGCCGCTCACGGGGCCGATTTTCAGGGTATCGCTGTACATGATATTTTCCTCCTTTTCAAAACCGTTCTTCCCTGCCGCCCGGATGATGGCAGGGAAGTCCACATAAGCCCGGTTGCAATCCACCCGGCCGCCGATTCCGGCCACAGTGCCGCTGCTGGTGTACTGGTGCATATCCCGCTGAATGGTCTGGTCCGGTGTTGCCCGGTAATCGGCCAGCCAGACGGTATCACAGTGCTGTCGGATGGCATCCAGGTCAACGGTGCGCATCCAGCTGGTGTAGGAGTAGTAGCCTTTGTACCAGTCCGGCCCCATGGCGTCCAAGAACGCCAGGGCGCAGTCGGTGCGCTGGGCCGCCGGGATGCTTCCGTCCTCCTGATCAAAATACACGGGGTATTCGAACTGTTTGCCGGCCAACACCTGTGCAAACAGCCGCCCCTCGGTGGCGGCGTCTGCCGGGTTGGTGGCGTAGCTGTACCAGTAGGCGCCCACCGGCAGGCCCACCCGCTCGCACTCGGAATAGTTCCGCTCAAAGGTGGGGTCTTTCTGGCTGGCGTAGCGGCCGTACCCGGCCCGCAAAATGGCAAACCGCACACCGGATGCCTTCACCTTGTCCCAGTCGATGGTGCCCTGATGCTTGCTCACGTCGATGCCGTGGGCAAGTACGGGGGATGTGCGGGCCAGCAGCACCGGGGTAGGCTCGTCCATCCAGCCCAGCTCATTCAGCCAGCCTTTGATCTGATCACACACCTTGGCGTGATCCGCCAGCAGCAGCGCCACCTGCTCGGCGCTCATACCCTCGGTCTCTGCAATTTCTTCCGCCTGCATGCCGGACACGGCAGCTTTACAAATTTCTTTGATCCTTTCTTCACTGATTCTCATGCTTTACTCCTTATTGGGATCGTATCCGAATACGGTAAATTCGGCATAAAGATTCCCATCGTCCCCTCGACTGGGGAATCGCACGAATAGGCCGTCCTGCGTAATGGCTACCTTTGCCGGGAAGTCCATCATTCTGGCGTTGTCCCCAGAAATAACGTCCCCAATACCAAAAATGTACGTACCGTCACTTATCCCGATCGCGGCAGGGATACCACACACCTTATAGCCTTCGTTTGCTGTTACGTTTTTCAGCAGGACCTTACCGTTCGCACTCAAAAAGCTGCCAAAGCGCATAAAGGTCACACTGCTGTATTGCTGGTCTACAATCGCCTCAAAAGCTGTGATCTTCTCGGTTACATCCGGCTTGGTCGGTACACTCCCGATTTCCTCGGGGGTGGGCAGGGGGGTATCCGGAGATTTTTGCACATGTCCCATACCAGCACCCCATTACCCGATCCTACGATAGCGGTATACTACCACATAGGGCTGCATGTTGTTGTGGGGCTGGCCGCCGCCGCTTTGTGCAGTAGTATTGTTTCCGCCGTGGGTGGTGTAGTTGTAAATGTTCGAGCCTGCAATGCCGCGGTCCGTTGTGTCATTCGTTACGACCACATACCGGCTTCCTTCTTTGGGCGCGTGACTGTGCGCAGGCATCTCGTTGGTGGTCAAAGTATGCTTTTTCTCTCCGCCAGTCTTTCCGGCGGAAGAAAAGTCCGTATCGCCCGTATCAACGCCCACAAGCATACGTCCCGCACCATAGGCCTCCCAGGTGCCGCCAAAATGTGCAGCCACCTTTTCCGGCGTGGACAGATCCACGCTGGACGCCCCATACGTAGCCCACTCAAAGATGCTGCCCACCGGGTAGATCCGGTCCAGCAGGCCAGGAATCTGCGCCGCCGTCGGAGGCGTAGCTTTCGGAATATATCCCATCAAGCCCGCCCCCTTTTTGTGCAATTTGCTACACCTTCGAAGGAGGTGCCCCCCCCTGGTAAAAATTGGTATTGTGCATTTTGTCCTCCTTTTTACTTGATCCTCCGGTAGCGGTAGACTACCACATAGGGCTGCATGTTGTTGTGCGCAACGCCTTGGCCCGCTGCGCTTGTTTCACCATCAATCGCCTGTGCCGTTTTTGCGTCATCGTAAAAAACCGCTTCGCCAACTTGTACATCACTCCAGCCAAGGGGAGCGCGCCGGTAAGTGTGGGTGTGCCTGGGCCCTTCCGGCTCAGTCAGCGAGTGTGCCTTTTCGCCGCCGGTTTTGCCGGCCGTCCCAAAGTCAGGGTCGCCTGCTTGGATGCCCACCGTCACAAGGCCGGCGCCATATGCTTCCCAGGTGCCGCCCAAATAGGCGGCCACCTTTTCAGCGGTGGAAAGATCCGGCCCGCCGCTTGTGGACTGCCACTCAAAAATACTGCCCACCGGGTAGATCAGGTCCAGCAGCTCCTTGATTTTGCTAGGAATAATCCCCATGGTCAGCCCTCCTTGATCGTACAGAACGCCAGCACCATGTCTGCGCTGGGTTTTGCTGTGGCGTACACCGTGATTTTCCCGGCAGCCGTGTCGATGCCGCCGAGCAGGCCAAAGTCCGCCAGATTCTGCGTGCTGGGGTTAGACAGCGTGTAGGGGCCGATGCCGTTCTGGTCGGCAGTCATCCCAGACACCGTAATATCGGCTTTGTAGGCCCAACTGGTGCTCTGGCTATCCTGCCAGGTACCAGACCGCCAGGCCGAAACGGGAACCGATACGGTGTACCGGTTGATGCCGATGTCCGAGGCACCTAGCACGATGTTCGCTTCGCTTTTCCCATTCACGCTCTGGACCTTGCCTGGTGCGCCCTGCGGGCCGAGCACGCTGCCAAGATCCACTTCCGTTAAAGCCATTGGTTCATCTCCCCTCCTTAATCATCATAGACGGCAATAAGATGCCCATCTTCCCGCAACCGGAATGTGGGCGTTTTGCCATTCGCACCCGCCGGCCCTTGCTCACCGGTATCGCCTTTGGGGCCTTTCAACCCGCCCAGATACGCCCACTTGGCGACGCTTGCCGCACCGCCCAGAGTGCACTTGTACACGTTATTGGTGCTGGTATTCATATACATGTCGTTTACCATTGCTGCCGACACACCGCTGCTGGGGAATACAGCGCCGGTAGTGTTTGTGCCAGTGATGCCGGTGCCGGTGTACCACATACTGCCGCGGGTTCCCGCCGGCCCTTGTTGGCCGGTTTTTCCCACGGGGCCTTGCGCGCCGGTAGCGCCTTTTTCGCCTTGTTGCCCCGCCGGCCCCATAGGGCCGCGTTCGCCTGTTTCGCCCTTTGGCCCCTGTTCGCCCGGATCCCCTTTCGGACCCTGAGGTCCCGTATCTCCTTTTGGTCCTTGCGGACCGATCACACTACCCAAATCTAACTCTTGAGCCATTCGGTCATCCTCCTTTTTTCAAATCTATCGAAGTGTGTAAATCAAATGACCGTCCCGGATACTCAAAGGCGGGGCCGGTTCACCGTCGTTATGCACAACGATGAGGTGGCCTTCTTCGTTTACCCGCATCCCGAAGGCACCGTTAGCCAGATCTATGATCGTCCCGTCCTTTCCCGGAACCCCGTCTTTCCCCGGGGGACCGGCGGGGCCAGCGGGGCCAACTGCGCCGCCGTAAACAACGGTTTTGTCCCCGCCGGCATCGTCCTCGACCAAAGCTCCTCGGAACTCCAGCCGGCGCCGCTGGGGAAAAGCCGTGTTCTGGTCGTCCAGGATGGCGTGGCCCCGGCTGGAAGCCACCGTGAAGCTATCCCCGTCGGTGCTCACTTCCAGTTCCCCGTATTCGTTCATCCGGAGCTTCTTCACGTCATCGCTGATGACGCGTTTCAGCAGTTCCGCGCCCAGGGCTGCCAGCACGGCGTCCACGTTGGCCGCTGTGCCTTCCGGTAAGCCCTCCGGCACGCTGGCTGGGATATTTTCCGAACCCTCGTTCAGGGCGTCCACCAACTGGTTAAAGGTAGGGATGATCACCGCCCGGGGGATCTCCTCCACCTTTTCCTGCATTTCCCGGGCGCTCAGGTTCGGCGTGTTCTCCTGGCCCACAACGCCTTTGTTTGTCAGGTCAGCATTTTCAATGCGCCGAAACGCCATTGTCTCTTCCTCCTTGTATGGCGGCTACCCGAAGGCAGCCGCCGTGAATATCAAACCAGAAGGATGGCCTGCACGGTCACCGTCGCCGCGCCGGTGATATGCACCTTGCCCTTGTGCTCGCCCTGGGTGATCTTAAAAGCGCCGCTGTCCAGCTCCACGGCGGTGCCGTTTTCGCTGGCGTCCACTTCCAGGTCGGCCATGCCCTGGATGCCGTCACCGGCCTTGATAGTGGCCTTCCCTTCACCAGTGAGAATCAGGATGGTCTTGGTGTCCTGCCCATCGAATTCCACGTATGCGCCGTCGGTGCCGTCCAGCGCCTTGGCGGCGGTCAGGGCCACGCCGCCGTTCAAAACCGCTTTCTGCAGGGTTACTTCTGCTGCTGCCATGTTTCATTTCTCCTTTCTTAGGTACCAGGCTTAACGTTCAAAACGATAAGCTCTTTGGGCCGCACGATCTTGGCATCGTACAGCACAAAGCCCTTCACCGCATCGGCAAACTTTTTCTCGGGCCGGTACGGCTCCACATGGGTCATGGGGTTCGCAAAAGCGATAGCCTTGGGAGTGCGCACCATGATCCGGCTGTCGGTGCCGCTCTTGGCCACGTTGTTGCTCATCTTGATGATGATGTTGCCATACCGGGCCGCCTTGCCGTTCTCCATCATCTTGCTGTTGTTGGTGTCCAGCTGGATGTATCTCTCCTTGAACACCATGAAATACCAGGGCGGAACGACGGCAACGATCTTGCTGTCTGCGGGCACGTCGTTTTCGTACAGCTTTTGCGCTGCGGTGTCCAGCAGTTTCAGGGCGTTGTCCACGGTCACAGCCTCTGCGGTCTTTGCGTGCAGCACAGCCTCCCGTTCCAACGCAAGGGACGCAATGTATTTGTCCATCTCGTTCGCCACGCCCTGGCTGCTCTCGGCGTTCAGCGCCGCCATAATGTCGCCAGCCGCCTGGGCCTTGTCGATGTCTCCCACCAGGTAGTTAAAGTAGGAGATATGCCGGATGGGCATGGTCACGCTAGTGTCTTCCACGGTCTCGGCATCGGGCAGGGTAATGTCCTTGTCCACCGTGGTGGTGATGGTGGGCTTGCCAACGCCCAGGATGCGCACAGTGTCGCCCATCTTTTTCACGTCACCCTCGTATTTGCGGTTACAGTCCTCCGCAAACACCAGCTTGCGCTCCAGGTCCCGCTCGATGTTCTTTGCCCACACCGTGGGGATAAAATTGCTATAACTCATGTAGTCGATTCCTCCTTACTTCCAATGCTTCATGCTGTTGTTGATGGCATCCAGATTCTTTTCAATTTCCGCCGGGCTCATCCGGGCCACCTCGTCCTTCTCGTAAAAGGTTTTCGGCTCGCTGCCGCCGGCGGCTACCGGCCCCATGCTGGGCGGCTGCTTGCGGGTGGCATTCCGCTTGCCCCGGATGGCCTCATAGGCCCGCACCGCGTCCAGCTGACCGGTGGCCATGATGGCCATAAAGTCGTTGCCCAGGTCGGTCACGCTTTTGGCCTGCTCGTCCGGGTAGGCCGCCTTGATGGCGGCAAGATCCCGGGCAAACGTCTCCTGCTGGGCGCGCTGGTGGAACTCCTTCAGCTGTGCTCTCATCTGCAGCAGTTCCGGGTCGCTCTGCTTTACCAGCTGGGCCGCCTCATCGACGATCCGCTGGTACTGCGCAGGGTCCACGCCGGCCTGCTGGGCGCGCTGGTGCATTTCCGCCCGCTGTCGCCAGGCAGCAAACTCCGCCGGGTTCTGGAACGGGCGGCCCGTCTCCGGGTTCGGGATGTCGCCCACCATCTGCCGGAAGACGTTCTGCTGGATCCGTTGCTGCATCTGCTGCACCAGCTCCGGGGTCATGCGGGGCGATTCCGGTTCAGCGCTTTCCGGCTGCTGGGGTGCAGGTTCCGCCGGGGGTTCCGTCTCTGCCGGGGTGCCTTCCGGCTGCTGGCCGGCGGGTTCCGCCGGGGCGGCCTGGGGCTCTTGTTCCACCGGGGTGCCCTCCGGCTGCTGGATGGCGGGCTCTTCCACAGCGGGCTGGGGTTCGTGATTCTCAAACATTCAAATTCTCCTTTCTGTGATCTATGCGAAGGGGATTTTCCCCTAACGCCTCAATTCAGTTGCGTTTTCGTGGTTTCCACCGTGCGGCCGTAGTTTCCGCACTGAGGGTTCCGGCAAACAAATTCCTGCCGCAAAAAGATGAGGGTACGGGTCTCGGGGGATTCGTCGCCGGTGGCCTCATACTGGCTGCCTTCGATGCGCATCTCGCATTTGCACAAGGGGCAAAGCATACATTCACCTTCTTTCCGAAAACAAAAAAGAGCCGTAAAACGTTAGAGCTTTTCTAACGTTTTACGGCTCAGGCTCAGGGGCTCAGGCTCTTTTCTGGCTATCTTCACTTCCACTACCGCAGGGCACTTTTTGCACTTGATGTACACGCCCTGGCATACGGCGTCCGGCGCGATCTGCACCAGGTTCTTTCCGCACACCGGACACTTAAACCATTCCAAACGGCAACCCTCCCGTCTCGGGAAGAGGTGATGCCTGCATTGCAAGGGCTTGCTGCCCCATCATCTGCGCTTGCTGCATTTCCTGCTGGAGTGCTTCCCGGCGTTCCAGCAGCTGTTTGAACTTCTCCTTGGGAACGCCGCTGTTTTCATCCAGTACGCTCACATATTCCTCAAAGGAGATATGCCCCTGGGCCAGGGCGTTCTCCAAGGCCATTTCTCTGCTCAGCACGCTGTACGGGTCCACCGGGCTGATATCGATCTTCACCGACACATCCAGGGCGGCCATGATCTCCGGGGGAATGTACATCTGCACGGTATTGCCATCATCGTCGGCAAATTCCAGCGCCATGCCTTCGCCGCTGTACACCTTCCATAGATCCATCCAGATGATGGCCACATCCTCCACAAACTGCTTGTATGCGCTCATCTGCTCGTTCAGGGGCATTGCGCTTTGGTCCCTGGCGGCCTTGATGGCCTCGCCGCTGGTTTTCGTCGGGTCCACCTGTCCGGTGGCGGCGTCGCTTGCGCCCTCCAGCTCCCGGCTCATGTTCAGCAGCTCGCCCATCAGGGCGGCGGCGTCGCTGCTCATGGGGGCCGGGGTCATATAGCTCATGATGTTCGAGATAGGGTTGCCCGCCAGGTTGTCCACCTTGACGGTGGCGCCCACCTTGTGCAGCGCCTCCGGGTTCTGCACCTTCCGGGCGTCCACCACGGCGGTGGGGTAGCCGTACCGCTTGATGCTGATGCTCCGCCGGGCCAGCGTCTTGTTCACCTCGATCTGATTCGGGATCAGACGGGACACGGCGCTCACGCCCCGGGCGCTGTCGTGCTTTTCCTCCCAGATCATGCCGGCCACCGGGTAATGCTTCATCCCCGGCAGCGACTGCATGGGCTGGTAGATCACGCTCTTCACGCTGCGGCAGAAGCTCACGCCGTCTGCGCTTTTTTCCATGTACAGCAGGCTGGTGCATTTGCCGGTCTCGGTTTTTACCTCCTGGCTCGTGTCGTCTCCGGCCGCCAGATCTTCGTCTGCCGTGATAAGCTCTACTTCTTCCAGCGGTACGCCGTTCTCCTGGGCCGCCCGCCGGGCCTGGGCCACAGGGATGCGCTCCCGGATGATGATCCACTCCTGCATGTTCAGGTCCGGCTGCTGCTCGTCGGAAAGATACAGGCTATCCTTGTCCACCAGCTGGACTTTGAGCTGCGGGGCCAGGTCAACGGCCACACTTGCGCTGGGCTGCCGCTCATCGTAACAGTAAACATAGTGATCGCCAGTGATGCAGGCATTCTTAATGACAGCCCACTTCTTGCTGTCCATCTTGTTCTTTTCCCACTGTGCCGCCGCAAAGCGGGTGAGTGCCTCGCAGGCCTGCCTGATCTCCTCTCTGTCCTCCATGCTGCTGTAGATGATGGCGGTGTCGTTCATGGCCACGGTGCCGATCTGGTACTTGCAGATGGGCTTGATAAAATTCATCACCGGCAGGGGCTCTCCGCCGGTCTTCGCCCCCTCCCACTGGTTACCCTCAAAAAAATTGTGGGCGCGCCGCACTTCCTGGTACATGTTCATGCGCTGGTGGTGGTCCCTGGCCTGCTCGTACCGCTGCCAGATCTTAGTTTTCACTTCATCTTCCAATTCCTCGCCCCCTTTACTTGTAATATCCAGTTTCCACAAACTCAATGTTTATGTGTTCCAGGCCGAACGGCTCGTTCAGAGCATCGTTCTCCACCCGGAAAGCGGCTTTGTCCACCTTCTTGATGCGGATCTTCTGCCCGATGGTCTGGGGCGTGGTGTCGGTGCTCCAGCTCCACTTGTCCCAGGTGATCTGCGACCAATCAAAATACCGGGCGGTGGTGTCGTCCGTGAATTGCTCTTCCCACAGCCCCCGCTCCCGGGCCAATGCCCGCACGCTGGTGGCCACCGCCGCCGAGATCCCCACATAGAGCTGGCTGAACGTCTTGTACCGGTGGAAGTTTTTTCCGAATATGTCCGGTGTCGTCCAGCAAGCGTAAATAGGGGAGCCGTCGTCGTTGTAACTCTTTTGGGCGGTCGGGTCTGTATAAAAGGCCCTCACCTCGCCGCCGTCGCTGCCAAAATACAAAACGCCGTCCTCCACCCACATCACCCGTGCCGGGATGCCCGTAAGGTAAAACCCGGCGTATTGGCGGTTAGAGTAAGGGGCGCTGCGGTCCGTTTGCAGAGCCTGCAGGCCGTCCAGCACGTACACCTTGCCGTTCAGGGCAAGCCAATACATGTCCCGGTAGATCACGGCAAAGGCCTCTTCCATGCCCGGCTCGTTCAGCAGCTTGCCGTTTAAGAAAAAGCTCCGGTTCTGGCTATACCGCTCGCCGCTGATGTCGCTGGGGGTGATAGCATACAGCCCCAGCTCCGTCAAAAAGATGGGTTCCGTCGCCAGGTTGGCAAAGCTGAACGGTGCAACGGAACCCACACCTTGCAGCATGTTCACGATGGGGAAGCTGGGCCGGCTGTCTAACAGGTTGCCCTCCCGCAGGATCACGTTCCGCTCCGCCGCCGGGGCGTTTTTGTGCGTCGCAAGCCTGGCGTTTACGATGCTGTATCCCATGATGGCGCTGTCGCTTTGGCCCAAGATGCTGTAATCCGTATCCCCCCAATAGGTGGGGTCGTTCTGCCCGCTGTACCAGTCGTAATTGATAAAATCCGGGTTCCCGGCCAGAAACAGCCGGTCGGCCGCACCATTCACGCCAAAGGCAATGCCGAACCTGCATTTGTTGATTCGGTCGGCATACCCCTCCACCGTGCGGGAAGCAATGATCTTCACGTTGTCCTCACCGGAAACCGGGCTTTTCCCCGGGGCCGTGTTGAAGTTCACCACGCCCGCGGCACGATCTACGGTGAAGTCCGTGCCCTCGGTTTTCTTCACCCAGGTGCCGCTGCTGTTTAGGACCTCTGCCTCCACCGGGGCACCGTCCAGGCCGGAAAAGGAAAGGTGATAGGCCTTGTCTGTTTCCGTGCCGGCAAAGCGCTCCTCGAATTTCGGCTGGATCAGATTCAGCGCCTCGTACTGGGTGCCGCCGCCCGCCGGGGCTTTGGCAATGGTCACCAGGGGCACACGGGCCAGGCTTTGGACCGTCTTTACCGTTTCTCCGTCGTACACCAGCAAGGCTTTGCCGTCTGCGATATACAGTTTCCCGCCAAACTCCCAGCTTTTGCTCCGCTGGTCGTTCATGGCGCTGTATACCTCCGCCGGGGCGGTATCGGCCAGCGTGGCGGCCAGCCCCTCCACCTGGTACAGCTTTGTGCCCGCATGGATCAGGCTTTTTTTGCCGTGCAGCGGGTGGTACCCGTTGATGCGGCTGTCCAGCTTGCGCAGGGTGTGCCAGCCCATCCGCTTGCGCACCTTGCCGGGCACGTCTCGGATCATGTTCTCGGCGTTTGGGCTTTTTCGCTCGTCGCAGTTGCTGGGCTGGTTGGTGAGATCCACGCCCAGAAACTCCTCAATGCGCACCTGGCTCATGCTGGGGGCGCTGCCGCTCCCGATCTTGA
Organism: uncultured Oscillospiraceae bacterium; assembly: GCA_949291395.1. Taxonomy (GTDB): domain Bacteria; phylum Bacillota; class Clostridia; order Oscillospirales; family Ruminococcaceae; genus Allofournierella. The sequence goes on along the minus strand of CASEVW010000158.1, from coordinate 19,589 downwards.
TCGGCTGGAATGCCATACCCTCAGCCCCCCTTAGATCTCAAAATCAGGCGGGACCACCACGGCCACGCTGCGGGTATCCTGCATCAGGTTCTGCATCTTGCCCTGGTACTGGCTGTAGAACGTGCTGAAAAACCGCTGGTCGTGCTCCATCTGCTGGCAGGCCGCCGCCGCGAAGTAAATCACGGCCAGCACGGCCTCTTCCGGGGTGTCCAGCTCCTCGTCGTCCGGTGTGTCCGCCGTAATCGTCTTCGGCCACGCCTTGTAGCTGAGGGTGAACTCTTCCGGCAGCCCGGCAAATCCTGCGTCCTGGTCCCAGGTCTGCACCACGCCGCCCGCGTTCACGGTCCAGGGCTTCCAGCAGTCCGCCGGGAGCACCCGGGCATCCTCTGCGGTGTATGCCTTTTCCCGCCAGATGGGGTAATACTGGGCCACTTCTTTCTGCCCGGTATCAAAAAATCCAGGCAGCTTTTCCAAAAGGTCCGCCTTCGGCTTCATCTCATCCTGCAGCTCCAGGCAGCGGGCCTTTGCCTCTCCGTATTTCACCGTTTCCACCTCCTCACAGCGGCGTTACCTCCCGCTGTCCGGTCGTCGTGCCGTCGTATGCCTCAATGTTGGCCAGCACATCCTCAAAATGCCGGGTGCGCCGGTCCTCCTCGCCCTGGCATGTCTGCTTTTTCTCCGGCTCTTCGGCGGGCGCTTTCGCCGGCTGGGCCTCTTCCAGCCCCGCTTTCCGCCCCAGGGCATACATAGCAAACGCCCCGGCCGTCTCAACCATCACAAACACCGCAAAAATCATAAAGGCGGCCAAAATCTCAAATAACAACGATGTCATCCCCCAATCCCAGCGGGTCCGCCGGGGCGTCCCGCAGTTTGAAATAATCCAAAATCGTGTGTTCTTTCTGTTCAGGCGGCTTTGCCGGGCTCGTCCAGCTGATGCAAAAATACCGCAAAGCGTCCGGCGCGTGGGTCAGCTCGTGCGGCTCGGTGGCCACGTCCTCGCTGTTGCGGGGGTCGTACTGCACCGCCGGAAGTGTGCGGATCAGGTTCGGGCAGGTATCAAAAATGCGCAGCCCGGGCACCATGTCCCCGTGTTCGTCCTGGCTGTCCGCCAGCCATTCGTGCACCGCCCGCCAGCCGGCTACCCGGTTGTTGCTTGCCATTTCCAGGTATACGCCGTTCTGGGCAAAGCTCTCCACGCCGCTTTTGCCGTTGTCGTTCCGCCGGTTCCACAGATCGGGCGGCCCAAGCCAGCAATAGATCTTCTCCCCGGGCGGCGTCATCTCCAGCAGCCGCCGGGCGGCGGCGGGGATGATATGCCCCCGGCCGTCCTCGCCCTTGCCGTTGTCCCGGCCCTCGTACAATTCCCGGTACACCCAGGCCCGGCTCCGCTCGTCTATTGCGATCCAGTAGGCCGCCAGCATATCCATGCCGTAGTCAAGGGCCACATACCGCCGCCAATGGGCAGGGATGGCAAAAGGCTTGCACACGTGCTTCTCCCGCCGGAACTCGCCAAAAAACTGCCCGTCGAAAATGTCCCAATCACCATACAGCAGCGCCCGCCGCTCTTTTTCCGGCAGCTGTTCCAGCCGCTCGATGTACTCCGGGTCGCTCTGCATCAAGGCTTTGTTGTCGGTCACCCGGCTGGGTATAAAAATGCGGGTGCTGGGCTTTCCGGTTTCGGTTTGCACCGTGTGCACCTGGCCCGCCGGGCCGATGTCCACAAAGCGGGATTTTACCCAGATATGCCCCACGCCGCCGGGGTTTGCGCTGCTTTTGATCTGTTTGGGGTAGGTGTTCACGCCGCGAAGGCGGCTGATCAGGTATAGATACATCGGCTCGGTAAACTGCGTCAGCTCATCAAAGCGGATGGTATCATATTCCGCGCCCTGGTACTGGTACACGTCCATCTCGTTGTCCAAGTATCCAAATTCCAGTGTAGAGCCGTTTTTAAACGTCCCCCGGTGGGTGCTGCTGTTGTACCTGTAAATACCGTTTTTGAGCGGGTAGAAGCTCAGGTGCTCCAAGATCAGGCTGCGTTCCAGGTCGGGAAACGTCCGCCGCAGGATCAGCTGCTTTGACCCGGGGTATTTCAGGGCGTACAACAAAGCGTCCGTCAGCTGGCCCCGGCTCTTGCCGCCGCCAGCGGCGCCTCCGAACAGCACTTCCCGGGCGGTGGCCTTGATAAATTCCCGCTGCTTTGCGGTAATTGTCAGTTTTAACTCCACGCAGGCCACGCCCTCCTTTCTGCCCCTACAGCTCCTCAAACGTCACGTTTATCTCATCGTCGGCGTCCGGCTCATTGTCGCCCAGCATATCCGCCGCCCGGCCCTGTACCTGGATAAGCGCCCGCAAGTAGTTGGCCAGGGCATAGTCACCAAGAGGCCGGTGCCTGGTCTCGGCGTTGTTCAGCGCCAGCCGACGGCCTTCTCCCAGCTCTTCCGCCGGGTCGGTCAGGGCTACACCCTCCGGCCCAATGCTCACGCCGTCCGCTGCGTCCAAAATATCCCGGATCTGGGCCGTTACGTCCTCGTTCTGGGCGCTCACTTCCAGCCGCCGCCGGATATACGCCACGCTGGCCCGGGCGCTGGCCGCTGCGTCGTGGCTCAGCTCCCGCAGCTGGCGCTCCCGCTCCTGGTCAAAGATGCTCTTCTGCTGGTCCGGCCCTTTCTTCCGGGCCTCAGTCTCCCAGGTGCGCAGGGTGCTTTCCGGCACATTGTACCGCCGGGCAACGTCCGATCGGTTGTTGCTCACCAGCAGGTCAGCCATTGCCGCCGTTTTCACCTGTTCCGGCCACCGGCCGCCCCGTCGGGTGCCCTTTACCGTGTTCGGCCGCCGGACCCGTTTTTTGCCTGCTCCGGCCACCTCTGCCGCACCTCCTCCTTTTTTGGTTGACCCATTTTATCTGGGGTACACCTTTTTTGTCAAGTTACACAAAAATAACGTCCAAAAATCAGAGAAACGCCAGCACAAACGCACCGTTCAGCCGCTGCTCTTCGGCGCTGGCCTGGTGGCTTCCTGGCGTTCCTCCAATTTTTGGACGTGGGATATATAACTTGTATTGTTTACGTGCGGTTTAATGGTAACATCTGGATTTATATATTTATCTTGCGAACTTTCGCAATAAAAAAAGGCCGGGCATCTTTGCCCGGCCTTTGCTCTGCCTGTTATTCCGCTTTTTCCTCTCGTTCCAGCCTCTCCCGGATGGCTTGCAAGATATACCCTTGCACACTTCCTCCGTTTTGGCGTTCCGCTGCCGCTTTGATTGTTGCATGCTCTTCCGGCTTCATCCTCAAACTGATCGTCTTCATGTTTGCCAAATATTTAGCGGTTGCCTTGCGTTGCGATTCTTGTGCCATGCTATCACCTCTGTTTTAGTGTATCACATTTTCCTTTTATATGCAATCATATAAATTGCATATATGATTGCATATATCTTTGTTTATTTTGCCAATTGATATGATATCATATATATGATATCATATATACAACGAAAGGGGAACATCCCAAAACACAAACCACCAACAAAAAAGGAGAATGAACCATGAAAAAGTACTTTGCAAACAATATCGAGATCAACGCCCAGGACCTGCGCAACGCCGCCCATGAAACCAGCTTCGCCGGATGCCGGCGTGATTACCGGGTGCAGATCCGGTTCGACCTTTCCGACGGCAAGGTTTACGCCACCCCGCAGCTGGGCGGCGACTGGATCGAGAACCGCGACCCCGACACCATCACGGTGTGCTACGCCGCACGGCGGATGAGCCAGAAGGCCATCGCCGAAGCGATCCAGGAAGCCGTCAGCCGCCGCCAGTAACCCCGCCGGGGCGGTCAGAAATGGCCGCCCCGCCCGATGAACGAACACCCACCGGCAGCCGCCGGGCCAATCAATAAGGAGGAAACCACAAAATGACACTTGCAGAAAGAAAGCGTGAAGCGCTGGAGAAGTACAAGTCCGCAAAGGCCCATTACCTGGAGACCCTGAGCCAATCCGATTGGCTGGCCTTTTGCGAGGCCAAGAGAACGTGCATGCTGCTTGGTGTGCGCATCTGAACCACAAAGCCCACCCGGGCGGGCCGGTGCCCGGGAGAAAGCGAGGAGAACATGAGCAACGAACGCATCGCCCGCATCCTGGACGCCCACGGCGTCCGCCACTACCAGGACGAGGCCGGCCACATCATCGGCGTGGCCCCCTGGACCAACGCCCAAACCGGCGAGACCGGCGAGGATCACGAGGACCTGACCGGCCGTAGCATGGAGGCGGTCTTGTGGTGGCTGGGATACTGAGCCGCTGCCCACCCCGCCGGGCTGGTGGCGGGGAGAAGGAGAAGAAAATGAGCGCCGAAGAGAAAATCGCCGCTTACTTGGATCGGGCGCAGCGGTACATGAACGCCCCATGGGAGCAGAGAGACCCCGAAGAATATAAGGCCCTGCTGGCCATGAAGGCCGAAATTTGCAGGGAATGCCAGGAGGAACTCGCCGGACAGGGCGGGAGAAAGGAATGAGACCATGACCGCAACGGTTTAACCCCACCCGATGAGCAGCCCGGAGGCACCGGGCCGAAACCATTTTCGCGGCCTCACGAAAATGGTCGTGGGAAGCCAATCACCGCCGCCCGGCAGTCAGGGCGTAGAGTTTGACAGCGGGCAACCTACCGACTCGATACGGCAAGGGCACCGACACGGCAAACCAGAACATCACCCGCCGCCCAGGGATAAGGTCAGAAAGGAGAACACCATGCAGACCACCGCCGAGACATTCGCCGCCGCCATCGTCTGCCGCCTGTGCGCCGCCGGGTATGCCGCCGCCTGGGTGGACGGTGAGCGGTGGGAATTTTACGCCACCGACAACGGGGCCGAGATCGTAGGCCCCAGCATCTTGGAGACCGCCGAAAACGCCGAAGAGCTGGCCGGCCTTTTTGAGGAGGCCGTGCTGGAAATGGACAGTTGACCAATCAATTGACAAGTCAGTTGACCGATTGACCTGTCAATTGACTTATTGATTGACTTTAATTGACTTACAGGAGGATTGACTATGAAATACTACGAGATCGACGAGGCCACCGCCCGCCGGGCGAACAACGCCTACAGCATGAGCGACTACCGGGAGGGCAGCGCCACGGAGGAATACCGCCGCATGGTGGACGAGGCTGCCGCCCTGGCCGAGCGCTACAAGCGGGGCAGGGGAGAGGAGGCCGCCGCCAAAATCGACGGTCTGCTGGACACCTACTCCAGCCGGCTGGCCGAGAACATCAACGCCCGCAACAGAAACACGGCCAGCTGTCCCTCAGTGATGATCGCCGGCCCGGCCAATTTCCCCGCCGGGAAAAAGGCCCGGCAGAACGCCCGGGAGGACAAGCTGATGGCGGAATACCAGGAGATCCAGGGCATCCTGGACAAGATCCGCACCACCGGAGCCGGCGGCATCCAGGCAGGGGATCCGGAAGCGGTCCGTAAGCTGGAGGACAAGCTGGCCCGGCTGGAGGCATCCCACGCCACCATGAAGGCGGCCAATGTCTACTACCGCAAACACGGCACCCTGGAGGGCTGCCCCGGCCTCACGCCAGAGATCGCCCACCAGGTCAACGCCTTCCGTTCCCCCGGAGAAGCCCCGTTCAGTGGCTACCCTCTGCAACTGAGCCTTGCAGAGATCAAGCGCACCCGCCAGCGCCTGGAACAGCTGCGGGCCGCCAAGGCCGCCCCGGCGGTGGAGCGGGAAGAGGCCCCCGGCGTTACCTACCGGGAGGACCCCGAGACCATGCGGGTGCAGCTGATTTTTGAGGGCAAGCCGGACGCCGATACCCGCGCCCTGCTCAAAATGGCCGGCTTCCGGTGGGCCCCCAGCGTGGGCGCCTGGCAGCGGCAGCTTACCGACAACGGCCGGGCCGCGGCCCGCCAGGTGCTGGCCGCCCTCAAATGATCCACCCCCGGCGGCTGGGCAAAACGCTGCATCTGCCGGGGCTTTTTTGTACACTTTGCCTCTTGCGCGCCTTGTTGTATTTTGTTATATTATAACTAGATACAACAAGACAACACCCGCCCCGCCGGGCAAAAGGCGGGGAGAAAAGGAGAACACCATGAAATTGATCGAAGAAGTAAACGCAAAAATCCGAATCGCCGCATTTGATGCGGACGAAAAGAAAGCTCAGTCCATCCTGGACGAAGGGCAGAAAGCGTGGGACGCCGGAGAGTCTTTTATCAGCACAGAGGACTGGCTGGAAGACGTCTTCCGGAAAAGGACCGAAGACAGCGCGGAAGAGATCCGCGCTGCGGTATTGCAAACCGAGGCCTCACTTAAAACGGCAATCGTCGAGGGCCGTTTGAAGGCCATGTCCCGCGATGAGGTGAAAGCCATGCTGAATGGGATGATCAGCGTCAACCCGGATGCGGGTATGTACCTGTATGGGCAGAAATGGAGCGCCAGCGACTTGGCCCAGATCTGGAACAAGCAGCACCCCGGGGAACAGGAACTGATACGGACTGCTGACTGGGCGATTTGATTTTGTTACCATCCCCCACCGGGGCGCCATGAATGGATGTCCTGGTGGGCGAACGAGAGGTGATAATATATGGACACTTTAGTGAAGTCCGTGATCGCCCTGCACGGCCAGGGCTTGTCACTGAAACAGACCGCCGCCAGGATGAACTGCAGCCCTGAAAAAGTGAAAAAGATCCTGATCACCGCCGGGCTGTATAAATCTCCGAGATCGGAAGAAATCGCCAGATTGGCGGCAGAGGGGCTAACAGAAGATCAAATCGCTGATAAGCTGGGAATCAGCAAAAAAGCCGTAAACACATATACCCCTTACACAAGGGGGATGCAAAATGCGGATTACCCCACAATTAATGCCCTGCGCATCCGCAAGTGCAGGGCGAAAAAGAAAGAGAAAAAGGAGAATGAATTATGACCCATACCACAATGTTTGTATATGGCTATATCTTCGGCCTCATCAAGCAGGCCGCTCCCGATGTAGCCACCGCCAACGATTTCGAGCGGTGCTGTATGTACCCCACAACAGAGACCGCCCGGGTCATCAGCAACGCCCACGCAAAGCACAAGGTCACCCCTGACCTGGACCGCAAGCTGGCGGCCGCCTTTGCCCAGATCACCGAGCTGGACGAGGAAGCGGCCCACCGGGTCCAGCCTGTGGAGCTGCAGGGCAGCTGGCAGCGCGGCTATTATGCCGCGCTGAACGGTCAGCCCCTCAACTCCTGGGGCGAGATCACCGCCGCCAGGAAGTCCCAGGGCCTGTCTCAGGCCCAGCTGGCGGAAAAGCTGGGCGTTACACAGGCGTTTGTGAGTGCCGTTGAAAACGGCACTCGAACCGCCTCCGCCGAGATGACGGCGAAGGCAAAAGAGATCCTGGGGGTGTGATGCCATGCGGCAGCACATCTGTAAAAAGTGCGGCAAGATCTATATGGAGAAGAAAGAAGACAGCTGGTATTGCCCAGACTGCGCCGCTGAATCCTGCCGGAATGTGATCCGGCGCAAGGTCTGCGCCATGTGCGGAAAGGAATTTGACGGATACCCGCGCAGCAAATACTGCCCAGAGTGCCGCATCATTGCCCGCCGGGAAGCCGACAGGCGACACCGAAAAAATGGCACGGCCCGCCCCATCGGCTCAACTGACCTGTGCGAAAACTGCGGCAAACCCTATACCGTCAACAGCGCCCGCCAACGGTATTGCCCGGATTGCCGGAAAACCATGTGGGCAGAAAACACCCGCAAATATAGTCGTGAATACAACCGTCAGCACGCCGAAGAGTTGAACGCCTATAAGGCCGAAATGCGCAAGGACCGCAGGGTCTGTGCCGTGTGTGGTAAGCCGTTTTCGTCCCCAGTGACCACGGTCACCTGTAGTCCCGAGTGCGCAGCAGAACAAAAGAGGCGTATCCGGGCAGCAGTGGATGTCAGGCGGGGACGGGCCGCCCCGGCACGAATCATAAGCAAGATGGAGCACACAAACAGTTCTGGGGTGCCGGGGATCACCTGGCACAAGAAAACCCAGAAATGGCAGCTTAAGATCCACGGCAAATACATCGGCCTGTTTGCCACGGTGGAAGAGGCGCAAGCCGCAAAAGAAAAAATTGAAAAAACCTGATTTTGCGCATAGTGGCATAAAACAGGCAGCACCTAAAGCCCTCCGGCATCCGCCGGGGGGCTTTTTGCTGCATATATCAGGCACAGTGTTACACGGACTGCGCCATGGCATCCTGGTACGCCGTCCAGATTCCGTTTTCCTCCAGCTGCATCTGGATGTCCAGCGGCAGTTCCTGCTTCCGGTCCAGCCGGATGCAGATCATGTACTGCCATTCGTAGCCCGCCGCCGTGGCGTTGTGGTAATAGCTCAACACATAGTAGCCCTTCGGTGCCTTGGGCGCCCGGGCCAGGCTCTTGCGTTTCAGGATCTTCGGCGGGGCCTCGTATGGCTTGCGCAGATTTCGGGACTGGCTCCACCGCTTTTCATTTTGCCCCCGGCTCTCCTGTTTTGACAGATACCGAGCCAGCCAGCCATAGTCCGGGTTGCCGTCCAGGGTTCCCACGCTCACCCGGCCATAGGGCCACAGAGCCGCCAGCGCCTCCACGTCCAGGCCGAACTTCCCGCACACCAGGTGGTAGTGCGGCCGCACGCCCCGGTCCTCCCGCACGCATATGTACCGCAGGTCACCGCCGCCCCGTTTTTTGCACAGGGCCCGCAGCCCCCGCATAAATTTCTCATGCTGCCGCTTCTGGGTCGCCTTGTCTGTTAGCTGCTCATAGGTCAGCGTAATGTACAGGTCCCCCCGGGTAAAATTCTCGCACATCAGCCGGATCAGTTTCAGCTGTGCATTTTTCAGGTTGATCTTCTCCTGTGCTTTCCCGGTGGCAAGGCCCCGGCTCTTCCGCCCGATCACCCGCCCGCTGTGGGTACAGTGCACCCGTTCGATCTCCAGCATTGCCCCAGAGTAGATCTTTTTTTCCCGGTACGGCATTTTTTTCCACTCCTCATGTCGGTAAGTTAATAGGCGAAACAAGGCCCAAAAGGGGCCGCTGCCCCTTTGCTTTTTTTTGCTTTATATAATGTAAGGCGCGGCCCCCGGTGCTGCCCCGGGGCTCTCGGCCTGGCCGCCGCGATAACAGCGCCGGAAGCCCTTCCAGGCTCCCGGCGTCAGATTATTTTTTTCGTTTGCTGTGATGTTCCGGTTCCGGCCCAAAGCCCGCCAGCCGCCGGGCCTCCTGGTATTCCTTTGCCAGCTTCTCCCTCTGGGGGACGTATGTCCCGTATGTGAGGGTTTGCCCGCCGGCGGCCCGCCGCTGCTGGTTGATGATCTCGATCTCCCACACAACGTGGTTGATACTGTCCCGGTCTTTCGGCTCTCGGTGCTTGCGGCCGCTTTTCGTTCTGCCCACGGCCTGCCGGAAGCCGTTGTCGTTCGGGTCCGCATACAAGGCCTTCCGGCAGGCTGGGCAATAATCCGCCGGGTGCCGGTCGGGCCGGACGCTGCCCACAAACATCTTCCGGCACTTTTTGCACACAAGCACCACTTCCTCGGCCTTTTTTTCTTGCTGCCGCTTTTCCTTCATCTTTTCCCGGCAGCTTTTGCAGTACCATTTTTTGCCGGGCACCGGCCTGCCGCAGATCCGGCAGCATCCTGCATTGATCTCCATTCTTTTCTCCTTCGTTTTTCGATCACCAGCCGGTCGATCTCCCGGCCCACCCGCCGGGGATCAGCGCCGCCGGCGGCGTTTTTTAGGTGATAGAGCGTTTGCGCCGTCACCAGCACCGACACCCGCCGCAGGTTTTTGCGCTCAGTCATCCCGGCCATCACTCCTTTGTTTTTTGCTCTTTGATGCGCTGCTTCAGCTCATCCAAGGCCGCCTCGATCTCCTCCAGATCATCAGCCGCCTCCCTGAGGATGGCGCAGCCTTTGGTGCTGCAGCTGTGTTCGTATCCACAACCCAGGCAGGCCAGGCTGCCCGTTTCCACCTTCAGGTGCTTCAGCGCCTGGATCAGTTCTTTTCGTTCCACGGGTTTTGCACCTCCCTCGGTGTAAAATTCTTGCAATAATAGTCTGGGTCAGTCTCTTCCGTGGCGCAGGGCCCCTTTGCGCAGTGCTCCTTATACCAGTTTTCACACTTGCTACAGCATCCTACCGGCGGGGCCGGGCGGGTGTTCCAGGAGCCCAAATCCTTTTCTTTTACAAAACACCAGTTATCCCAATGGCACCCTGTTCTCGGTGGATGTTCAACCAAAATTCGATCTATCGGTTCATCCCGTTTCGCAAGCCAATTTGTTGTTCTGTGCTCTCGCATTTTTTTGCTGCACATTGGGCACGGCAGCACAATCCCCGCCCTGGTACATTCAACTTGCGCCTGCCGATCTCCCAGCAGGGCACGGCGTTCAAGTTCGGTCATCGCCCCTGGTCCTCCGTGATAATTACAACCGTGGGCGCATCATCGTACAATACACCAACACGGCCAATTTGCCAGTTATAATCCAGGTCGCTACCGGTGATGATCTCCACATTCGCCTCCGGTGGGAATGTTTTCAGCCGGTCGATCAAACATTTTACAGTCATTTGTTTTTGTTCTCCTTTGCTTCCCAGTATCGGCAGCCGTTTTCCGTAAAGCCGTCCTTAAAGTAACTGCCGTCGTTGCAGCATACACCGGAAAACCGGTCCCAGTAGCCGCAAGTCTCACAGGCGTGCCAGGGTTTTTTTCAAAGTGCATTTCCATAAGGTCCGCGATCATCAAATATTCTTTTGCCTGTTTGCTTTTCCCATGGGTCTCCTTGACCCGCTCCCGGAACTCTTCAAGGGTTCCGCGAAAGCACCCACAAACTACCAAAATCCCGCCGTCTTTCGTCCGGGAAAACGTTGTGTTACGGCCATATCTGCCGAATCCTTTTACACAGGCGTAATCGAAATCGTTGGAGATCTTAGAATCGCTGCATACCTCTGCATTGCCGCATACCATTGCGTCGCCGGAGACCTGGGCATCGTCATATACCTCTGCATTTCCGCAGACCTGGGCGTAGCCGGAGACCTGGGCATCGTCATATACCTTTGCACAATCGTATATCTTTGCATTACCGGTTACCTCGGCATAACAGTAGACTTCGGCATTCCCGTAGATGCTGGCATTTTCGGATACATAGGTTAAGCCGCGTACCCAGGCACCTTGGTATATCATGGCATTGCCGCGTATCTCGGCATCGCCGGAGACCTGGGCATTGCCGAATACTTTGGCATTTTCGAGGATCCTGGCGTTGCCGGATACCTCGGCATTGCCGGAAACCAGGGCATCGCCGGCCACCCAGGCCTTTCCTTCCTGGCTGAGATTGGATTCTTTCTCCACGAATCCGCCCAAATCACCAGGTTTTACATTTCCAAATTCCTTAAGCGCTCTGATGCGGAACAGCTTTCTTCCGTTGTAATACTCAATAGATTCACTGGTAAGTTCAAACTTTTTCACAATCAACCCTTCTTTCTCAACACTTCTTTAAAACAGCTGGGCCAGCGGCAGCCGTTGTCCAGCTTGTTGCGCCATTCGCAGTGCGCCACCCGGCAGACGCCGGGCAGCTCCACGCCGCACTGCTGTCTCAGCTTGCGGATCAGCTTCCGCTTTTCGTCGTAGTACCGGTGGGCTGCTTCCTCGTCCTGCAGGATCTCTTTCACTTCGCAGATCTTCAAGTTGTGCCGCCGGGCGATATTCAACAGGGTGTCGCCGGTGTCCAGCTCTTCTGCCATTTCAAGCAGCTCGTTGTCATCCATCGGCTTCGCCCCTTTCCGGCCAATCCATCCGCAGAAATCGCTCGGTGCAGGCAGAGCACCGCCCGCCGGGGCGGTTCAGGCCCTCACAGCTTGCCGGTGCCCCCAGGATCTTCTCGCTGAGCGCCGCCGGGCACAGCGCTTCCAGCTTCGCCGCCCGGCGCACACCCAGCTTTTCCAGGCGCATCACGCCGATGCATTTGCTGCCCACAAAGGCCGTCCGCTCTTCCGCCGGCATATCTGCCAGCGCCTCATAAATGCTTTTCAAGTTTCTTCCTCCTCGTGTGCCGCCCGGTTCACCTCGCTGGCCACCATGCCTTTAAAGGCAGCCCAGGTCACCGGCCTTTTGGTCTCGCCCCGCCAGCGCACCCGGATCTCGTCCAGCGCCCGCTCATACAGGGCCAGCTTGTCCTCCAGGGTGATGCCCCGGGCCGCGCCCGGTCCCATCACCTGCAGGGCCAGCACTTCCTTTTCCAGTGCGTTGGCCACATCCCCGCAGGCGGCGGGCGGCACGTCATCTATTGTTGCAAATTGCGGGTACCATTCCCGCAAACTCATTTTCCAGCCGGCCAGCCCGGCCATCACCTCCAGCGCCGCCTGTATCCGCCGGGCAGCCGCCCGCCGGTGTGCAGCCTGGTTGAATACCTCGTCCGGCATTGCGGCGTTGATTGTTTCCCATGCCTTTTCCATATTGCTTCACCCTCCGCGCACAAATAGCACATCCGGGCCATCCAGCCGGCCACCGCCGCCGGGAGCCACATGGCGAAGTCAAAATTTTCTATCCCGGCCGATACGAACCAAAAGGCCAGGAAGAAGAAAAACACCGCACCGGACAGCCCACAAAACCGCTTTACTTTTTCCCATATCCCGGATATAATGTAGCTGTCCGTTCTTTTGCTCGTGCGCGGTCCCATTTGCGCCGGGCTCTTTTCTTTGAGATTCATACGGACCTCCTTTGGCCGCCCAGTGCACGGGCGGCCTTTTTGTTTCTCTCGGCCTCGATCAGTTCCAGCACCCGCTGGCCGGCCTCCGAAGCAAACACCTGGACGCATTCTTCCGGCGTGGCTTTCAGGCTCCGCCGGGCGATCACCCCGGCCAGGCTGCGCAGTTCATCCCGCCCAATGGCGGGGATCATTTTCACCGCTTCCATAGCTATACCTCTGCGCTCTCAACGCGCTTTTGCTTTTTCTCGATCCGAATGCTGCCGCTGGCCGTCCGGCCGATCACGGCGGCCACACCCGCAGAGATCTGCAGCGACACCTTTTTCAGGTGCTCGTCATACACCATCCCCACCAGTTCCATCATGATCCCGGTTACTGCCTCCATGTTCTGCCCGTCGTCCCGGTTCAAAAACATGATCTCAATGTTCTGGTAGGCTTCCTGCAGCTTTTCCGCCCGTGCCTGCTCATTCTCCAGCGTGATCTGATACCCCGCCGCGCCGGGGCACCCGCACAGCCTGCTGGCGCACTCCCGGGCGCTCAGGCCGGTCTCGCTGAGGGTCACTTTTGACAAGGCCATCGTCTGGCCGCAAAACCGGCAAACGCCCAGGACCATCGCTTCCTTGTCCCCGGCTTTGTTCCGCCGGGGGATCTTGATCTGCCGCCACTCCCGGGCCTCGGCGCAGTCACACTGTGCCGCAGCGTCTTCGGCGGCTTCCTGGTCATCCTCGTACCGGCTGCGCCGGCCGGGCAGCTGCTTGCCGCAAAACGGGCAAAAAACATCTGCTAAGCCAACGGTTTCCAGGGTGTTCACTTCGTTTTCCATGTTGCCGCAGCACCCCTTTTTCCTTTCTCCCGCAGCACGTCCCGGCGCACATCCTGCGCCAGCTTGAACCTGCAGTCGTTTTCCTTGGCCAGCTCTTCCGCCCGGGCCAGCGCCGCAAGCAGGGTAGGGCAGGCCTCCACGTATACCGTCCGGCCGATCAGCTTCTTTGTCAGGGGATGCCCGGGCGTGGCGTTCCGGTAGTCCCGGAAAATGGCCCCGTTCACCACCTGTTCGCTGTATACGGTCACCCGGACAGCGGAATCGTCCCGGATCATGTGCTCTACATAGTACATCCAGAGCCCTCCTTCATTCCTTTCAGCACTGCCAGGATATAGCAGCGTGCCTCATCGACGAGCTCTTCATCTGTCGCGTCAGGCTTCCGAGTATCGTTCAGCATTTTCGCCAGTGCAAGGAACAACGCACCCACAATGTCGTGGCTCATCCCTGTCATTTCGCCCGAGCAAGCTCCGGTTTCGTCCATTGTAATACTTACAACAGCCCGGTTCTTATCCATCACTCTTCCTCCTTTCTCTTCTCAATCCAGGTAGTTCCGCCCGAACCGGGCGATAAATTCCGCCGTGTCCCAGCCGTAAACATCCATCGCCACCCGCTGGGCCTCCTGTTTCAGCGCAAGGTCCGTCTGGCGGTCGTTATGTACCGCCGCTGGCCCGAAGATGTGGTGAGCGTGGTGGCACAGCTCCACCCAAAGCCCCAGTTCTTTGGATCTCTGGCGGTAGGCCCCACCAAAAACCTCGTGGCGGTCCAGCCGGTCCTCGGTGCCGTTCCGGCCGCACAAAAAGCAGCCGTCCGCTTCCGCCTGCAAAATGCTGGGCGCATATCCGTTCCTGTCCAGGGTCACGCCGAACTCATTCTGTTTCATCCGCCCATCTCCTCCTTCATCCTTAATCCGAGCAGAGTCAGCTCTTTAAAATTTTCAACGTTCTCTTCCGCCGGGTTCTTACAAAACGGTTCCCGGCTGAACATCTCTATCACGGCGCTGTTCAGCAGCGGCATGATCGCCGCAATGTCGCCAGCGAACTCCATATGGCATTCATTACCCTTGATTTTCAAAACGACTTTTGCATTTCTATCCAGATTCATAACAGTCTCCTTATCTTTCCGGCCAGTAACATAACACCGGCCTTATGTTTTCTCAGCCCGCTTTCTTCGGGGGCTCGGCCTTTTCGGCCCTGATTTTGACAAAGGTCGCCATGCCTTTGCCGAACACCAGCAGGTCATGCCTCTCTTCCTCGGTCATCTGAGGCAGCGTTTCCTCAAAGATCCGCAGGATCTCCTTCTCCTTTTCGGTCATCATTCTTTTTTGCCTCCTTTCTGTGCCCCCGCTTCCGTGCTATAATCAAGGCAGGAAAAGGGGGTGTCATTATGAGCGATTGCCTGGACAAAATTTGTCCCCTCACAGGGGAACCCTGCTCTCGTAACATTTTTCAATAACGGCCCGGAACATCCGCTTCCAGACCCGTTTTACCCAAACATTTCACAGCCACCCAAGGAAAACGGCCCGGAATAACCGCTTTTGATCCCGCCGGAACCTTTTGTACCGTTCCGCCAGCTGTTCGTCCAAAAGTCCGTTTCCTTCAATTCGGAACGCCATGGCATCTAGCATCCCCACCGCGTCCAGAACGGACAGGTCGGGGATGCTTTCTTTTTCGATGCGGCGTTTGCCATGCTCCACGCTGGTGATCCGCCCGTCCCGGTCAAGGGTCAGGGTGATCTTGTACCCATCCGGGAAGCGGCACTTTTGGTGAATGCTCCAGCCCACCGGCCACCCCCGAAAATCAGGGCTGCGGAGTAAGGCTCTGCGCTCTTCCTTATCCATTTCTCATCACCTCACTTTCATTTCCTGGAATAATCCTATCACCTCTCAGAATAAAAGTCAACCCTTTTTCACAACTCAGAATTGAAAAAGGGTTGACTTTTTGCCAGACACATGATTTAATGAAAATCAGAAAGGGGGTCTGAAAATGGATTCCATCAGTGACCGCATCGCCTGGATCATCAAAGAAAGCGGTCTGACCAAAACAGCGTTTGGAGAAAGGCTGAATATATCTCAGCAGCACATTTCCAATTTGGCGCTGGGCCGAAAAATTCCCAGTGACAGAACGATTGCTGACATCTGCCGGGAATTCGGCGTCAGCGAAGTGTGGCTGCGCACCGGGCAGGGCGAACCGAAACCGGAACCGGACAGGGAAGAAGAGATCGCCAGTTGGATCGGCAAGGTTTTGTCCGGCGACGACGAATTCAAAAAGGACTTCGTGGCCGTCCTGGCCCGCCTGGATGAAAACGCCTGGGCAGCCCTGGCCCAGTTCTCCCAGCAGCTGCTGGAGCAGCGCCGCCGCCGGGAGGAAGACACAAAAAAAGAGAGCGAACCGTAAAGGCTCGCTCTCTTTGGTGCCGCTTTTTGGTGCTATGTCTTATTTGCCCAGCAGGTTTACCACGAACAAATAGATCAGCCGCAGCTGTTTCGTGGTGGCATCGTCCAGCAGGCGTTCAATCGTTTCCGGGTAAAATTTCTGTTCCATGATTTTTCAATCTCCTTTTCTTTACGGTGCAGAAATCCCGGAATTTCTAAAGTTATTATAATCTGTTCGACAAATTCTAGCAATCTATTTACATATAAATGTGAGGAGTTGTTTTTGTGAGTGCTTTTCGTTCGTTTTTAGGATGTATAGTAGCTTGCATTGCCACATATTTGATTTATATGTCTGGCTGGATACTTTTTCCTATGCTTCCGTTCATTATTTATTGTTGGGTTGCATGTCCAAACAAAGACGGCTTCGTTATCTCTCGATTTGCGCGCCCTTTGTTCTTTTTCCTTTGCGGCTATAACATTCTTTTATATGGGTCGTTTTTTATCATGCAGTGGATAGAGTATCCAAACTACGGAAACGTTTTTGGAATGATCCTTACCGTTTTTAATTTTGCAACTGCAATGTATTCTGCGTTTTTGGCATACACTGATAATTTTCAAAGAGAAAAAGTAGGAATATCTCAGGAACCAGATGGTGGGGCAGCCTCTGACAGCAACTCCGAACCTCTAAAAAAGGCATCCGTTCAAAAAGAGATCCTGCCCCCTGAATCCGATTATGAAGAATGGTATTCAACCCTCTTTGTGACCACCTCTAAATGCTCTCAAAAAATCGCCAAGATCCACAGTGACGAAGAAACGCTGGGTCTTTTCGCCTCGTTCTTTGACGTCGGACTTTTTACCATTTTGTTGATGACCGATAATCACGATTTCGTGCGGTACTGCTTTAGTTCTCTCCAAAAAGCTCTAGCCGAAAGCCCCCTTCCCTCATCATATCAGCAGTTTGTTGACCACTACGACTACATTATAGATGTGTACAATGAGTGTGTCAAAGAAGAACAGAATGATATGTTTTTGCGCTTTAGAGCGATCACAGAAAGTTCTGTAGACTATTTCTATAAAGAAGGCGATGATCTGGAACATTCTTATCAGGTTCGAGACGCATTGATGGACTATGTGCTCGGTGTCGCTCAGACGTTTAAAGAGAGGTATTCTAAAAAATAAAAAAACCGTCCCGGCGCGCCAACGCCGGAACGGTTGTCGGATAGCTGCACGGTGTTTACCGTGATATACTACCACAAGGCAATGATAGTATATCACAAAGGCACCGCGCGGCACAAGATGTTATTGTCTGCGAGGTGTCTTTTTTTATGAATTCTATTGAAATTGCCAAGGCTTTGCTGGCCCGCCAGCAGCCCCAGGCCCCCAAAAAGCCGGCCCGCCGCCGGGTGGCGGTCTATGCCCGCTATTCCAGCGTCAAGCAGAACGAGCTGTCCATCGAGGGCCAGCTGCGGGAGGCTACGGAATACTGCCTGGCCCATGATATGGACATTGTGGCCCAGTATGTGGACCAGGCCCGAAGTGGCCGCACCCGCACCGCCCGGGCCGAATTCAACCGCATGATGGAGGATTCCGCCAAGGGCCTGTTTGATGTGGTTTTGGTCTATAAATTTAATAGGTTTTTCCGCAACCTGAACCAGCAAAGCATCTGTCTGGAAGAGCTGCGTAAGAACGGGGTGGACCTGCTCAGTATCCGGGACCCCATCCCGGACGGCCGGGGCGGCATCTATATGCGGGCGATCTACGGCGCCGACGCCGAAGCCTACAGCCTGGGCCTGTCCGAAGATACCAAGCGGGGTATGCTGGACGCCCACAAAGAGGGGAAAAACACCGGCATGGTGCCCTTTGGCTATACCGTGCAGGACCGCCGCCAGGTGATCGACCCCGGCACCGCCGGGGCGGTGAAAATGGCCTTTGAAATGTACGTTGATGGCTATAATATGACAGAGATCTGTGCCGCCATCAACGCCAAAGGCTACCGTTCCCGGTACGGCAATCCCATCAGCGTTTCCAGCTTGTCCCAGATGCTCCGCCGGGTGGAGTACATGGGCCTGGACGTGTACAAGGGCGAGATCACCGACGCCCCGCATCTGCGCATCGTTGACCCGGACCTGTTCCAGCAGGTGCAGGAGATCCTTGCCACCCGCACCAGAGCGCCCCAGCGGGGCCGCGCCGGGGTGAACTTCGTCCTAACAGGCAAAGTCTTTTGCGGCCATTGCGGCGCGCCGGTGTTTGGAGATAGCGGCACCAGCCGCAACGGGGAGAAAAAATACTACTATACCTGTAAGAACAAAAAGAAAGGCCGTACCTGCAAAAAGAGCAGCATCCCCAAAGAGATCCTGGAACAGGCCGTCTTCCGGGCCGCTCTGCAGGCCCTCACCGATGAAAATATCGCCCGTTTGGCCCTGGAGGCCGAAGCCCTCAGCGAAAAGCTGATAAGCAACAGCGGCACCATCCGCAGCCTGCAAGAGCAGCTCCAGCAGGTGAACAGCGAGATCGGCAATATCGGCCGGGCCATTGCCCAGGGCATCATCACAGATACCACCCGCAAGCTGTTGATGGACGCCGAAGCCCGCCGGGGAGAATTGGAAGTGGAGCTGGCCCGGCAGAAGCTGATCGCCCGCAACGGCATCAAGGCAGAAGAGGTGGCCGCCTGGTTGATGCTCTTCCGCTCCCAGGCGGTGAGCGACAAAGAGCTGCGGGAAATGATCCTGCGCCGCCTGGTGCAGCAGGTGTTCGTCTTCGATGGCCCCACGGGCCAAAAAGAAGACAGCTATATAATCGTCTGGCTGAGCCTGCGAGAGAAAACCAGCCTCTCCGCAAATTTGTTCGAGCACACTAAAGCGTGGGGAGCCAGCAGAAAAGCGCTTGTAGAGTGATTCTACAAGCGCTTTTCTTTTTGCTGCGGCCGGGTCATCATCCCGCTTTTTGCCGCAGCGGAACTATAAAATGCGATCACAAGAAACCGGCTGGAGCTGCCCCAAAACAGGCGGCCCCAGCCGGTTTTTGTGTTTTAGCGGCCAGGGGTGGCGCACACCCGCCAGCAGTTTTTGCGGGCACGCTTTACTTCGTACATGGCTTGGTCCGCCGCGTGGTGCAGCTGGGCGTAGTCCGGCGGCAGGGGCGGCGAGAGGGCGATGCCGATGCTCACGCTGGCGGGCAGGTCCACCCCGGGCACGCGCAGCGTTTGCAGCCGCTCCAGGATCATCTGGGCCCGGCTGCAGGCAAGGTCCGGGTCGGCGGGGCCCTCGATGAAAGCCACGAACTCGTCGCCGCCCACCCGGGCGATGATGTCGCTTTGGCGGAACAGCCGCTTGAGCACCCCGGTCACCGCCACCAGCACCTGGTCCCCCTTGCGGTGGCCGTAGGTGTCGTTGATGCGCTTGAAATTGTCCAGGTCGATCATAAACAGCGCCCCGCCCCGGCAGCTGGCCAGCCGCTGGGCGATCAGCTCCTCGGCGCTGCGGTTGTACACCCCGGTGAGCACGTCCATCCGGGCCCGGCGCATCAGGTCCTGTTCCCGGTCGAACCGGTCGGTGATGTCGGTGAGCTTGCCCCCGATGCGGCGGGGCTGGCCCGGCAGGCCGGACAGCATCTTGCACCGGCACAGATAAAACCGCACCCCGCCGTCCAGCGCCCGAAAGGCCAGCTCTGCCTGCAGTCCCGCGCCCCGCACCTTCACCGCCCGCAGG
>CASEVW010000157.1 GCA_949291395.1 uncultured Oscillospiraceae bacterium | reverse complement strand
CGCTTCTTTTTCCCTTTGTGTTCTTGCTTACAAACCAAAAACCTGCTCTGGCTTGATTGCCGGAGCAGGTTTTTCTACAAGCTGAGCCGGGTGTATTTCACCCGGCTTTCTTTTTTGCGTCTTATTATAATGTAAGCGTCAGCCAGCCTCAGTTCTCGTCCTGGGGGCGGAACTGGATGCTGCCATCGTCTCCCATGCTGTCCACAATGGCAAGGCTGGTCAGCTTGTAGCCATCTGCGCGCAGGGAAGCGCCGCCCGGCTGGAAGCCCTTTTCAATGGCGATGCCAATGCCGCCCACAGTGGCGCCGGCCTGCTTGCACACGTCCAGCAGGCCGTGCATGGCTTTGCCCACCGCCAAAAAGTCGTCCAGGATCAGCACCTTGTCCTCCGGTCCCAAAAACTTTTTGGCCAGGGTGATGTTGTAATCTTTGCCGTAGGTAAAGGAATGTACAGTGGAGGTGAGCAGGTCGCCGTCCAGGTTTTTGCTCTGGGCTTTTTTGGCAAAGACCACCGGCACGTTGAAGTAACGGGCGGTCATGCAGGCAATGGCGATGCCGGAGGCTTCGATGGTCAAGATCTTGTTGATGCCGTCATTCTTATAAATACGGTAGAACTCCTTGCCGATCTCGTCCAGCAGGTCCACATCCAGCTGATGGTTCAAAAAGGCGTCTACCTTCAAAATATTGCCAGGGCGCACCTGGCCGTCTTTTACAATACGCTCTTCCAGCAGTTTCATTCTCTGTTCGCTCCCCTGAAAATATGAATGCTAAACCGGCCAGGCCCCAGAAGCCCCGGCCAACTGATCCTTCCAGCGGCAGATCGATGCCCTTGCGAAGGTTAATACTCCTATTATACAAAAAACAAATTCTTTTGCAATGCTTTCGGCCTCTTTTTTGCTGAAAATTTGCGTTTTCCGAAGAATACGGGAGAAAAATCGAATTTGACAGTGTGATTGGACAATTTCTTTTGTTCAAAGAGACAAAGAAATTTATGCATTTTCACCACGTTTCCGCTTTACAATGATAAAAAGTATGGTGAAATAGCGAATTGCATAATTGCCGCTTTGCTTTTATAATTTAGAAAAGCACAAAATTCCCAAAGACGCTTTTCAAGCAGGCGTTTCTGGGGACCGTAAGGGAGGAAGATCCACATGAAAAAAGCATTGAGTTTGGTTCTCGCGGCGGCAATGGCTTTTAGCTTTGCGGCTTGCGGCGGCAGCACTTCCACCGCCGGCACCTCTGCCGCCGGCAGTTCAGGCACTGCCAGCACTGGCGCCGCCAGCGCTGGCACTTCCACCGGTTCCGCTTCCGGCGCTGCCATCAAGATCGGCGGCATCGGCCCCCTCACCGGCGGCGCGGCCATCTACGGCAACGCGGTAATGAATGGCGCGAAGCTGGCCGTGGAGGAGATCAATGCCCAGGGCGGCCTGCAGTTCGAGCTGAACTTCCAGGACGATGAGAACGACTCCGAAAAGGCACTGAACGCCTACAACACCCTGAAAGACTGGGGCATGCAGGTCCTGCTGGGCACCGTTACCACCCAACCCTGCCTGACCATCGCCCCCGAGACCGCCAGCGACAACATCTTTCTGCTGACCCCCTCCGCCTCTGCCACTGAGGTCATCCAGGAGGACAACGCCTTCCAGGTATGCTTCACCGACCCCAACCAGGGCGTCGCTTCCGCAGACTACATTGCCGACAACGGCCTGGCCACCAAGATCGCCATCATCTACGACAGCTCCGACGCTTACTCTTCCGGTATCCGTGAAAAGTTTGTGGAGGAAGCCGCTGCCAAGGGGCTTGAGATCGTGGCCGACGAAGCCTTCACCAGCGACAACAAGACCGACTTCTCGGTACAGGTCCAGAAGGCCAAGAGCTCCGGCGCCGAGCTGGTGTTCCTGCCCATCTACTACAGCGAAGCCAACCTGATCATTCAGGAGATGAACCGTCAAGGCTGCACCGCTCAGGTGTTTGGCTGCGACGGCCTGGACGGCCTGCTGACCATCGACGGCGCTGACACCTCTCTGTTTGAGGGCGTTATGCTGCTGACCCCCTTCGCCGCCGACGCACAGGACGAAAAGACCCAGAACTTCGTGGCGAAGTACCAGGAGCAGTTCGGCGACATCCCCAACCAGTTTGCCGCGGACGCTTACGACGGCGTATACGCTATCCTGGCCGCCTGCGAGCAGGCCGGCGTGACCGCCGACATGGACGCTTCCACCATCTGCGACATGCTGAAAGGCGCCATGCCCCAGATCACTCTGGACGGCCTGACCGGCGACGGTATGAAGTGGGAAGCCACCGGCGAAGTCAACAAGGCTCCCCGCGCGGTAAAGATCGTGAACGGCGCTTACTCCGCCATGTAACAAGCTGGCGCTGAGACGCCCGGCACATGCAAGTTACTTGATACAACAACACAAGAGGGTTGCCTGCCCGATGTGCGGCAGCCCTCTTGTGCTATCCCTGTTCGATGAAATTCAACAGAAAATCCAGCGCGCTTCTTGTGTGCACTTTAGAACGATGCTATAATAATGCTATAACAGCATTGTAAAACGTAAGGGGTCCGGCGGAACGATCGTATGACCGTGCCGCCGTACTGCCGGAGGAAAAGGGGAATAGAGTATGGAATTTTTATCATACTTGATCAACGGTATCAGCCTGGGCAGTGTGTATGCCATCATCGCCCTTGGCTATACCATGGTGTACGGCATTGCCAAGATGCTGAACTTCGCCCACGGCGACGTGATCATGGTAGGCAGCTACATCGTGTTCATTGCGGTCAATCAGATGGGCCTGCCGCCGCTGGTGGCCATCGTGCTGTCTATGGCGGTGTGCACCGTGCTGGGCATCGTCATCGAGCGGTTCGCCTATAAGCCGCTGCGTGGCGCGTCCTCGCTGGCCGTGCTGATCACCGCCATTGGCGTGAGCTACCTGCTGCAGAACCTGGCGCTGCTGATCTGGGGCGCCGATCCCAAGTCGTTCACTTCTGTGGTGGGCATCCCCCCGCTGCACCTGGCCGGCGGTCAGCTGGTCATCTCCGGCGAGACCATCGTTACCATCGTTGTGGGCGCCATCATCATGGCGGGCCTGATCTTCTTTGTGAACAATACCAAGATGGGCCGGGCCATGCTGGCGGTGAGTGAAGACAAGGGCGCTGCCCAGCTGATGGGCATCAACGTGAACTCCACCATTGCCATGACTTTCGCCATCGGCTCGGCCCTGGCTGCTGTGGCGGGCGTGCTGCTGTGCTCGGCGTATCCCACGCTGCAGCCCACCACCGGCGCGATGCCCGGCATCAAGGCTTTTACCGCCGCTGTGTTCGGCGGCATCGGCTCCATTCCCGGCGCGTTCGTGGGCGGCATCCTGCTGGGCATCATCGAGATCATGAGCAAGGCCTATATCTCGACCCAGCTGGCGGACGCCATCGTGTTCGCCGTGCTCATCATCGTGCTGCTGGTGCGTCCCACCGGCCTGATGGGCAAAAAGATCAGTGAAAAGGTGTGAGGTGGCTGCAATGAATAGCTTGAAAACAATGAAAAAGTCCACCCGCAGCAATCTGGTCACCTACGGCATCGTGATCGGGTTTTACGTGGTGATGCAGCTGCTGGTGAGCGGCGGCATGCTGAGCAACTCCATGCAGGGCATGCTGGTGCCCATCTGCACCTATGTGGTGCTGGCAGTGTCGCTGAACCTGACCGTAGGCATCCTGGGCGAGCTGAGCCTGGGCCATGCGGGCTTTATGAGCGCCGGCGCGTTTTCCGGTGCGGTGTTCTGGGTGATCGCCGGCGTGAATATGCCCGCCCCTCTGGGCCTGGCGCTGGCCATGCTCATCGGCGGTGTGGTGGCCGGCGTGTTCGGTTTTGTGATCGGCATCCCGGTGCTGCGGCTGCGGGGCGACTACCTGGCCATCGTGACCCTGGCCTTTGGCGAGATCATCAAAAACGTGCTGAACGCCATCTACCTGGGCTGGGACTCCAACGGCCTGCATTTCTCCCTCAGCGATTCCGCCGCCTTGAACCTGGAAGAGGGCGGCGAGGTCATCATCAACGGGGCCATCGGCATCACCGGCATGAAAAAGGCCTCCACCTTTACCGCGGGCATCATCCTGGTGCTGCTCACCCTGTTTGTGGTGCTCAACCTGGTGAACTCCCGTGCCGGCCGTGCCATCATGTCCATCCGTGACAACCGCATCGCCGCCGAGGCCACCGGCATCAACGTGACCAAGTACAAGCTGATGGCTTTTATCACCTCCGCTTTCCTGGCAGGCATGGCGGGTGTGCTGTATGCCCTGAACATGTCCGCTCTGGCGGCCCGCAAGTTCGATTACAACACCTCCATCCTGGTGCTGGTCTTTGTGGTGCTGGGCGGCATCGGCAACATCCGGGGCTCCATCATCGCGGCGGCGGTGCTGTATGTGCTGCCGGAGATGCTGCGCGGCCTGAACGACTACCGCATGCTGATCTACGCCATCATCCTGATCGTGGTGATGATCTTCAACCAGAGCCCGCAGGTCGTGGCTTGGCGCGCCCAGGTGTGGGAGAAACTCTCCACCATCGGCTTTTTCCAGAAGCTGGCGAAACTGAAAAAACAAAGTAAAGGGGAGGCGTGACGCATGGCTCTGCTTGAAGTAATGAACGTGGGCATCGCCTTTGGCGGTCTGCAAGCGGTGGCCCAGCTGGATATGAAGATCGAAAAGGGCCATCTGTACGGCCTCATCGGCCCCAACGGCGCGGGCAAGACCACCGTGTTCAACCTGCTCACCGGCGTATACCGGCCCACCGAGGGCGATATCATCCTGGACGGCAAAAACATCACCGGCAACGCGCCCGCAAAGATCAACCAGGCGGGCATCGCCCGTACCTTCCAGAACATCCGGCTGTTCGACCAGATGACGGTGCTGGATAACGTGAAGATCGGCCTGCACAACCAGATCAAATACTCCATGTGGACCGGCATCTTCCGGCTGCCCGGCTTCAAAGACAAGGAGCAGCAGATGGAATATCAGGCCATGAAGCTGCTGAAGATCTTCGATCTGGACAAAGAGGCAAACCTGCCCGCTTCCAGCCTGCCCTACGGCAAGCAGCGCAAGCTGGAGATCGCCCGGGCGCTGGCGACGAACCCCAAGCTGCTTTTGCTGGATGAGCCCGCCGCCGGCATGAACCCCAGCGAGAGCGAAGAGCTGATGAACACCATCAAGTTCGTGCAGAAAGAGTTCGACGTGGCCATCCTGCTGATCGAGCATGATATGAACTTTGTAATGGGCATCTGTGAATATATTTATGTATTGGATTACGGCCGGATCATCGCCCAGGGCACCGGTGAATCCATCCGCAATAACCCCAAGGTCATTGCGGCATATCTGGGAGGTGACTGAGCATGGGGGAAATGCTCCGCGTAAGCGATCTGAATGTTTTCTACGGTTCCATCCATGCCATTAAGGACGTTTCGTTCCATGTGAACGAGGGGGAGATCGTTACCCTGATCGGCGCGAACGGCGCCGGCAAAACCACCACCATGCACGCTATCTCCGGCCTGCTGAAACCCAAAAGCGGCACCATCGACTTTTTGGGCAGCCGCATCAGCCAAATGGAAGCCCACAAGATCATCCGGCTGGGCCTGGCCCAGGTGCCGGAAGGCCGCCGGGTGTTCAGCCAGCTGTCGGTGCAGGAAAACCTGTCCATGGGCGCCTTCACCCGCAAGGACGGCGCAACGGCCATCGCCAACGACCTGGAAATGGTGTTCGAGCGGCTGCCCCGCCTGAAGGAGCGGCGCAAGCAGCAGGCGGGCACTTTGTCCGGCGGCGAGCAGCAGATGCTGGCCATTGGCCGGGCGCTGATGTGCAAGCCCAAGATGCTGCTGCTGGACGAGCCTTCCATGGGCCTGTCGCCCCTGCTGGTGAAGGAGATCTTCAAGATCATCCAGGACGTGAACAAGTCCGGCGTGACGGTGCTGCTGGTGGAACAGAACGCCAAGATGGCCCTGGAGATCGCCGACCGCGCCTACGTGCTGGAGACCGGCACTGTAAAGATGGAAGGCCCGGCGGATGAGCTGGCCAACAACATCGAGGTGCGCAAAGCCTATCTGGGCTGCTGACAAAGACAAGAAACGCCCCGCCGCTGGAAACGGCTCACTGTTTCCGGCGGCGGGGCATTTTTTGCTGTTGGCACAGCCGATGATTGTTCGGGCTTGTATTCAAAGGCCCACGCTGCCCTTTTTTATGCTATAATAAGGATACCTGTCCGCCCGGCAGAAAGGCCAGGGAAGGGGACTGTCATTTTTTCAGAACGGGAGGGATCGTGCTGGCCAGAGACCTGACACAAGGCGGCATCACCAAAACGCTGGTGCTGTTTGCGCTGCCCATGATCGCGGGCAACCTTTTGCAGCAGTGTTATAACATTGCCGACACCCTGATCGTAGGGCGCTTTCTGGGGGCGGATGCCCTGGCGGCGGTGGGGTCGGCTTACACCCTGATGACCTTTCTCACCTCGATCTTACTGGGCCTGGCCATGGGCAGCGGCGCGCTGATCTCCATCTGCTGCGGCCAGCGGGACAGCGAGCGGATGCGGTATACCATCACCGCCTCCTTTGTGCTGATCGGGGTGCTGGCGACGGCCCTCAGCCTGCTGGTCTATGCCTTCATCGACCCCATCATGGCCCTGCTGCAGGTCCCCCAGGCAGTCTACGGGCTGATGAAGGACTATCTGCTGGTGGTGTTTGCGGGTATCATCGCCACCTTTTTGTACAACTATTTTGCCTGCCTGCTGCGGGCTGTGGGCAATTCCGCGGCGCCGCTGGCCTTTCTGGGCGTGGCCTCGGTGCTGAACGTGGTGCTGGACCTGGTGTTCGTGCTGCGGTTTTCCTGGGGCGTGGCGGGGGCCGGCTTTGCCACGGTGCTGAGCCAGTATCTTTCCGGCATTGGGCTGGCCGCCTATACCTGGCTGCGCTGCCCCCAGCTGCGCCCCCACCGCCATCATTGGCGGCTCAGCGCCAGCCGGTTTGCAGAGGTGGGCCGTTACTCGCTGCTCACCTGCATGCAGCAGTCCATTATGAATTTCGGCATTTTGATGGTGCAGGGGCTGGTGAACAGCTTCGGCCCCGCCGTGATGTCCGCCTTTGCGGCGGCGGTGAAGATCGACAGCTTTGCCTATATGCCGGCCCAGGACCTGGGCAACGCCTTTTCCACTTTTGTGGCCCAGAACTACGGGGCCAAAAAGCCCCGCCGCATCCAGCAGGGCATCCGGCAGGCGGTGATCCTCTCAGTGGCGTTCTGTGTGGCCGTGAGCGCGCTGGTGTTTGTGTTTGCAGAGCCGCTTTTGCTGCTTTTCGTGCAGCCGGAGGAGACCGAGATCCTGGCCATCGGGGTGCAGTACCTGCACATTGAAGGCGCGTTTTACTGCGGCATCGGCTGTCTGTTTTTGCTGTATGGCCTTTACCGGGCCATCGACCGGCCGGGCATGTCGGTGGTGCTCACGGTCATCTCGCTGGGCACCCGGGTGCTGCTGGCCTATGGGCTGGCGGCCATCCCGGCCATCGGGGTGGTGGGCATCTGGTGGTCGGTGCCCATCGGCTGGTTCCTGGCGGACGTGGCCGGCTTTGGGTACTATTTCCTCCGCCGCAAGGCGATACAGCGGGAGTTTCTGCAAATCGAGTAAAAGGAGCAGGACAAGATGACAAAACGATTGACACACCTGTATTTTGGCGACGGCAAGGGCAAGACCACCGCCGCCATGGGCCTGGCGGTGCGGGCCCTGGGCAACGGCTGGCGAGTCGTGGTGGCGCAGTTTTTAAAAGGCACTGCCACCGGCGAGATCGCAAGCCTGGAAACGCTGGGGGCCACCGTGCTGCGGGGGCAGGCCTGCACAAAATTCGTCATGCAGATGACCCCGCAGGAAAAAGAAGAGACCCGTGCCGGGCATGACCGGCTGCTGCGCCAGGCGCTGGAACTGGTGGAACGCCAGCAGGTGGACCTGCTGATCCTGGACGAACTGAGCTCGGCCTGCAGCCTGGATATGGTGGACGAGGCCCTGGCAAAGCAGCTGGTGGAACAAAAGCCGGACACGGTGGAGATGGTGATCACCGCCCATCAGCCGGCCCCCTGGATGCTGGAAGCCGCTGACTACGCCACCGAGATGGCCTGCCGCAAGCACCCCTATCAGCAGGGCATCCCGGCCCGCAAAGGCGTGGAATTCTGACCGCCTCGCCGCACACAAAACCAAAACGCCCGTGACCTGGCCGAACAAGCACAGTTCACGGGCGTTTTTTCATTTTCAGGGATCAGTGAGCCTCTTCACCGTCAGACGAGGCGGCGGGCTCCGGCGGGGCCAGCAGGCTCACCACCGCATCCTCCAGCCGGTGGTCCCGTATACGGGCGGTGTGGATGCACACCGGCGGCAGCTGGGCGGAAAAGCGCTCCTGGTCGCCGGGAACGGTGCCCAGCTGACCGAATACAAAGCCGCCGAAAGTGTCGTAGGTGTCCAGGATCTCCTCGTCAAAAGTAAGGGAAAGGCTGCGGGCCACCGCTTTCAGGGGCGCGGAGCCCTGGATGCGCCAGCGGCCGGGGGCCAGCGGCTCGATCTCCCGGGGCTGGGCGGCCTTTTCCAGGTCGTCCTCCAGATCGCCCACCAGCTGTTCCAGCAGGTCGTTCATGGTCACCACGCCGGTCACGCCGCCGTATTCGTCCAGCACCACGGCAAAATGGTTGCGGGTGCGTTTCATCTCCCGGAACAGCACGTCCGCCCCCAGATGCTGGGGCACAAAATAGGCCGGGCGCACCGCCTTTTCCATTACCTGGGCCCGGCTGCGGTCGGTAAGACGGAAGTAGTCCCGCACGTCCAGCACGCCGATCACATCATCGGCGGTCTCGCCGCATACCGGGTATTTGGCAAAGCGGCTCTGGCGGATGGTGGCATCCCAAACCTCGTCGCTGTCCTCCTGCCACAGTACCGTCAGCTCGGTGCGATGGGTGGCGAACTCGGCCACGGTGCGGTCGTCAAACTCGAACACGTTTTGGATGAACTCCCTCTCGTCCTGGTCGATCACACCCTTTTGGCTGCCTGCGTCCACCATCATGCGGATCTCCTCCTCGCTCACCTCGTCCTCCTCGGCGTTAGGGTCAAGCCCGCACAGCCGCAGCACGAAGTTGGTGGAAGCGGTGAGCACCCACACGACGGGGGAGGCCACCCGGGCCAGGGCGGAGATCATGCCGGACATGGCCAGCGCCAGGCTCTCCGCCTTCTTCATGGCCAGCCGCTTGGGCACCAGCTCACCGAATACCAGGGTGAAGTAAGAGAGGATCAGGGTGATGAGCACCACCGAAATGGCGTTCAGGGTCTGGGCGGGCACCGGGACGCCCAGGCGCAGCAGGCCGTCCACCAGGATGCCGGCAAAGTTGTCCGCCGCAAAGGCGCTGCCTAGAAAGCCGGACAGGGTGATGGCCACCTGGATGGTGGCCAGGAAGCTGGCGGGCTGGCTGGTGAGTCGGGCCAGACGCACCGCCCGTTTATCGCCCTGGGCGATCAGCTGGGCAAGCTTGGCATCGCTCACCGAGATCACCGCGATCTCGGCGCAGGCAAACACCGCGTTCAGCGCAATGAGCAGGATCTGCAGAATGATCTGCCATACGATAGGATCCATAAAATACAAACTCCTTTTTGGTATCAATAATAATGAATGGGCATAAGGGCAGGGCCGCTAGTGCAGGATCCGCCGAAAACGCAAAAAGACACGCCCGTTCCCCGCATGGGCGGAAAACAGGTGTGTCTTGTATCGTCGGTTCGATTCAGCAATGGGGCATCGGTCAGGGTCGCCGTCGTCCATAAAATGAAGGTTCTCCTTTTCGGGTTTTGTGGGAATGTCTTGATGATACCGGATGCAGGGGCGGTTTGTCAAGGGACGGATCGGGGCGATTTTGGGCGTTTTCACCAGTATCCGCCGGATAATCGCTGTAGGCACTGGAAAAACGGAAAAAGCGCCAAAATACCCGGGAATTTTTGGTTTTGCTGTTTCCTTACCCCAAAAGATGTGCTATAATCATGGGTAAACTGTGAAGCAAACCAATCGCAAAGGGAGGAAAATCAATGGCGGAAACCATTTTAGTTGTGGATTTTGGCGGACAGTACAATCAGCTGATCGCCCGCCGTGTGCGCGAATGCCACGTTTACAGTGAGATCGTTTCTTACACCAAGGCTCTGGAGACCATCAAGGAGAAGAAGCCCGCGGGCATCATCTTCACCGGCGGTCCCAACAGCGTGTACCTGGAGGATTCTCCCTCCATCAGCACCGAAGTGTTCGAGCTGGGGATCCCCGTGCTGGGCATCTGCTACGGTTCTCAGCTGATGATGCACCTGCTGGGCGGCCATGTCTGCGTGGCCCCCGAGCGGGAATACGGCAAGACCGAGGTCACCGTGGACACTAGCAGCAAGCTGTTCCAGGGCGTGAGCGAAAAGAGCATCTGCTGGATGAGCCATAACGATTACATCGAAAAGGCGGCTCCCGGCTTCACCATCAGCGCCCACACCGCAAACTGCCCCGTGGCCGGCATGGAGTGGCCCGAGCGCAACCTGTACGCCGTGCAGTTCCATCCGGAAGTGCTGCACACCCAGGAAGGTACCAAGATGCTGTCCAACTTCGTGTACAACGTCTGCGGCTGCAAGGGCGAGTGGACGATGGACTCCTTTGTGGAGAATTCCATCCAGGCCATCCGCGCCAAGGTGGGCAACGGCAAGGTGCTATGCGCTTTGTCCGGCGGCGTGGACAGCTCTGTGGCCGCCGTTATGCTGGCCAAGGCCGTTGGCAAGCAGCTGACCTGCGTGTTCGTGGACCACGGCCTGCTGCGCAAGAACGAGAGCGAAGAAGTGTGCAGCGTGTTCGGCCCCGAAGGCCCCTACGATCTGAACTTTATCTGCGTGAATGCCCGCCAGCGCTTCTACGATAAGCTGAAGGGCGTGGAAGAGCCGGAGAAGAAGCGCAAGATCATCGGTGAGGAGTTCATCCGGGTGTTCGAGGAAGAGGCCAAGAAGATCGGCACCGTAGACTTCCTGGTGCAGGGCACCATCTATCCCGACGTGGTGGAGAGCGGCGCCGGCGGCGAGAGCACCGTCATCAAGAGCCACCACAACGTGGGCGGCCTGCCGGACTATGTAGACTTCAAGGAGATCATCGAGCCGCTGCGTGACCTGTTCAAGGACGAGGTGCGCAATGCCGGCCGTGAGCTGGGCATTCCCGAGTACCTGGTGAGCCGTCAGCCGTTCCCCGGCCCCGGCCTGGCCATCCGTATCATTGGCGAAGTGACCGAAGAGAAGATCAAGATGGTGCAGGATGCCGACGCCATCTGGCGGGAGGAGATCGCCGCCGCCGGCGAGGATAAGAACCTGGGCCAGTACTTTGCGGCGCTGACCAACATGCGCAGCGTGGGCGTCATGGGCGACGAGCGCACCTACGATTACGCGGTAGCCCTGCGCGCGGTGACCACCACCGACTTCATGACCGCCGAGCCCGCCTACCTGCCCTGGGAGCTGATCGCCAAGGTGACCAGCCGCATCGTGAACGAGGTGCCCCACATCAACCGCGTCATGTACGACTGCACCGGCAAGCCCCCGGCAACCATTGAGTTTGAATAAGGTAAAAAGTGGATACGATCCCATATAAACACCGGGTGTCTAGCTTTTAGATTTTCCGTTGAAAAGTTTCGATTTATCCGAAAAGAAAAAGGTCTAACTGATTTTTGCTGATCAGTTAGACCTTTTTTGTTTTTCGTGCCGAGATAGGGTTTAGAAAACATTCATTTTGCCTGTGCCTTCCAATGGTTCAGCTTCGGTAGCTCTGCTTCTAAATATGACCGCACTTGATCGGCAGGCCAGTTTTCGTTGGACATATGCCCAACCAGAAAATCAGTCAATTCTGCAAGACTTGAATAGACGAATTTGCCGTCGGCATAGCACCATTTGCAATATTCTTCATTCCATGTGCCGTCGGACTCTTTGCTGATGGAAGAATCGTCAAGCGGCATTCCGCAGCACTGGCAGAACAATTTCCGCGGAGACCCCAGCAGCGTATTGATAGAAACATCAAATAATTTTGACAACGATTTAAGCGTTTCTGTACTGGGCACCGTTTCGCCGGTCTCCCAACGAGACACCGCCTGCCGGGTAACATAGAGCTTTTCCGCAAGTGCATCCTGGGATAATCCATGTTTGATTCGAAATTCAAATATAACATCTTTTGTTTTCATAGCGTTTACCACCTCGAAACGATTATACCATCAACGCAGTGCAAAACCAAGCAACCCGCTGTTGCGGCTTTTGACATAAGGGAAAGGCTGATTCTTATGCTGATGGAAAACCAACAAAGGATGCTTGCTTTTTCTATGTTGAACTATTACAATATTTTTATAAACACGCTGTTTGAAACGCATAATGCGCAAATTTTCGCCGTAGAAGACAAAATAAGAGATGCAGAATTCCCGTCAAATGCTCTAAAAGAGCACAAGGCAGCCGACTAACATCAAGCACCGTTACGCGCTAGTTTCCGGCAGCTGGCGAATGGTCCGGTGCGGGCTTTTACGCCCTGTATCAGTCTGCCCTTGCAGCAGAGTGGCACAGGGCCTTTTTTGTCTTCTGCGAAAGAGTGGGGAACAACTGCAATGCATGAAATGAGATGAAACGGCCCAAGCAGGGCGAGAAAGTGAAAGGGGGAAACACAAGATGGACGAACGGAAACAAACCCAGCATGACAGAAAAGGTGCCTTTACGGGCTTTGTGCTTTTGTCCGAGCCCAGCTGGGACAAACAGCAGCTCATCCGGGATCTGAAGGAACTGTGGAACATCTCTGTGGAAGAGGAAAGCGAGGACAAGAGCGACGATGCCCTGGTGTTCAATGTGGGGGAAATGCTTGCCGCCATTCGCCTGATGCCAGCCCCGATCCCGGACGGGGAAGCCGAGGAAAACGCCAAAAACAACTACATGTGGCCGGATGCGGTGGCGGCTGCCAAGGCGCACAAGACCCATATCCTGGTGGCCGTGCTGGGCAGGGAAGAGGATGTGCTGGAAAAAGGTAAGCTCTACACCAAGCTGTTGGCTGCCTGCTGCCACCAGCCCTGCGCCACCGGCGTTTACACCAGCGGCGTGGTATTCCAGCCCCGGTTCTACGAGGGCTTTGCGGACATGATGCGGGAGGGCGAGCTGCCCGTCTTCAACTGGATCTGGTTCGGTATGTACCGGAACGAGGACGGCATGAACGCCTACACCTATGGCATGGACGTGTTCGGCAAGGAAGAGATGGGGGTGCTGGCCGCCGACGCGGAGCCGAGCGATCTGCGGGATTTCCTGGCAAACCTCGTCTTTTATGTGCTGGAAAATGATGTGGAATTCCATGACGGAGAGACCATCGGTGTCTCAAAGTATGACAAACACGCCATCACCCGCAGCAAGGGCGTGGCCCTGCCGGAGCAAATGACGCTGAAGATCTCCTATGAGGCCATGGGGGACGGCCTGGAGAACATCGAAGCGGAACTGGATGCCGCCGCCTGGCATCTGGAGACCATCCGGGAGAAAAACCTGCCGGTGGACGAATGGAACGCTTATGGCCACATGGCCATCTATCTGCGCTGGTGCATGGAGCATGACCTGATGGGCCGGGCGTTCCTGGAAGAATACGGCGATCTGGCCAAACAGGTCAAGGAGGATCCCGCCAGCGTGGATCTGCGGGCATTCATTCGGGAGGAGCTGGACGGCCGGCTCACCGATTGTAGGTTTGTCAAACATCTTGTACAGTGAGAGATTCAAAGAAGGCAGCAAGTTTTTCTTTCGGAGAGAGCCAGACAAGGGGGCGCATAGGTAAGCTGTTGGAGCGATTTTGGTGTGCAGCGAGCTGCACACCAAAATCG
>CASEVW010000156.1 GCA_949291395.1 uncultured Oscillospiraceae bacterium | reverse complement strand
GGCCTGTAAGGCAAAGCGCGGCGAGAATCTCACAGAGAAGGGAGCCATGCATTTGAATGAACAGCAACGGGCGCTGGTCCAGCGGGACCGGTCGACCCATAGAGACTTATTTTGTATGTGCCTGCCGCTTTTGGCCATGGCCTGGGCCTTTTACGGCCTGCGGGCTATTTTGGTGTGCGCCACGGCAGTGATCGCGGCCAATCTGTGCGACCGGCTGGTGGCGAAGCTGCGCCGCCGGCCCTATGAAAAAGGGGAATGGAGCAGCGAGGCCTTCGCCTTTATGCTGGCGCTGCTGCTGCCCGCCACGGTGAGCTACTATGTGGTGATCGTGGGCGTTGTGGCGGCGGTGCTGGTGGGCAAGGAGGCCTTTGGCGGCTACGGGGTTTACCCCTTCCACCCCACGGCCGTGGGCTATGCGGTGGTGGCGGTCAGCTGGCCGGACCAGGTGTTCCGCTACCCCACGCCCAGCCTGTTCAGCGGCCTGCCTTTGTGGGGCAGCAGCGGCGTGAGCCTGGGCCAGTCGCCCCTGGACGCTTTGCAGACCGGCGGCATGCCCATGCTGGACGACATGCAGCTGCTTTTGGGCAACTACGCCGGCCCCATGGGCGTGACCTGCATCTTGGTCATCCTGGCCTGCGCGCTGTTCTTGTGGAACCGCAAGCGGCTGCACCTCAGTGCGGTGCTGAGCTTTTTGTTCACCTGCGCCCTGGTGGCCTTTGTGGCCCCCCGACTGGGCGAGCTGCAGGCCTTCAGCATGCCCTGGAACGACGTGGCCGACCGGCTGGCGGTGATGAAGTACGAGCTGAGCAGCGGCGGCGTGCTGTTCGCGGCGGTGTTTTTGCTGAATGACCCGGTCATCCTGCCCAAAAACACCGTGTCCCGGGTGGTATACGGCATCGTGATGGGCTTCATGACCATGATGTTCCGCTATTACGGCACCTACGAGACCGGCGTCTGCTTTGCCATGCTGGCGGTGAACTCGGTCTCCGGCTGGCTGGACCGGGCCGTGCTGCGGGTGCTGAACCGAAAGGGGGTCGTGCGCCGTGAATGTTAAAAAAGCCCAATACCTTTCTGAGAATATGGATCGGATCGCCCGGCGCGACCGCATCTTTTTGAATAACCCGGTGATCATGCAGGGCATGGGCCTTGCGCCGCTGATGATCGCGGCCACCACCGGCTACAATGCCCTGATGCTCAGCGTGGCGGTGCTGCTTTTGCTCACCCCCACCCGTGTGATCGCGGCGCTGCTGTGCCGCACCGGCAAAAACCAGCTGCGGGCGCTGGTGTACTGCGCCACCAGCTCGCTGGTCTATATGGCGGTGTACTTTGCCCTGCGGGCCATTTTTGACGTGGACATTTTGCAGCTGGGCATCTATCTGCCCATTTTGGTGGTGGAGCCTTTGATCATCAAACGGTACGAGCGGCCCCAGCCCGAACGGATGGGCGTGGCGCTGCGCAAGGGCCTGCGCACCACCTTTGGCTATGTGCTGGTGCTGATGCTGGTGGGCTGCCTGCGAGAGTTTTTGGCCCAGGGCGCGGTGTTCGGCATGAGCGTGGAACAGCTGCCTTTTGCGCCGCTGCCCCTGGCCAGCCTGCCCGCCGGCGGGTTCATCCTGCTGGGCGTGATCTGCGCGTTATGGCGCGGCGCCGTGCGGGCCTATAAAAAACATGTGCATACGGAGGCGAGACGCGGCTTATGATGGAAGTAGTACGAGCTTGTGGCATCTTCTTTTTGTATGCCGTTGCGGCGATCTTCGCCGAAAACGCGGTGTTCAGCCGGGCGCTGGGCGTGTCCCGCCTGGTGAAGCTGGTGGAGGACTCCACCGTTGACACCCTGACCTTTGGCGGCCTGATGTGCCTGATCCAGCTGGTGGCGGCGCCTCTGGCTTACGGGGCGAACCAACTGATCCTGCCTTTGAGCTGGCGGGGCGCCATCCGTCCTTTTGTGTTTGTGCTGTGCAGCGCCGTGGCCTTTTTTGTGGTGCTGGCCCTGCTGCTTTTGCTGATGAAGGAAAAGGCCCGCACCATGCTGTCGGTGCTGCCCATGGCCACCTTCAACAGCGCCGTGATGGGCATGCTGCTGGTGACCGCCACCCAGAACTTTACCCTGCTGCAGACTATGGGCTTTGCTTTGGGCAGCGGCGTGGGCTACACCATGGCGGTGATGGTGGTCACCGAGGGGCAGCGCAAGATGCAAGGCGCCCCAGTGCCGGCCAACTTTAAGGGCCTGCCCATCAGGCTTATCTATATCGGTATCCTGGCACTGGCCATCTACGGCTTTACCGGGCACCGCATCTCCATTGGATGACAACAGTCCCGGCGAGCCCGGAACCGGAAAGGCGGCTTGATTTGTTATGGCAAAAAAGAATATGGGAAAGGTAAAGCGGTACCGCCGCAGCTTTTACAGCCCCCGCCAGCGGGTCCTGCGCATTTTGGGGCCGATCGCTATTTTGGCGGTGCTGTTCGTGGCGGGGTGGCTGGTGGGCCCCGCGGTGATCGACTTTGGCACCAGCACCTGGTACAGCATCACCCGGGGCGATGACAGCGCCTCGGCCAGCACGTCCCAGCCCCAGAGCGCGGCCTCCCAGCCCGAAGGACAGGGCGGGGCGGCAGCCAGCCAG
>CASEVW010000155.1 GCA_949291395.1 uncultured Oscillospiraceae bacterium | reverse complement strand
TCTCAGCCTTTCTGTTATACTTACCTCGTTGTAGTTGCTTCATGGTAGTTTCAACTTACAACAAAAAAGAGAGATTGGAAACCCTTTTCGGGGAAGCCGATCTCTCTTTTTCTTTCGGGGCTGTTTTGCAACAGCCCCTTTTGGTCGTCTAGCTCTTGTTCAAACGCCGCTTACGCTTTGCCAAACTGGATGACTCCGTCAAACTGCTTTACCTTTTCCGGCGTGAATTGGTGCGAGACCACCAGCAGCAGCTTACCCTGGATGGCGAGCAGCAGGTCCTCGATCCGGCCCGCCGTGGCATCGTCCAGGTTTGCCAGCGGTTCATCCAAAATCAGCACATCCGTATCCCGCAGCAGCGCACGGGCCAAACAGATCCGTTTCTTTTCCCCGCCGGACAGGTTGGCCCCATTTTCCGTGATGGGCGCGTCCAGCGCCTCCCGGTTCGCGAACCGATGCAGCCCCACCGCGTGCAGGATCTGGCACAGCCGTTCGTCCGGGATGGTTTGATACATCGTCAGGTTGTTCCGCAGCGAGTCATGGAAGAGCACCGCGTCCTGGCGCACCACCGTCATGCAGCCGTAGGTGCTGTCAAAGGCAGAAAGCGGCGTGCCGTCAACGGTGATCGTTCCCCCGTCCACATCG
Organism: uncultured Oscillospiraceae bacterium; assembly: GCA_949291395.1. Lineage (GTDB taxonomy): Bacteria > Bacillota > Clostridia > Oscillospirales > Ruminococcaceae > Allofournierella. The sequence continues at coordinate 30,214 of CASEVW010000155.1, read as the reverse complement.
TAATAGCGCAGCAGCAAATTGATGGCCGTTGTTTTGCCGCAGCCGCTGGGCCCTTGCAGCAGATAGCGGCAGCCCTTGCGCAGCGTGAGATCCAGCCTTTCCAGGACCGGCCGGGCGGAATCCGGGTAGGAAAAGGTCACGTTACGGTATTCAATGCCGGAGGCAACGGCAGCCAAAGAACGTTCGCCTTTTGCGCTCTCGCCCTCTGCGATAAACTGCTCCATGGAGCGGCAGGCCGGGCGGATGGCCACAATCTGACGAATGATGGTCGCCAGCGCGATCAAGGGATAGGACAGCTGGTCGATCATCCCGATGGCCACGAAAAAGTCCCCGGCGGAAAAATCCCCCCGCAGCACCAGCCAGGCCGAACAAGCCAGCACCGCAAAGTAGGACAGATAGGAGATCAGGCTGGTGATCAGCTTAGACACCGCCCCCAGCGCCTCATTGCGGAACATTTTGTCCATGGACTGCCCGTTCACTTCATCAAACTGTTGGAGGATGTTTTTCTCCACCGAAAAGTTTTTGATGACCTCAAAGCCGTTCAGCCAATCGTTGATGCGGGACAGGGCCGTCTCCACCGACCGGATCTGTGCGTTTTGGGCGTTCTGCAATGGCTTCTCGATCAGCTTGGGCAGATACAGCGGTGTGGTCAGCAGTGCCAGCGTGAGCACCGCGATCCGCACATCCAGCAAAAAGAGCGCCGCACTGACAAAGAAGATCTTGAACAGGATCGCCCAAAACAAGGGCAGCATCCGGAAATAACGATCCCGGATCGTGTCCGCTTTGTTGGTGTATTGGGAAATATACTCCCCCTGCGTATGCTGCTTACAAGCAACATAATTCCGTTTGAGGATGCTTTGAAACACATCCCGTTTCAGCAGTTTGGTACACCCGGCCACAAATTTTGCCGTGAACTGGTCATAGCCAAAGTGAAACGCGTTCTCACACAAAATGAACAGCAGCAAAAGCGCCGTATACCGCAGTGCGGCGGACACTTCCCCCGCCAGCGCCAGATCGAGGATGTCCCCCTTGAAAAACTGCAGGGAAACGGCAAACAGCGTACCGATAAACGCAGCGGCCAAAGCGCCCAGATAGCAGGCCCGGTTGCGTTCTTTATATTGTTTCATAAACGTTCTCCTATGCATTCTTGCAATAATGCGATAGAAGAATGATGCTGTATTTTCTTCTATCGCTTAGAAGAACAGCCGGTATTTGACCACTTGATACTCCTCCTTTCTTTTCTTGATAGGGCTAGGCCCTGAACATGCATCCCTGCCACGCAAGCGATGCCCACAGGCCCAGCTTGAAACCGTTACTATTTAATTTGATAATAACAAAAAAGCCATCCGATTTCAACTGAAATCGGATGGCTTGATGGTTGCGGAGGCTGGATTTGAACCAACGACCTTCGGGTTATGAGCCCGACGAGCTACCAGGCTGCTCCACTCCGCGATATCTGCGCTCCCTGTCGGGTGCTTAATTAATATACCACACTCTTTTTCATCTGTCAACACTTTTTTTAAATTTTTTATCTCCCCGCCAAAAACAACTCTGCGTCTTGGCGGGGAGATCCTGTCCTTGTCACTCCACCGGCATCTCGCCCACTTCGTCCAGATTGAAGCCTGCCTCCATGTCGGCGCTGGCCTCTTCCCATTCCTGCACCTCGTCGGCGCTGGCCTCTTCCACCGGCTGCTCCCCTTCGGGCATGGCTTCCATGGGTTCATCCGCCGATGTCTCCACCGCCTCCTCGGTCTGGCCGGCGGTCTCCTGAGTCTCGGCGCCAAACTCCGCCGCCGTCTCGGCCGCCTGCTCCTCGCTCAGGGGCGCGGCGGTCTGGGCGGCGCTGGCCAGGCCCAGCACCTCGCCGGAGGGCTGATTCAGCAGATACGCCCCCACCGGCTTTTCCTTGTACACCAGCAGCACGCCGTAGCACTTCTGGTCCCCGCTGGACTTGGCCGGGCAGAGCACCAGCCATTTTTCCACGGTCTTGCCCTTGTTGTCCTTCAGGTCCAGGCCGCTCTCCTTCACCACCGTGTTGAAGGCGGAAAAACTCTCGTCCCACTTTTTCGGGATCTTCACCTTATCCACCGTGGTGGTGGCCAGGTCCACCTCCAAACCAAAGCTCTGGAAAAAGGCCGAGATGCTGTCCGCGCCCTGGATCTTCATCTCCTTCACGTTCACCGCCGGGCCGGCGCCTTCCGCCCCCACGGCCAGCGCCTCGTCGCTGCGAAAAAAACTGCCCACGGCGAACACAGCCCCCGCCAGCACCACGCCGCACAACGCCACCGCACCCACCCGGCGCAGGCCCTTTTTGCCTACCGTCAACACAAACATTGTTTGAAACCCTCCTCGCGATATGCCAATTTTGGCCGATGAAAAACACTGCTTCATTTGTATTCGCAAAAAGAGTCCTTTATGCCTAGCCGGCAAACGCAAAAAACGCCCTTGCGGGCGTTTTCTGCGATCGCTCTGATTGGCTTCCGGCTTACCGATACCGGGGCGCCGGGGCGGAGAACTCAAAGATCACCCCGTCGTACTCCCGCTGCAATGCTTCCATGTCCACCGGCGGGCGGGCGGTCCAATACACCTTGATCACACCGAACATCTCGGCAAAGCGCACCGCCCGGTTCTTTCTGCCCGGTCCCCAGGCGATGAACTGGGGCCTCGCGATGCAGTTGCCCAAACACCGGCTCAGCGCAAAAGCGCCCAGCACCCCCGCGCCGTCGCCCCGGTAGCCGGCATAGTCGTCCGCCAGCTGCCCCCGCAGAATGTCCGGGGCGTTTTTCCGGAACCAGGCCACGATGGTGGGGTCAAAGCTCTCCACGCAGTAGTCCCCCTGGTACTGCCGCAGCAGGGCCAGCGTCTTTTCGCACAGCTCCCGGTTGCGGGGGCCGGTCTTTAGCTCCACGATCAGCGGGGTGCGGCCCGCTACCGTGTCCAGCACCTCCCGGAACAGGGGCATCCGGTGCTCCGTGCCGCAAAGGGGCATCTTCTGCAGATCCTCCCAGTCGTAAGCGTCCACCCGGCCCTCCCGGCCGGTCACCCGGTCTAGGGTGTCGTCGTGGAACACCACCACCTGCCCATCTTGGGAAAGCTGCACGTCCAGCTCCATGCCGTAGCCCGCGTCCGCCGCCGCGGCAAAGGCGGCCAGGCTGTTCTCCGGGATGCTTTGATCCTGTGCATGCAGGCCCCGGTGGGCGTAGCTGCGCCCGCCGAACACCCGCCGCTGTGCCGGCAGCGGCCGGCCCGGTTTCAGCAAAAAAACCACCAGCAGCACCAGGGCCGCCAAGCCGATCAAAAACCATATCATGGTATCCTACCCCCTTTTCCCCATTCTACGCCCCGGCCCCTGCTTCGTCAAGCGGCGGCCCGTTCCCTGCAAAAATTCCCAGCCGCCGGGTGCGCTTTTTTTCGCCTGCTTTCACATTTTCCCCACAACCCCCGGTTATTATGGTATTATGATATAAATATGTACTGTTTTCACGGCCTGACGGCAGGCTGTTTTTTGACCAAACGCAAACCAAAACGCGATTATTACAGGAGGTAATATAGTATGCCGAAGATCCTGATCGTAGACGACGAACCCCGCATCCGTGACCTGATCCGCGCCCATCTGGAGCACGAAAACTTCACCTGTGAAGAAGCCAGCGACGGCGGCGCCGCCCTGGCGGCTTTGTCCCTGGGCGGCATCGACCTGGTGATCCTGGATGTGATGATGCCCTTTGTGGACGGCATGACCTGCCTGCGGGAGATGCGCAGCCGCAAGATCGACACCCCGGTGATCATGCTCACCGCCCGGGGCGAGGAATACGACAAGCTGGCCGGGCTGGAAAGCGGCGCCGACGACTATGTGGTCAAGCCTTTCAGCCCCCGGGAGCTGGTGGCCCGGGTAAAAGCGGTGCTCAACCGCACCATGCCCAAGAGCGAAAATGAGGGCAGCGTGTACAACTTTGGCGGCCTCACCGTGGATGCGGTGAGCCACAGCGTGAAGATCGACGGCCAGGAGGCCTCCCTCACCCCCAAAGAATTCGACCTGCTGGTGTTCCTGGCGGCCAATCGGGGCATCGCCCTCTCCCGGGAGAAGATCCTGCAAAAGGTGTGGAATTACGACTACTACGGCGAGGACCGCACCGTGGACACCCACATCAAGATGCTGCGCAGCCACCTGGGCCGCTACCGGGACGCCATCGTCACGGTGTGGGGCATCGGTTATAAATTCGACCCGGAAGCGGTCAAGTAAGGAGCCCTCTTCTTCATGCAAAAAACGCAAAAAGCACCAAAAGAACCAAAAGCGAACGCCGCAAAGCCCCATTTTTTCAGCCTGCGTTACCGGCTGATGCTGTTCATGTGCCTGGCTAGCGCTTTTGTGCTTGCCCTGGTGTGGATCTTCACCACCCAGTTTATGCAGCCACTGTACAACCGTTACATTTATAAGCACCTCTCCGCCCAGGTGAACACGGTGGTGAGCATCATCGAAGCCGCCGAGCATCCCATCAGCACCCGTTCCTTCGGCCTGGTGTCGGTGGACTCCGCCTTCATCGACAGCTTGAACGAGGCCATCTCGGCGGGCCGGCTGGATCTTTCCAACACCTGCTTCGACCTGGCGGATGAGACCCTCTACGCGGTGCTCACCCAGGAGAATCAGTACCCCTGCCTGCTGCACGAGTCCTCGGCCAATCATCCCTTTTTGTCCAAATCCACCGGAAACAACAACGGCGACACGGTGCAGGGTTACCGGATGCAGGTGTTCGAGCAGGGCTACACCGACGGGTTCATCGTCAAGGGCGACACCACCCGCCAGATGGTGGTGGGCCGCCGGGCCCAGAATGGGGACGCCTACTATTCGGTGATCTTCTGCACCAGCCTGGCCCGCATCGACGAGGCCGGCGTGGTGCTGGGCCAGCTGATGCCCCTGATCTTTTTGTGCCTGATGGTCCTGGCGGTGATCGCCTCCTGGCTGTTCAGCCGCTGGTTCACCAATCCCCTGACCAAGCTGTCCCACGCCACCCGCAAGCTGGCGGAGGGGGATTATTCGGTGCGGGTAGACATCCCCGAGACCGATGAGATCGGCCTGTTGGCGGCAGACTTCAACCACATGGCGTGCGAGGTCTCCCGGGCGGCCCAGCTGCAGCGGGACCTGCTGGCCAACGTGAGCCACGACCTGCGCACCCCCCTCACCCTCATCAAGGGCTATGCGGAGACGGTGCGGGATCTCACCGGCGACGACCCGGAAAAGCGCACCGCCCAGCTGGACGTGATCGTGGACGAGACCGACCGGCTCAGCGGCCTGGTGAACAGCGTGATGGAGCTGTCCAAGATGAGCAGCGGCACCGACAAGCCGGAGCGGGTCAAGTTCGACATCGCCCAGCTCTGTGAGGAGGTGGCCCAGCGGTATGAGGCGGTCTGCGCCCAAAACGGCTACACCCTCACCCTCCAGATCCCCCAGGATACCAGCTGCCCGGTCTACGCCGACCCGGCCATGATGGAGCGGGTGCTGCACAACCTGTTGGGCAACGCCATGCACCACATCGGTGAGGATAACGAATTCATCCTGGGGGTCATCCCCAAGGAAAACGGCGTCACCCGCATCGAGGTGACCGACCACGGCAACGGCATCGCCAAAGAGGACCTGCCCTATATCTTCGACCGGTACTACCGCAGCCGCAGCGACGCGGGCAAAGTAGGCACCGGGCTGGGGCTGTCCATCACCAAGGCGATCCTGCAAAGCCACGGGTTCCACTTTGGCGTCAGCAGCACCCTGGGCCAGGGCACCTGCTTCTGGTTCGAGACGAAGGCCAAGTGACCCGCTTTTCTTAAAAAGCACAAAACGGCGGGCCGTCCGCAAAACAGCCCGCTCAAGAACGATAAGCCCCGGCGCCCTAAAAAGCAAAAACGACTTTCAAGGGCGTCGGGGCTTTGTTTGTTTACCATCCCGTTTTGCACAAAGCGCTGCTGTGTCTTTATCGGCAGCAGGCTCTGTCAACGGTTTTTCCTCATATTTGTTGAGGCCGGGCGCGGCAGACCATTCCGGTCTTGCCGCGCCCGGCCTCAATCTATAAGAAGGAAAGGAAATGGCTTATTGTGCGGCCTGCTTGGTCTTCTTCCGGTAATTCACGACCATCAGCACTTCCACCGCAGCCAGCGCCGCAACGGCGATGGCGTCTACCACATAGAAGACGGTGACCCATCCGGAAACGGCATTGGGATCGTAGGTCTCGTAGGTGTAGGAGTTCACCATGGTGTACATGATGTCCTTGCAGGCCTGCCGCATGGCAAGCAGCGAGGTGGCGCTGGTGGTGTCGGTCAGGATGGCGTCGTTGCCGGCGGTGGCCAGCATCATGGAGCAGCCGCCGCGGATCGCCTTGTCAGCGTCCATGTAACCGTAGTTGCCGAAGTAGTCGGACAGGACCATGCCCTGGAAGCCCCACTCGTCCCGCAGCACGGTGTTGAGCAGGTCCGGGTTAGCGGTCGCCCAAACGGTGCCGATGTAGTTGTAAGAAGCCATGACGGTGATTGGGTTGTCGCCCGCCGTCTTGATGCACTGCTCAAAGGGTTTCAGGTAGATCTCACGCATGGCCTGCTCGGTGGTCCAGGTGCACAGCAACGCGTTGCGGTTGGTCTCCTGGTCGTTTAAAGCAAAGTGTTTGATGAAAGGATACAGGCTGTACTCGTAAACGCCCTGGCACTCGGCGGCGGCCATGTGGGCGCTCAGCACGGGATCCTCCGAGAAGTACTCGAAGTTGCGTCCGGCAAAGGCGGAGCGGTGGATGTTCATGGAGGGCGCATACCAGCCGTCCACACCCAGGTCACGGGCTTCCCGGCCCAGGCCGGCGGCGTATTCCTGGGCAAGATCAGTATTCCAGCTCATGGCAAGCATGATGACCGAGCAGTAGCCCAGGCCGCGGGTGGACTCGTCATCGGCCGAAACACGGGCGGAGATGCCCTGCGGGCCGTCCGCGTCCAGGGCCCGCAGTTTGCCCACCGAATCAATGGCGGGGGAACCATAACCGCCAAAGCCGATCATTTCCACCATATTATCCACGGTCAGCTCGTCCAGCAGATCCTCCCACAGGGGGTCGTCGTAGCTGCGGCCCCGCAGGTCGTACAGCACCACGCCGTTGTCAGCGCCGGTGGTGGGGGCCACATCGCTCTCGTTGTTGTACGCATAAACATCGTAGGTGCCGTTGCCGGTAACATCGTAAACATCCCGGTTCAGCGAGTAGTTGGCGGGGGCGGCGGTCGCCTCGGCGTAGTTGGCAAAGCCATCCGCACGGGACAGATACACAACGCCGTTGTCTTCGCCGCGGGCATAGTCAAAGTGGTTGGTGGCGGCCACCAGGTCGCTCTCCCGCTTGTTGTCCTCATCATAAACAATGGTGCTGTCCACGGTGTAGACCTTGGTGTCCACCACGTTGTGGGAGTCGGTGCGCAGGGAGATCCTGTAATCGCCGGCCTCCAGCACATAGCAGCCGTTCACCTGGTCATCGTAGGAGGCCATCTCCTCCACGGGGAAGCTCAGGGTCAGGGTCTCGCTCTCGCCGGGGGCCAGTTCTTTGGTCTTGTCAAAGGCGATCAGGTTGGCGGCGGCCTTTTCGATGCCGCCGTTGGTGTAGGGCGGGTCATAGTAGAGCTCCACCGCTTCCTTGCCAGCCACATCGCCGGTGTTGGTCACGGTCACATCCACCGAGATGGTGCCGTCGCTCACGTTCAGCTCGCCCATTTCCTGGCTAAAGGTGGTGTAGCTCAGGCCGTAGCCAAAGGGGAACTGCACGGTGGTGTCGTAGTCGATCAGGCCCTCCACGGCGGCCGTCTCGTAGAATTTATAGCCCACATAGATGTTTTCGGTATAGTTCACAAAGGAAACGATGCCGTCGGCAGCTTCCCAGTGCTCCTTGGCGGCGGTGGCCACATCATCGGTGTTGTCGTAGGCAAAGTGGCCGATGTTGTTGAAGTTGGGGGTGGCGGTCAGGTCGTAGACCCAGGTATCCACCGTCTTGGCGGAGGGGTTGACCGTGCCCTTCAGCACGTTGCCCAGGGAGTTGAAGCCGGTGGCGCCGGCGCCAGGGCAGACCACCAGGGCCTTGATCTGCTCGTAGTCGTTGATCCAGCCCATTTCCATCGGGTTGGCGCCGTTGTACACCACGATAACATCGTCAAAGTTGGAGGTGACCAGGTCCACCAGGTCCCGCTCCGTCTGGCTCAGTTCCAGATAGGTAGATCCGGGGCCAAAGTCATCGTAATCGCCGTTATTGGTGTACAGGGCGTTGGTGTACTTGGTGCCCTTGTTGTAGCTGCCGTCCATCACAGCGCCCATATCCTTGGGCAGGTCTGCGCCCTCGCCGCCCACACGGGCCAGCACGATCACCGCAACGTCAGAAAATTCCTTGGCATTATCCAGCATTTCCTGGGTGTAGCTGTCCGCGGTAGGTTCCGGCAGGGTCCAGTCCTGGCCGTTGTTGATGGTGATCGCCGGGCGGTCGGCGCGGTAATCCACATAGAACTGGCTCAGCTCGGTGTTGGTGTTGAAGCCGGCGTTGGCCAGGCCGGTGAGCAGGTCGGTGGCGGTGGAGATATCCACGGAACCGGAACCGGTGCCGCCGTAGACCGGGTTGGTGGACGCCCAGCCAAAGACGTTGATGTTGGTCACGTCAGACAGGGGCAGCGTGCCGTCGTTGGCCAGCAGCAGAACGCCCTCGTTGGCCACCTTCTCCACCACTTCCCGGGAGTTGGCGGCGGTCTCTTCGGTGATGGCGCCGGTCTCGCCCAATACCATCTCCAGGGTATTGCGCAGGCTGCCAAGGCAGATGACGTTCACCACCACGCCCAGCAGCACCACAAAGGCGATGATGGATTGCCCCCGCACAAAACCGCGCTTGGGCTTTTTCAGTTTGCGGGCAAACACCATTACGCCGATCCAGACGATCAGACCGACGAGCAAAATGATCAGCGGGACCTTGACCATATTCAGCACGCTGAATACGTCCTCCCATGCGACTTGAATACCAGTCATGTATGTTCCTCCTCAATCGTTTGGCCGAGTCAGGGCAGCCAAGGGGATATGCCTCATTGCGAACCGGTTCTTTTGTGTCACGATAGTAACACATTTTACAAAATGTTTTCTCACATTTGATAGATTCGGTTCATTTTTTGCTAGAATCGGTCAAAAAAACAAGCAGCCTGGGCTAGCCGAGTCCGAGTAAGGAAGCTTTGGCCCTGGCTTACGTTTTTAGAGCCTAACAAACTCAAAGAGGCACCCCAATACACCAAGTATTGGGGTGCCCCTTTTCATCTGTTTTGCTCTCAAAAACGAGGGCCAGGGCTGCCCTGCACCTGCGGCCCGGCGATTTTGCTGTAAATGCAAGGAAGAGCGACAACGCTACCCTGTATGGTTAGCTAGGAGCTCTGACGCAGTCAGTTACACAAAATCGTCAGTCCGCAGGCAAAGCTTCCTTGCCCGGCCTCGGCTTTTGGGGCTGCTTGTTTTGAAAAATGTTTCTTTTCAGGCTTCTTCTGCCGCCGGGGCCGAAGCGGTCTCAGCGCCGTGGGCGGGCAGAAGCACGTCCAGGCAGAAGTTTCCGTTTTTTTGGCGCATGTACACCTCGCCGTCGTATTTGCCGGCGATGTAGACGATGCTGCGCACGCCGAAGCCGTGGGCGTTCTTGTCCGCCTTGTCGGTCACGGGCAGGCCGTCCTGAAATTCCGGCGGGCGGCTGCACCGGTTTTCCAGGTGGATCAGCACCATCTCCCCCGCGCGCTTGATCTGCAGGCTGATGGTCCGCTCCTCCTGGGCCTCTTTCTGGACCCGCTCCAGGGCATTGTCCAGCGCGTTGCCCATCAGGGCATACAGGTCGGCGCTGCTGATAAAATCCAGCGCCGCGCCGTCCGCCATGCAGCTGAACAGCACGTTGTACTGGTTCGCCAGCAGCGTTTTTTCCCGCAGGATATAGTCCAGCACCTCGCAGCCGGTGTGATAGTCGGCATCGTAGATGGACACCGCTTTTTTCACTTCGTCCACATATTCCTGCCGGGCTGAATCATCCTGCATGGCCGCCAGGGCGCTGACCTGATGCTTCAGGTCGTGGCACTTCATGTTGATGATGTCGATGGCCTCCCTGGAACTTTTGCGCTGGGCGTTGGCCATCCGCAGCAGCTGATCCATCATCTGCCGTTCCTGCTGCATGCGGTTTTCCCGCAGCACATAAAAGGCCATCAGCAGGATGAGCAGGCTGCACAGCAGCCCGTACCCCGGCAGCAGGATATTGGCCGCCAGCGTGCGCTGGGGCACGAACCGCTCCTGCCCGTAAAACACGCTGAGCACCACATCCGCCAGCAGCAGCACCAGGGAGAGCAGCGCGATGCGCAGGTCCTGGGGATTGAAGGCAGCCTTGTTCCGGTTGGGGCGGATGATGCAGTACCACACAAAAAACGCCCCCAGCAGGTAGAACAGGAACCGGTAGATCAGATTTTCGGCTGCCACGCTGATCACCTCCCGGTAACCGTTGCACACATGCTGCACGATCCGTGCCAGGGTAAAACTCATGTGCTCGGTGGCATAGCCGCCGATGCCCACAAAAAGCAATTCCGTCTTTTCCAGCGCAAAGCAGTTGTAGATGCCCCAAACCGTCAGCCCGAACAACCCCAGCCAGTACAGGATGACGATCAGGGCGCTTTCGGCGGGGAGCAAACTGAGCAGCTGGAACCACAGGTACCCCAGCAGAAAGCTGCCGGGCACCGCCACGGCCAGCCGCCGGGCAAAATGGGGCTTGCGGGGGCTGTCCAACAGAAAAACCGATTCCGAGATCATCATCTGCGCTAAAAACCGGAAGCAGGAAAACACCGTGATCTCACCCATCAAAACCCACCTCCGATATAGTCAATGTAGCACTGGGTAAAGGTCTTCTTCATCCGCCGGGACAGTGGCAGCTGCTCCTGTTTCAGATAAACGCTCTCTTTGCCCACCCGGCTGACCCAGTCCAGGTTGACCAGGCAGCCGGCGGTGCATTCGGCAAAGGGCAGCCCTTGCAGCTGCTCTTTCAGCGCCTTGGCTGTGCCCCGCTGCCGGAACGTTCCCTGGGTGGTGTGATAGATCAGATAGTCTTTGCTTTTTTCCACATAGAGGATCTCGTTTCCCTCGATCCGGCTGATCCCGTCCTCATTGGCCAGGATAAAATCCCGGCTGCTGCGGGAGCGCACGAACCGGATCGCTTTCTCCAGCTTTTGGGAAAAATTATAGTAGCTTACCGGTTTCAGCATAAAGTCGATGGCGTTCACCTCGTACCCGCGTATGGCATACTGCGCCATATTGGTAATGAAGATCAGCCCCACCGCTGCGTCCCGGGCCCGGATCTCATGGGCGACTTCCAGCCCGTTGCAGCCGGGCATCTCGATGTCCAGAAAGATCACATCGTAAGAGCCGTCAAATTGTTCCAGAAACTCGATGCTGGAATGGAACACGCTGATTTGGATGGGGACATTGTTTTCTGACTGATAGCGTTTCAGGTAGCCGGTGATCCGCGCTGCATCCGCAGGCATATCATCCAGAACTACAGCTTTCATCTTCGATTCCCTGCCTTTCTTTTCGGGGAAGAGGATCCTTGTCTTTGCTTATTCTGTTTTTTGAAAGGCGATGCGCTCCCCGCCATAGCGGCAGTGGATCACGCCCCGCCGGGAGAACCCGCATTTTTGCAAAAGCCCCTGCATTGACCGGTTGTCCCGGTGGGTATCCACCCGCAGGTTTTTCTGCTGCTGCCAGCACCAATCCAGGCAAAACGTGCCCACGCCCTTGGGGCTGCCGTAGGAGGCCAGCCGGTGGATGACCCAATAGGGCCGCTGGGGCTGCATCCACTCCCCTTCCCGGATCTCGCCATAGTCCGGGTCCGGCCCGGGGGCCAGCAGAAAGGCGGCCAGCAGCCGGCCCTCCTCTTCGCACACCCGGGCAAAACCGCTTTCGATGTCCTCTTTCACGATGGCCTCGCTGGGGTACTCGGTGCCCCATTGGTTTGGGTTGCCATGCCGGGCCATAAAACCCTGGGCAAAGGCGTACAGTTCCATCATGGCCGGCAGATCCGCCATGACCGCGGTGCGTATCTTCATAGCGTGTTCCTCCTGCTGTTCACCATACGGAAGCCCAACAAAAACGCCGCGCTGGCGAGCAGCAGCATCAGCAGCACCTGGCCGGGCAGGTAGAAAAAGCCGCCTGAAAGGTCGGCGATGGGGGCAAAGAAAAATCCCGTGCAAACGGAATAGGCCTGGGCCAGGCTGTCCAGCACCGGCACCTGGGCCAGCAGGCTGAACGCCACGTTCACCACGCCCCACCATTGCAGCAGGGCAAAGCTGTTCCAGGGGGTCTTATCCTGCCCGCCGCACCAGCGGCCCAGCGCCCACCAGATGACCAGCAGGCCCATGGCCAGCAATATCTGCAATACCATCCAGGCCGCCGTTTGGGCAAGATACGGCAGCAGCACAAAAAACACAACGCCGAACACCGTGGGCAGAAACGCCAGCACCAGCAGATCTTTTTTCTTCATCGCTCTCTCCTAAAAAACAGGCCCCCGGCCTCCGGCAGAGCGGGGGCGGAGGGCCTGCTGCAGCGCCCGAACGGGCTTTACTTATTCTTGTACATCTCTTCGTAGTATTTCTGGTAGTTGCCGCTGGTCACGTTGTTCATCCATTCCTCGTTGGCCAGGTACCAGTCGATGGTCTTCACGATGCCCACCTCAAAGCTGGTCTCGGGGTACCAGCCCAGCTCTTCCTTGATCTTGGTGGGGTCGATGCCGTAGCGGCGGTCGTGGCCCAGCCGGTCGGCCACATACTGGATCAGATCCTCGCTGATGCCGTCGTCTTTCAGCCGGTCATGCAGCTGGTTGATGATGGTCTTGACGATGAAGATGTTGGGCCGCTCGTTGTGGCCGCCCACGTTGTACACCTCGCCCACGCGGCCGCCTTCGGCCACCATGTCGATGGCCTTGCAGTGGTCCTCCACATACAGCCAGTCCCGCACGTTCATGCCGTCGCCGTACACCGGCAGCTTTTTGTGGTTTTTCACGTTGTTGATCATCAGGGGGATCAGCTTTTCGGGGAACTGATAGGGGCCGTAGTTGTTGGAGCAGCGGGTGATGTTCACCGGCATGCCGTAGGTGTCGTGGAAGGCCATCACGAACATATCGGCGCTGGCCTTGCTGGAAGAGTAGGGGCTGTGGGGGCACAGGGGGGTGGTCTCCATAAAGAAGCCCTCCTCGCCCAGGCTGCCGTACACCTCGTCGGTGGACACCTGGATGTACTTTTTGCCCTCGGCCCACTTGCCGTCCTGGTACCAGGCGTTCTTGGCGCATTGCAGCAGGTTCACGGTGCCCAGCACGTTGGTCTCCACAAAGATCTCGGGATTGGTGATGCTCCGGTCCACGTGGCTCTCGGCGGCAAAGTTGATCACATAGTCAAAATCGTATTTGGCGAACAGGCCGCTCACCAGTTCCCGGTCGCAGATATCGCCCTGCACGAAGATGTGGCGCTCATCGCCCTCCACGCCTTTCAGGTTTTCCAGGTTTCCGGCGTAGGTCAGCTTATCCAGATTGACCAGCTGGATCTCCTTATACTTGTTCAGCATATAGTAAACAAAGTTGGAGCCGATAAAACCGGCGCAGCCGGTGATCAGGTAACGCTTCATGTTTCTGTTCTCCTTATTTCTCATCATTCTTCCGGGGTCCAGTGGGCGAAAAAGTCCGCCAAGGCTGTCTTCCAGTCCCGCATCTCATTGCCCACGGTGCAGGCCAGCATCCGGTTTTCCAGGGCGCTCCAGGCCGGGCGGTCGGCAGCGGCGGGGTGCTTTGCGGCATACTCCGCGCTGGTGCAGGGGCTGACGGTGGCGTCCACCCCGGCCAGCCGGATGATCTCGCTGGCAAAATCGTACCAGGAGCAGATGCCCTCGCCGGTGCAGTGATACACGCCATAGTCATGGCTCACGGCCAGTTTCAGGATATGATGGGCCAGGTCTTCGGCGTTGGTGGGGTTGCCCAGCTGGTCGTTCACCACTTCCAGCTTGCCGAATTTTTTGCCGGCGTTCACCATGGTCTTCACAAAGTTCTTGCCCGCATAGCCATACAGCCAGGCGGTGCGCACGATGAAGTAGCGGTGGCAGAAATCCCGCACATAGGCTTCGCCCAATGCCTTGGTCTTGCCGTACACGCTTTTGGGGGCGATCTGCTCGCTCTCGTCCAGGGGATGGTCGCCCTCGCCCCGGAACACATAGTCGGTGGATACATGGATCAGCCGGGCGTTGATCCGCTCGGCGGCCTGGGCCAGGTTGGAAGCGCCGATGGCGTTCACCTGAAAAGCGGCTTCCGGGTCCGTCTCGCAGCCGTCCACGTTGGTGAAGGCGGCGCAGCTGATGATGGTATCGGGCTGGTGCCGGCGCACAAAGGCGATGGTGGCGTCCCGGTCGGTGATATCCAGTTCCTGCACGTCGGTGGGGATGACGATGGCGTTTTTCAGCCGTTCGGGCACGGGGCCCAAAGCGCTGCCGCCGTTTTTCAGCTGGCGCTGGATCTCGGTGCCCAGCTGGCCGCTGGCGCCGGTGATAAGGATCTTCATAACGGAACCGACCTCCCTGTTAATAGCGGATCTTGGCGTCCGCCACACGTTTCAGATGTTCGCCGTAGGGGCTTTTGCCGTAACGTTCGGCGCTTTCCAGCAGCTTTTCCTTGGTGATCCAGCCGTTTTTGTAGGCGATCTCCTCCGGGGCGCTGATCTTGATGCCCTGGCGTTTTTCCACCATGCGCACAAAGTCGGCGGCGTCCACCAAACTGTCCATGGTGCCGGTATCCAGCCAGGCAAAGCCACGGCCCAGCAGCTGCACGTCCAGCTTGCCCTCTTCCAGGTACATGGCGTTCAGGCTGGTGATCTCCAGCTCGCCCCGGGCGCTGGGTTTGACCTTTTTGGCCTGGGCGCTCACCCGGTTGTCGTAAAAATACAGGCCGGTGATGGCGTAGTTGGATTTGGGGTTCTGGGGTTTTTCCTCCACGCTGATGACCTTGCCGGTCTCGTCAAATTCCACGATGCCAAAGCGTTCCGGGTCGTTCACGTAGTAGCCGAACACGGTGGAGCGGCCCTCTTCCTCGGCGTTCTTCACGGCGGCTTTCAAAATGCGGGAGAAGCCGTTGCCGTAGAAGATGTTGTCGCCCAAAATCATGGCGCAGCAGTCGTCGCCGATGAACGCCTCGCCCAGCAAAAACGCCTGGGCCAGGCCGTCCGGGCTGGGCTGCACCTTATACGAAAGATGCAGGCCGTACTGGCTGCCGTCCCCCAGCAGGTTTTCAAACCGGGGAGTATCTTCCGGCGTGGAGATGATCAGGATATCCTGGATGCCCGCCAGCATCAAAGTGGACAGCGGATAGTAGATCATGGGTTTGTCATACACCGGCAGCAGCTGCTTGCTGGTGACCATGGTGAGGGGGTACAGGCGCGTGCCCGCACCGCCCGCAAGAATGATGCCTTTCATAGCTTTACGCTCCTTTTTGCCCAAACGGGCGCGTTTGAATTTTGTGCAGCTTAACACAAAGCGGAGCCACGACCGCTATATACATTTTTGGCGGACTCGACCGTCAGGTCGGTCCGATCCGCTGGCCAATCTTCACCGGGCTTTCCTCAGCAGCCCAGCCGCCAGCCCCATTTATTGAAATACCGGCCCATGCTTTTCAGCTGTTGGAAAAACGGCTTCAGGCTCTTGTTCGGGGCCCGGTGCCAGGCATGGTAGGCCGTGAACTGGGGCAGATAATACACCAGGCCTTTCTGGCGGGCCTTCTGGGTGATGTCCGCATCTTCCACATACATAAAATACCCCTCGTCAAAGCCGCCGATGGCCTTGAACACCTGGGTGCGCATACAGAAAAAACTGCCGGTGCAGAACTCGATGGCCGTGGGTTTCGTCAGGTCCTCGTCCAGCATGGCATACCGGTCGCCGTATTTTTTCAGCCCCGGCACGCCCTGCCGGGCCGCCAGGCCCAAAATGTTCGGCTTGCGCTTGGGCAGCACCTGCACCCGGCCGTCCGGGAACAGCAGCTTCGGGGTGGCCATCACCACCTCCGGGTGCTCCTCCATCCAGTCGCAGATCTGGGGCAGCACATTGCCGTCCACAAAAATATCCGGGTTGAGCACAAAATGATACTCGCTGTCCAGCAAGGGCAGCACCGTGTTGTGCCCCTTACCAAAGCCCACGTTTTCTGCAAGACAGATGACCTTCACGTTTGGCCCAAAATTTTTCTGCTCCAGCTGGGCGCCGGTGCCGTCCGGGCTGGCATTGTCCACCAGATAGACGGTCAGCTGGCAGTCCCGGGTGTGGCAAAGCAGCGATTCCACCGCTTTTACCACCTCTTCGGCCCCATTATAGCTCACGATACAGGCGCTGATCTTTCTCACCGGGTCTGCCCCTCCAAACATAAATAGTCGGTTATAGTATACCATCTTTTGCCCTTTTTCACAAGAGAAAGCGAACCGCCCGCCCTGCATTTCACCGCCGTTCCCACAGGGTCCGGCAGCAAAATATTTGCGGCCAGACCCTTGCCCGCCCAAACAAAACCTGCTATAATATATAAGTCATCCATACGCTGGTGTAGCACAGCTGGTAGTGCAGCTGATTTGTAATCAGCAGGTCGGGGGTTCGAATCCGTCCACCAGCTCCACGTCGGAATGGACTGCGCTCCATTCAAAAAGCCCAGGCTTTGCCTGGGCTTTTCTCATACCGCTCCGTCATTCCTCCTTCTCCCCACAAAACCTTGCCAAGGGCAAGCTTTCGCGGGGGCCCCCGCCCTACGGGCCTTTGCCAAAAACGCCGCCTTTTCCCACCGGCACCCTTCTTTCTGAATTTATGGACTGCGCTCCATTCAAAAAGCCCAGGCTTTGCCTGGGCTTTTCTCATACCGCTCCGTCATTCCTCCTTCTCCCCACAAAACCAAAAGCGCCCCCTGCCGCAAACAGCACGGCAAGGGGCGCTTTTTCATTCATTGAAAAACCGGGTCAAAACAGATCGTCGTCGGTGTCGTAGACCGGGATGTATTCCGGGCTGCTCTCCTGCTTGAGCAGGGCAATGCCCAAAGCGGCGCCGGCCAAAGCCAGGATCAACACCAGAATTTTAACAAGCAGTTTCATCAGAAAAGCCCTCCCTTTCGGTCGCGCGGTCCCTCGTTGCGCACCGCGCAAGATTATTTAAGACGTTACCTTAGTATACCACACATCCCCGGCCGGGCGCAATGCCTTTCGCAGCCCTCAGCCCTCCGCCTTCTGCGCCGCCAGCTGCCGCTGCAATGCCGCAAAGTCCGCCAGCGTCAGCTGCTCGGGCCGGGCCGTGGCAGGCAGGCCTGCCGCTTCCAGCGCCGCCGCCACCTTTGCCTTGGGCAGACCCAGGCCGTTGCTGATGGAATTGGCCGCCGTCTTGCGCCGCTGGCCAAAGGCCGCCCGCACCAGCTTGAAAAAGCCCGCCTCATCTTCCACCTGCACGGCGGGCTGAGGCCGCACCGCCAGCTGGATCACCGCGCTGGTCACCTTGGGCGGCGGGTAAAAGCTGCCGGGCTGCACGGTGAACAGCAGCTTGGGCTGGGCATAGTAGGCCACCGCATAGCTGATGGCTCCCGCGTCCCGGGTGCCGGGGGCTGCGGCGATCCGGTCCGCCGCTTCCTTCTGCACCATCACCGTGATGTGCTGGATGGGCAGCTTTTCTTCCAGCAGCCGCATCAGGATGGGGCTGGTGATGTAATAGGGCAGGTTTGCGCACACCGCCACCTTGAGCCCGGCAAATTTTTCCCGGATCAGCCCCTGCAGGTCCACCTTCAGCACGTCCTCCAGCACGATCTCGATGTTATCGAACTCCGCCAGCGTCTCCGCCAGCAGCGGGGGTAGCCGCTGGTCCACCTCGATGGCCACCACCTTTTGGGCACGCCGGGCCAGCTCCTTGGTGAGCACGCCGATGCCGGGGCCGATCTCGATCACGCCGTAGCTTTCGTCGATGCCCGCCGCCTCCACGATCTTGGGGCAGATGCCGGGGTTTACGATAAAGTTCTGCCCAAACCCCTTGGACAGGGCAAAATCGTGCCGGGCGCACAGATCCCGGATGGTTGAAATGTCGGTCAGGTTCGGCATATCATTCCGCCTTTCTTTTGTATGGTCCCACGGGCGTTTGCCCGCCTTTGCCGAAAACAGCGCCCCAACAGCCGAGGCTAAGCCGGCATCAGGGGCGCTGTTGCTTATCTATTCAATGATCGGAGCAATTACTCCCCTTCGGCGCTGCTGGCCGCGCTGGCATCTTCGCCCGCCGGTTCGCTGGCGGTGCTGTCTGCACTTTCACTGCCGGAAGCTGCTTCCCCGCTTGCGGCGCTGGACGCCTGGGAAGACGCGCTGCTGCTGGCGGTGGAGCCAGACATGGTCTGGGCCACGCCCAGCGCCTTCTGCACCTGGGTGTCCTCTTCCACGCTCACCAGGGTAGTGTCGCTGCCGTCGGCCTTGGCGGCCACTTCCACGTCCACCGTCAGGCCGGTGCTGTCAAAGCTGGTGCCGTCGCCGGTGATCATCTTGGCGGTGGTGATCACCACCGCGCTGCCGTCGCTCATGCGGTAGGGCTCGGCCTGGATGGTGCCCTTGCCGTAGGTGGTCTCGCCCACCAGCTGGGCGCCGCTCAGCTGGCGCAGGCTTGCGGCAAACAGCTCGGCGCTGCTGGCGGTGTTCTTGTTCACCAGCACCACCATGGGCAGATCCACATAGCCGTCGTCGCTTGCGCCCAGCAGGGTCTGGTCGCCATTTTTATCCTCGGCAAACACGATATCCCCTTCGGGGGCCAGCTGGTCGATGCAGTTCACGGCCACATCCAGAATGCCCCCCTGGTTGTCCCGCACGTCAAAGATCAGGGCCTTTGCGCCCTGGTTCTGCAGGTCTTCCACCGCCCGGCTGAAGGCGCTCTGGGTGGTGCCGTCAAAGCGGTACAGCTTGATATAGCCGTACGAATCCGAGAGCATCTGGTACTCCACGCTGGGGATGGTGTACCGGCTGCGGTTGATGGTGTGGTCGGTGGTGGTGCCGTCCAGGGCCATATAGGTCACGGTCACCTCGGTGCCCGCCTCGCCCTGCAGCTGGCTGGTCACGTTGGCGGCAGTCAGGCCCTTCACGTCCGAACCGTTGATGGCGGTGATGTAGCCGCCCACCTCCATGCCCAGCTCGGAAGCGGGGCTGGCATCGTACACTTTGGTGATGCGGGCGGAACCGGAAGAGTCCTTTACCACATCCACGCCGATGCCCATGATATTGCCGTTCTGCAGTTCCACCAGGTCGGCGTACTGCTTTGCGGTGTAATAGCTGGCGTTCCGGTCGCCAATGCCCAGGATATACCCATAGCTGATCATATCATACAGGGTAGCGTCCTGGATGTCGCCGTAGTAGTTGGCCCGCACATATTTGTCGATCTCGGCCAGCTTGCTGTACATGGTCTCCTTTTCCTTAACGGAAGGGATGGTCTCGTCAAAGATCTGCCGGGCGGTGATCATGGTAAGGGAAAAGGTCACCGTCATGGCAATGATGGCGATGGTCAGCGCCATGCTGATGGAAATTTTTTTGTTCATGGTTTGCTTTTGTATCCTCCGTGGTCGGTGAAATGGATGCGCTCCCGATCAGATCATGTATGCGATCTGGAACACCACGCCGCTGAACATCGTCAGCACCATGATGATGGCAATGCCAAGGCTCACTGCACGGACCAGTCTTTTTGAATCTTTCATTGCGCTCCTTTCTTGTAACAAAAGAACCCGTGGCTTTCGCCTCTCTCGGCTTTAGAACGCCACGTAATTGCGGGGATTCTGAAGCGCGCCGTTGATACGCACCTCAAAATGCAGGTGGTTGCCGGTGGAGTTGCCGGTGGAACCCACATAGCCGATCACGTCCCCCTGCTTGACCGACTGGCCCACCCCCACAGCGATGCTGCTCATGTGGGCGTACAGGGTGGTCACCCCGTCGCCGTTGTCCACCATCACCACGTTGCCGTAGCTCCAGTGGCCGGTGGTGGAGGAAATGGTGCCGTCGTGGGCGGCATAGATGGGGGTGCCGCCGGGGGCGGCGATGTCCATGCCCTTGTGGCCGGACTGGATCACGCCGTTCACGTTCTGGGTGGCGCCGAATTCGGTGGTCACCCGGCCCGCAATGGGCAGCGGCCAGCGGAAGCCCTCGGCACACACGCCGCTGCCGCTGGAGGCCTGGCTCTTGACCCAGGCTTCGTACTCGGCCTCGGCCTTGTCGGCGGCCTTCTGCTTGGCTGCCACCACCTCTGCCTGAGCTTCGGCGGCGGCCTCCTTGTCGCTGATGGTCTTATCTTTCTCCTGGATGTTGGCCTGCAGCTGATCCTCCTTGGCTTCCAGGGCGTTATAGGCCTCTTCCAGTTCGGCCTTGGCGGCTTCCAGTTCCGCTTCCTCCGCTTCCAGCTCGTCCTTTTGGGCGTTCATCTCCTCCAGGACCTGGGTGTCCTTTTCGCTGACCTGCCGCAGATTGCTGGAATAGGTCAGCAGCTCGTACAGGTTGTCGGCGCTGGCCAGCATGGACACGGCCCCGCCGTCATGCATTTTCTGCATAGCCTGCATCCGGTCCTTAAAATCAGCCCGGCGGCCGTCGATCTCGGCCTGCTTGTCCGCAATGGCCTGCTGCTGGATCGCGATCTCACTGTTTTTCTGGTTGATCTGGTCGATGGCGTCGTTGATCTGGCCCACGATGATGGCCTGCTGGTTTTCCAGGCTCTTTTTCTGCTGTTCCGCCTTCGCCTTCTCGTTTTTGATCTGCTCGTAGACCTTTTTTTCTTTTTCCAGATCCGCTTCGGCCTGTTCCCAGTCGGATTTATAATCCGCCAGGGCAGGCGCGCCGGAGAGCGACACCGCGCAGGCCAAGGCCAGGGCGCAGCACAAAAGACGTTTCCAGGGCAGAGGGATGCGCTTTGTCATAAGTCCAGCTCCTTTTTGGATAAAAGATGCGGCCGGTCAGACCTTCAGATACTTGCGGATGGAGGTGGCGGTGCCCACGCTGCCGATCAGGCTGCCGAACACCAGGAACGCCGCCAGCACGGCCCACCACACCTGCTCCAGCGGCAGCAGGATGTCGGCGATCATCTGGCCCATAAAGCCGGTGAAGTCCACCGAATAGATGACCAGCAGCTGATAGCCGCCCAGCACCAAAGCGGCGGACAGCACCCCGGCGATCAGGCCCACCACGATGCCCTCCACAAAGAAGGGCAGGCGGATGAAACCGTTGGTGGCGCCCACGTATTTCATGATATTGATCTCTTTGCGGCGGGCAAACACGGTGAGGCGGATGGTGTTGCTGATGACCACCACGCTCACAAAGCCCAGCACCACCACAAGACCCACGCTGATGATGGTGACCGCCTTGTGCAGGCTCACGAACATCTCCGGCAGCTGGGCGGGGTAGGTCACCTCATCCACGCCGGAAATGGCTTCCAGCTGGGGAATGATCTCGCCCATCTGGCTCACATCCTGCAAGACCACCCGGTAGTTGGCTAAAAAGGGATTTTCCTCCCCCTCAAACACGTCGAACAGCTCGCCCTGGTCCCCCATGGACTCCCGCATCATCTCCAGCGCCTCGTCCTTGGAGACATAGGTCACCTCCAACAGGCCGCTGATGGAGCGCAGCTCACTGTCCAGCTGGGCAAGGCCAGCCTCGTCCAGGTCCTCCTGGGGATAGACCACCAGCAGGTTCTGGCTGCCCAGATAGTCCATCAGGCTGTTCATGTTGGCGGTGAACAGGCCCGCCACGCCGGTGATGATCAGGCAGACGGTAAGTACGCCCACGCTGGCAAAGGTCATCAGCCGGTTGCGCACCATGTTGTGCAGGCCCTGCTTTGCCAGGTACCGAAAACTGGACCACTTCACAGGATCACCTCCCCGACTTCCTCTTCCCGATGGGTCTGGGAATCGCCGATCACGCTGCCGTGGTCGATGGTGATGACCCGTTTGCTGAAATGGCGGGCCAGCTCATGCTCGTGGGTGACCACCACCACCGTGATGCCCACGCTGTTGATGGCGCTCAGCAGCTCCATCATCTCCAGGCTCAGCTCCGGGTCGATGTTGCCGGTGGGCTCGTCCGCGATGATCAGCTGGGGGCTGTGCACCAGCGCCCGAGCCAGGGCCACACGCTGCTGCTCGCCGCCGGACAGCTCGTCCGGATATTTGTCCATCTTCTCGCTCAGGCCCACCAGGCTGAACACATAGGGCACCCGGCTGGCGATCTTTTTCTCGGGGATGTTAGTCACCCGCATGGCAAAAGCCACGTTCTCGTAAGCCGTCATGCTGGGGATCAGGCGGAAGTCCTGGAACACCACGCCCATGTTGCGGCGCAGGTAGGGCACCTCCCGCTCTTTCATGCGGGTCAGGTCCTTGCCGTTCACATACACCCGGCCGCTGGTGGCTTTTTCCTCCCGCAGGATCAGTTTCAAAAAGGTGGATTTGCCCGCGCCGGAATGGCCCAGCACGAACACGAACTCGCCTTTCTTGATATGGAGGCTCACGTTTTTCAGCGCGGTGTTGCCCCCTGGATATACCTTGGAAACTCGGTCAAATACGATCATGGCTACCTCTCACTCGTTTCTACACTGCCCGCCCGGCGCAGAACGCCGGGGGCGGCGGGCCGGTATGCCCGCCGCAAAAAAATGGGCCGCCGAAACCGCTGAGGGGCCTGCCCATTCTGCCTTTGCGCCTCGCCTTAGTACTTGGCGGGGTTGGCGCTCAGGTATTTCTTGACCATCAAAGCCACCTTGAACACGATGGCGTCGTCGAACTCCCGCAGGTCCAGGCCGGTGAGCTTTTTGATCTTCTCCAGCCGGTAGACCAGGGTGTTGCGGTGCACGAACAGGCCGCGGCTGGTCTCGGACACATTCAGGTTGTTCTCAAAGAAGCGCTGGATGGTGAACAGGGTCTCGTTGTCCAGGCTCTCGATGCTGCCCTGCTTGAACACCTCTTTCAGGAACATCTCGCACAGGGTGGTGGGCAGCTGATAGATCAAGCGGGCGATGCCCAGGTTGTCGTAGCTGATGATGGACTTTTCGGTGTCGAACACCTTGCCCACTTCCATGGCCACCTGCGCTTCCTTGAAGCTGGAGGCCAGGTCCTTCACATTGGCGATGGGCGTGCCGATGCCCACCACCGCCTTGATATAATGCTCGCCGGACAGGGTGTCCACGATGCTGGAGGCCAGTTTTTCCAGATCCCGCTGGTCGATGCCCCGCTTGATCTCCTTCACCAGAACGGTGTCTGTCTCGCTGATGTTGAACACAAAGTCCTTCTGCTTGTCCGGGAACAGGCCGCTCACCACGTCGTAAGCGGAGATGTCGGTGCCGGAGGTGACCCGGATCAAAAAGACCACCCGGGACACGTCGGTGGCAAAATGCAGCTCCCGGGCCTTGGCGTAGATATCGCCGGGCAGGATGTTATCCAGCACCACGTTTTTAATGAAGTTGGTCTTGTCGAACTTTTCGTCGTGATACTGCTTGATGCTCTGAAGGCTGATGGCCAGCAAACTGGCAAACTGAGCGGCAGTCTCGTCGGTGCCTTCCACATACACGGCATAATCGTTGTGCTTGTTCGAGCTGAACTGGTGATAGCTGCACCCGTCCTTCACGAAGCTGTCGCCGGTCAGGCGCTCGGTGACAAAACCGTCCCGCACCTCGCCGATCATGTTCAGGTCCGAACAAGAGATAACGGTGCCGGTCTCATCTACCACGCCCACCAGCCGGTCGATGGCATCCTTCATTTGGTAGACAACGCCTTGAAACACTCTGTTAGCCATAATTCGCTCCCCTTTTACTCTCGCTGATGTTTTCCACACGCATGTTTGTGATTTTGAACAATAGAAAAGGCTCTCTGTGTATATTTTACACAAGAGAATTTACTTTTGCAACATATTTCACCGAAATTTTCTGCCATTTATTGTGTAGTTTTGAACAGTGCCCCGGAAAAGCATCTTCCCGGGCAGAGAAACGGCCTTCCGGGCCGGTATTTTCATCCCTTTTTGCGGCCGGGCGCAAGGCGCTCCAGCTCCTGGGGCGTGATGGCCCTCCACTGGCCGGGGGCCAGGGCCGGGTCCAGCTCCAGCCCGCCGATGGCCTGCCGGTGCAATTCGTCCACACCAGCCCCCAGCACGCCGAACATCCGCTTGATCTGGTGGTACACCCCCTGGCGCAGCACCACGGTGGCCGCCAGCGGGTCGGCCTCGTCCGGGATCAGCTGGGCCGGCTGCATGGTCTGGCCGTCCGCCAGGGTCACGCCCTGGGCAAAGGCCTCAGCCATGGCCTGGGTCACCGGCGTGTCCAGCCGCACCCGGTAGGTCTTGGGCACATGCCGGCGGGGCGATAAGATGTCGTGGGCGAAAGCCCCGTCGTCGGTGAGCAGCACAAAGCCGGTGCTGGTCTTGTCCAGCCGGCCCGCCGGGAACAGCTCCCGCCGGGGGAAAGCCCCCTGCAGAAGATCCACCACCGTGGTGTCCCGCTTGTCGGTGCTGGCGCTCACCACCCCCATGGGCTTGTTGAGCATGATGTAAACGAACGCTTCCCGGCCCAGGGTCTGGCCGCCGGCCTGCACCGCCTCGCCGCCTTTGAGGGCAGCGTCCGCTTTTTTGCACACCTGGCCGTCCACCGTCACGCCGCCCTTGGCGATCAGGTTCCGGGCCTGGCTGCGGGTGATCTGCAAAGCCTGGGCCACGTATTTATCCAGCCGCACGGTCATCCCTCCCGGCCTTTCAGCTTGCCCTTGTTGGCCTTGCCCCGCACCTCGTCAATGTCCATGGCCAGCATCACCAGGGCGGGCATGCCCTTCATGGTGCGATGGTAGTTTTCGGTGTCCAGGTATTCGGCGGAATATTTTTCACAGATGATCCGCATGGCCTCCAGCCGCTCGGCTTCCTCGGTGATCTCCCGCACCCGGCCCTGGGCGATGGCGCTGGCAAAGATCATCTCGAACCGCTGGGGCACGTTGTCCGCATAGAGCACGGCGGTGTAGCTGGCCTTTTCGCAGCGGCGCAGGTTTTCCAGCTTCTGCCCCCGCTTTGCCGTATGAAAATAGAGGGTGCGCCCCTTCAGCGCCGAGGCCATGGGCACCCCGTAGGGCCAGCCGTCCTCGTTGATGGTGCACAGCGTGCCGTGGCTGGCCTGAGCCAGCACATACAGCGCGTCCTCCTCGCTCAATTTTCGATCCACCCGGCAAAGCTCCCGCATGCTGCCGTTCCCGCCTTTCCTTATTGTTTTGGTCGTTCCTGCCGCGGCGCGCCCTTCCTCCGCTGGGCGCGCGCAGGCATCCGTTTCGCTATTATAACACATTTCGCCGCAAAGGGATACCGTCCGCGCGCAGCTTTCACAGTTTACACCCCTTTTCCACATTCTTCGCCATCGTTCGCCGCCCCGGCCGCCGATCCATACCCGTTTTGTTCGTTTTTATATTATTTCCAAACTATTTTTGAACAAAATGTTTGTTTTTTTGTGGATAGTGTTCTATAATAAGTTTATATTAAGAGATCGGTCTGTTGGAGGCCGGTCACGGTGATCCATCAGAACAAGGAGGTCTTGACTCATGCGAACGGCGGTCAAAAAAAACGCGCGCCGTCAAGAACTGCTGGAGCAGATCTACCCCATGATCGATCAGGTAGGGTATGAGAACCTGACCGTGCGAGGCATCTGCAGCAGCCTTGGCATCTCTACCGGAACATTTTACCACTACTTCCCCGAAAAAGCGGACCTGCTGCTGGCTTTTTTCGCCGGCATCGACGATTTTTACCAGCAGGAAGTGCTGCCCCGCTTCAGCTCGGACGAAGCGGCCAACCTGGACCGTTTCATCCACAGCTACGGCGTGTACTGCCAGCGGGTGGGCGTGGGGGTGTGCCGCTGCCTGACCAGCGCCCCGGCCCACGACGCAAAGCACAACTACCTTTCCGAAAGCCGGCCCATCAGCCGCATCCTGGAGGATCTGCTGGTGCGGGGCCAGGCCAGTGGCCAGCTGAACTGCCCGCTGCCGCCGGAACAGTGCGCCCGCATGGTGATGATCTCGGTGCGGGGCCACGGGTCGGACTGGGCCAAGCACAACGGCGATTATGACCTGGTGCGCGCTTTGGACGATTACGCCCTGATGCTGCGCATCGCCCTGGGCTGCAAGCCCTGAGCGCTTTGCCCGTTCAAAACGCAAAAAGCCGCCTCTTTCCTGCCCGAAACCGGGCCGAAAAGAGGCGGTTTTCTTTTACTTTATTCGGCTGATGGGATCAGACGTTCAGCTCGGCATGCTGGCCGGCAGCTTCGGGGTGGGCGTCCAGCACGGGCTGGATGACCTCCCGCAGGAACTCCTCCACCTGCTGGGCGCTGCGGCCGGTGAAGTGCTCCGGCACCAGAACGCCGTCGATGTCGGCGTGGGTCAGGCCGAAGCTGGGGTCGTTCACCACCCGGTCGATCAGGTCGTTGGGCTTGCCCTCTTCTTTGACCTGGGCCGCGGCGGCGATGGAGTGCTGGCGCAGCTTCTCGTGCAGCTCCTGCCGGTCGCCGCCCTTCTTCACGGCGCTCATCATGATGTTCTCCGAGGCCATGAAGGGCAGCTCGGCCATCACCCGGCTGCGGATGACCTTGGGATACACCACCAGGCCGTCGCAGACGTTCAGCAGGATGTTCAGGATGGCGTCCGCCGCCAGGAAGGCCTCCGCCACAGCGATGCGCTTGTTGGCGGAGTCATCCAGGGTGCGCTCGAACCACTGGGTGCCGGCGGTGAAGGCCGGGTTCAGGATGTCCACCATCAGGTAACGGGCCAGGGCGCACACCCGCTCGCAGCGCATGGGGTTGCGCTTGTAGGGCATGGCGGAGGAACCGATCTGATTCTTCTCGAAGGGCTCTTCCATCTCCTTGAAGTTGGCCAGGATGCGGATATCGGTGCACATCTTCATGGCGCTCTGGGCCAGGCCGGACAAGGCGCTCAGCACCTGGAAGTCCACCTTGCGGCTGTAGGTCTGGCCGGACACCGGCACCACCTTGTCAAAGCCCATCTCGGCGGCGATGGCAGCCTCCACCGCCTTGATGCGGGCGGCGTCCCCCTCGAACAGCTCCACAAAGCTGGCCTGGGTGCCGGTGGTTCCCTTGCTGCCCAGCAGGGCCAGGCCGTTCATCCGGGCGGTGATCTCCTCGTAGTCCATGTACAGCTCGTTGAGCCACAGGCTGGCCCGCTTGCCCACGGTGGTCAGCTGGGCGGGCTGCAGATGGGTGTAGGCCAGGGCGGGCATCTCTTTGTATTGGTCGGCGAATTTTGCCAGCAGGGCCATCACGCCCACCAGCTTCTTCTGCACCAGTTCCAGGCCCTCTTTCATCACCAGCACGTCGGTGTTGTCGCCCACATAGCAGCTGGTGGCGCCCAGGTGGATGATGCCTTTCGCCTTGGGGCACTGCAGGCCGTAGGCGTACACGTGGCTCATCACGTCGTGGCGGCACTCCTTCTCCCGGCGGATGGCATCCTCGTAGTTGATGTCGTCCTTGTGGGCTTCCAGCTCGGCGATCTGCTCGTCGGTGATGGCGAGGCCGGCAGCCTTTTCCGCCTTGGCCAGGGCGATCCACAGCCGCCGCCAGGTGCGGAACTTGTTGTCCTCCGAGAAGATGTACTGCATCTCCGGGGAGGCATAGCGGGTCTCAAAGGGCGAGATGTATTTATCGTGGGACATGAGGGTTCCCCTTTCTGTGATTTTCTAACAGACGGTCTGCCCCGGCGGGGCCGGGGCAGACCGTTTTTCGTTGTGGGTTTACAGCTTGAAGTAATCCACGCCGCCCTCAAACAGGGGCTGGTACTTGTCGCCGGGCACGTTTTTGTACAGCGCGTCGCCGCTGCGCTCGGTGTGGCCCATCTTGCCCAGCACACGGCCGTCCGGGCTGGTGATGCCCTCGATGGCCAGCACGCTGCCGTTGGGGTTGTAGCGCAGGTCCATGGTGGGCTGGCCGGCAAGGTCCACATACTGGGTGGCGATCTGGCCGTTGTCGATCAGGCTCTTCACCACCTCGTCGCTGGCCACAAAGCGGCCCTCGCCGTGGCTGATGGCGATGGTGTGCACCTGGTCCACGCTGCACCGGCTCAGCCAGGGGCTCTTGTTGGAGGCCACCCGGGTGTTCACCAGCATGCTCTGGTGCCGGTCGATGGTGTTGAAGGTGAGGGTGGGGCAGCCGGCGGTGATGGGCCGGATCTCCCCGTAGGGCACAAGGCCCAGCTTGATCAGCGCCTGGAAGCCGTTGCAGATGCCCAGCATCAGGCCGTCCCGCTTTTGCAGCAGCTCCTGCACCGCTTCGGCCACCGAGGGGGCCCGCAGGAAGGCGGTGATGAACTTGGCGCTGCCGTCCGGCTCGTCGCCGCCGGAGAAGCCGCCGGGCAGCATGACGATCTGGCTTTCCCGGATGGCCTGGGTCAGGGCCTGGCAGCTTTCCGCCACGGCGGAAGCGCTCAGGTTGTTGATGACCAGCACCTTCGGGTCGGCCCCGGCGCGGGCAAAGGCCCGGGCGGTGTCGTACTCGCAGTTGGTGCCGGGGAATACCGGGATGATGACCTTGGGCTTTGCGATGCCGATGGCCGGGGCTTTGCGCTCCTTGGCTTCAAAGCACACCTTCTCCACCGTCTCGCCCGCGCCCCGGTAGGGGAACACCGGCTCCAGCTTGGATTCCCAGGCTTCCTGCAACCGGGCCATATCCACCACCTCGCCGCCGATGCGGAAGGTGTACTCCTCGGTCACATAGCCCAGCAGCGTGCCTTCCAGCTCCAGCGCCGGGTCCACCTCCAGCACAAAGCTGCCGTAAGCGGGCAGGAACAGGTGCTCGGTGTTCACGTCTTTTTCCAGGGCGATGCCCAAACGGTTGCCCAGGCACATCTTGAACAGGGCCTCGGCGGTGCAGCCGTAACCGGGGGTGTAGGCCGCCTTCACCTTGCCCTCGGCGATGAGCGCTTCCACCTGGCGGAACAGCCGCTTCAGGCTGCGGGGCTCCGGCCGCAGTTCCAGCCGGTCCTGGTATTCGGGGCACAGCCAGACCACCTTGCTGCCGGCGGTCTTGAACTCGGGGCTGATGACGTTTTTGGTGTTGCCGATGGCGGTGGCGAAGCTCACCAGGGTGGGGGGCACGTCCAGGTCCTCAAAGCTGCCGGACATGCTGTCCTTGCCGCCGATGGCGGCCACGCCCAGGTCCACCTGAGCCATCAGGGCGCCCAGCAGGGCGGTGAAGGGCTTGCCCCACCGCTCCGGCGCGTCGCCCAGGCGCTCGAAGTATTCCTGGAAGGTCAGGTAGGCATCCTCAAAGCGGAAGCCGCTGGCCACCAGTTTGGAAACGCTTTCCACAACGGCCAGGTAAGCGCCGCTGTACTGCTTTTTCTCCATCAGATAGGGGTTGTAGCCCCAGGCCATGCCGCTGCAGGTGGTGGTCTCGCCGGGCACCGGCAGCTTGGCCGCCATGGCCTGGGCCGGGGTCAGCTGGTACTTGCCGCCGAAGGGCATCAGCACGGTGGCCGCGCCGATGGTGGAGTCAAACCGCTCAGACAGGCCCTTTTTGCTGCACACGTTCAGGTCGCTCACCAGGTTTTCCAGCTTTTCGGCCCAGGTGTCGCCCTTCCATTCCACCTTGTAGTCCTGGCAGTCGTAGACCAGCACCTTGGCCCGCTTTTCCGCGCCGTTGGAGTTCAGGAAATGGCGGCTGATGTCCACGATGGTGTTGCCTTTCCAGGTCATGGTCAGGCGGGGCTCCTCGGTGACGGTGGCCACCACGGCGGCGTCCAGGTTCTCCTCGTGGGCCAGGGCCACAAAGGCGTCCACGTCCTCGGGGGCCAGCACCACCGCCATGCGCTCCTGGCTCTCGCTGATGGCCAGCTCGGTGCCGTCCAGGCCGTCGTACTTTTTGGGCACGGCGTCCAGGTCGATGGCCAGGCCGTCGGCCAGCTCGCCGATGGCAACGGACACGCCGCCCGCGCCAAAATCGTTGCAGCGCTTGATCAGGCGGGTGGCCTCGGGGCGGCGGAACAGCCGCTGCAGTTTGCGCTCGATGGGAGCGTTGCCCTTCTGCACCTCGGCCCCGCAGGTCTCCAGGCTCTCCAGCTTGTGGGCCTTGGAGGAGCCGGTGGCGCCGCCGCAGCCGTCACGGCCGGTGGCGCCGCCCAGCAGCACCACGATGTCGCCGGCGGCGGGCACCTCGCGGCGCACGTTG
>CASEVW010000154.1 GCA_949291395.1 uncultured Oscillospiraceae bacterium | reverse complement strand
CTGGGGGTGGTGCTCAAGCGGGCCCAGTATTTCATCAGCTGCAAGGGCTTTTCCGGCGCGTCCGGCTTCGGCCGCCGGTCCATCGCCGCCGCCCTCATCGACCCCAACGCCTTTTCCCCCGGCGCGCAGCAGCTCAGCTTTTTTGATGCCGCCGTCCACACCCTCACCGGCGGCGGACCGCTGCCCACCCTGGCCCAGGCAAAGGAGGAAGCCATCTCATGTATCGCCAGCAAGATGTAGTGTACCGGTACGACGGCAGTTTCCAGGGTTTTCTGTGCTGCGTGTTTGAAAGCGTCTATCAAAAGGAGATCCCTTTCGACATCCTGCCGGAAGACAGCCCCGCCGCCACCCTTTTCCCCGAAAAGCACATCCCCACCCAGCCGGACAAGGCCCGCCGGGTCAGCGCCAGCTTTCCCAAAAAGCTGGGCCGGGGCGCCCGCTCCTGTATCGCCCACGCCTTTCTCTCCGGCCAGCCGGACAAGGAATCCCGCATCCTGCGGTTTTTGCTGCTGGGCTACCAAAAGGGCCCGGCGGTGCTGTACATGTCCGGCCATGAAGACGTGGCCCCGGTGCTGCAAATGGAAAAGCACGTCACCAGCGAGGCCCATCTGCTCACCGGCTTTGTGCGCTTTCGGGATTACGGCAGCTTTCTGGGCTGCACCATCACCCCCAAAAACTATGTGCTGCCCCTTTTGCGGCTGCATTTCTGCCAGCGGTTCCCCAGCGAAAATTTCATCATCTACGATGCCTCCCACGGCGCGGCCCTGCTGTCCAAACAGGGCCAGGCGGAATACGTCCAGCTGAGCCAGCCGCCCCAATTCCCGGAGGAAAGCCAGGAGGAAGCCGCTTACCAGGCCATGTGGAAGCAGTTTTACAAGACCATCGCCATCGCCGCCCGGGAAAACCATGCCCTGCGCCGCACCCACTGCCCCAAGCGCTACTGGGTGAACATGACCGAGCTGCAAGACGAAGCATGAACCCCGGTCAAGACGAAGCATAAACCGCCGGTTTATTCATAATTTCTTGCTTTTTGCGCCCCGCCTTCGTGCTATAATAAAAGATAGTAAAAATAAAGGCGATGCCTGGCAAAGGAGCGAGTGTTCATGTATGCAAAAGTCAACGGGCTAAAGCTGTATTATCACAAACAGGGCAGCGGCCGGCCCTTTTTGCTGGTCCACGGCAACGGCGAGGACCACACCATCTTTGACCGGGCCATCCAGGACCTGTCCCGGTATTACACCGTCTATGCGCTGGACAGCCGGGGCCACGGCAAAAGCGCCCCCGTGCCCACCCTCACCTACCGGGAAATGGCCGAAGACGTGGCGGAATTCATCCGCCAGCAGGGCCTGGAAAAGCCCTATTTCTGCGGCTTTTCTGACGGCGGCATCGTGGGCCTGCTGGTGGCCATCCGCTGGCCCGATCTGCTGGGCAAGCTGGTGGTGGCCGGGGCCAACATGACCCCCTCCGGCATTAAGGAGCCCTGGCGGGGGCTGATGCTGCTGCAAAACCGCATCTCGCCGGACCCCAAGCTGGACCTGATGCTCACCCAGCCCCACCTGGCGGGCTGGCAGCTCACCGGCATCAAAGTTCCCACCCTGGTGCTGGCCGGCGAAAAAGACCTGATCGTAGAGGAACAGACCCGGCGCATCGCCCGGTCCATCCCGGGTGCAAAGCTGCTGATCCTGCCCGGCGAGACCCACAGCAGCTATGTGGTCCACAGCGACAAGCTCTACCCGGCCATGTGGGCCTTCCTGCGCAGCTGACCGGCCCGAGACCAAATACACAAGCGGCGGACGCATCGTTTCAGGGATGCGCCCGCCGCTTTTTTGCAAAAATTTTTTCAAAACAGTGAACCGTCCCCCTTCTGGCGACGATCACTCTATGCCAGGGACAAAACGCCCCGGCGCCATGGCAGACCACGCAAAGGAGATGATACACGGATGCAAGCGGCTGATGTTTCCCGCCTGGTGGACCAATACGGCCCCGAGATCTATCGTTACTGCCACCGGCTCACCGGCTATGCAGCCGATGCGGACGATCTGTACCAGCAAACCTTTCTGCGGTGCCTGGAGCTCACGGTCCCCCTGGACGAAGCCCAGAACCCACGGGCCTTTTTGTTCAGCATCACCGGCGGCCTTTGGAAAAACGAGCTGCG